>NZ_DATCSY010000383.1:0-42635 GCF_036568245.1 Rheinheimera sp. | reverse complement strand
GCTAACGGCCGAGCAGAAACAGCAAGCCTGGCTGCATTATATTCGCAGTAAAGGCTTAGGCTGCTTAACCTGGCCGGAGGCTGCTCTCTCGTTAAAAGCGCGCGTTGCGCTGCTGCGCCAGTACCAGCGTGATGCTGACTGGCCGGATTTTTCTGATCAGGCGTTGCTTGATGGCCTGGAAAGCTGGCTTGGGCATCAGCTATCACAAATCAGTAAAAGTGCTGCTCTGGCGCAGTTGCCGCTGTACGATGTGTTATGGCAGCAGCTCAGTTATCAGCAGCAACAACAGTTGCAGCTGCTGCTACCCAGCCACTGGCAGGCACCTACCGGGTCGCGCTTGAGTATTGACTACTTGGCAGAAGGCGGGCCGCGGCTTTCAGTGCGGGTTCAGGAAATGTATGGCCAGATGCAGTCTCCGACGGTACTACAAGGCCAGATTAATATTACTGTGGAGTTATTGTCGCCATCGCGGCAGCCATTACAGGTTACACAGAATTTAGCCAGTTTCTGGCAAAATGCCTGGCAGGAAGTAAGAAAAGAAATGCGTGGGCGTTATCCGAAACACTATTGGCCGGAAGATCCGGCGCAGGCAATGCCAACAACAAAAACGAAAAAGGCGATGCTGAAATGAGTAAAACAAAGAATTCCGGCCCGGCGAAAAAAGGCCGCTCGAAAGCCGGTTCGCAAAACGCACCGTCTTCAGCTATGCTCCGCTTTTTTCGCCAGACCGCGGTGTTTCTGCTGAAGTTAGTTTGCGTATTGGCGCTGATCCTGCTGTTTTATCTGGTGTATCTGGATAGCAAAATCAGCAAGAAGTTCAGCGGCCAGAAATGGCAGGTACCGGCACAAATTTATGCCCGCAGCACAGAGTTGTTACCAGGGGCAACCATTAGTCAGCAGCAACTTATTAACCAGCTGAACAGCCTGCAATATCAGCGTAATGCCGCTTTGTCTGCTCCGGGCCAGTATAGCGTTTCCCGTAACCATGTCACGGTATATCGCCGGCCTTTTACCTATATAGACGGTCTTGAAGCTGCGCAGTTATTCAGTGTTGAATTTAACCGCAGCGGTATTAACCGGATCACCCAGCGCCAGCAAAAAGAGCCACTAAACTTTGCCAGGCTGGAGCCGCAGTTGATAGAGCATTTGGTGGCGGCGCAGCAGGAAGACCGCGAGCTGGTGCGTTTGGAGCAGGTGCCCGAGTTATTTAAAGATACGTTATTGCTGGTGGAAGATCGTGACTTTTATCATCATCACGGCGTATCGCCGTTGTCGGTACTACGGGCATTATGGGTCAACGCGCTGGCCGGGCGCACGGTGCAGGGTGGGTCAACACTGACACAGCAACTGGCTAAAAATATGTACCTGAGCAGCGATCGCACCTTATGGCGAAAAATAAATGAGGCCATGATTGCGCTGGTACTGGATTACCGTTTCAACAAAGACCAAATCCTTGAAGCCTACCTGAACGAAGTGTTTGTCGGACAGAACTACGCCAACGCTGTTCATGGTGTTGGGCTTGGCAGCCGGTTTTACTTTGGGAAACCAGTCAGCGAGTTGCAGCCGGCAGAATATGCGCTGATGATTGGTTTACTAAAAGGACCGTCGTATTTTGATCCGCGTCGTTACCCCGAGCGCGCCCGGCAACGTCGTGATCTGGTGCTGAGGTTAATGTTTGAGCAGCATCTGCTGGACAAAGCGCAGTACGAAAATGCGGTAACTCAGCCAGTCTCTGTCATTCCGCGGGCTCAGTACCTCAATAGTGGTTATGCCGCTTATATTGATGCAGTTAAAAAAGAGTTACGTCAGCTCAGCATCGATGCTGCTGACAAAGAGCAAGGCATAAAAGTATTCACTTATCTGGATACGCAGGCGCAATATGCGGTAGAAACGGCAGTAAAAAACCAGTTAGCAAAGCTAGACCCGCAGCTGCAAGCGGCAGTTGTAATGACGAATTATCAGCACGGTGAAATAACAGCCATGCTGGGCAGTAAAGATGCGGTTCAGGGCGGTTTCAACCGGGCGGTCGATGCGAAACGGCAGATCGGCAGTATTATAAAGCCGGTCATTTATCTTGAAGCATTGGCACAGCGTGGCCGTTATACGCTGGCATCACTACTGGAAGATGTGCCTATCAGGCTGCGCAGTAACGATCAGGATTGGCAGCCGCAGAATTTTGACAAGCAGTTCCGTGGACCTGTCATGTTGATCGATGCACTGGCTAACTCACTGAATGTACCTACAGTACGTCTTGGATTGCAATTGGGCCTGCCAGCTATCAGTGACGGTTTGCGCAGGCTTGGCCTCAGGCGAAAAGTAAAACTGCATCCAGCGGCCTTATTAGGTGCAGTTGAGTTAAGCCCGCTTGAAGTCACTCAGCTGTACCAGACTATTGCCAACAACGGTTTGCATCAACAACTGGCAACCATTCATGCTGTAGCAGGCTATGACGGCCATGCTTTGTACTTACGCGAAGATGAATTAACGCGGCGTTACAACGAGCAGGAAGTTTATTTGTTGCAATATGCATTGATGCAAGCGACAAAAACAGGCACCGGTAAGATACTGCAATCAACCTTCCCCGGGCTTAGCATTGCGGGTAAAACCGGTACATCCAGTGATTACCGCGATAGCTGGTTCAGTGGTTTTGATCAGAACACCTTAACAACAATCTGGTTGGGTCGGGATGATAACAAAGCCATCGGGCTGACAGGCTCTACCGGCGCTCTGAGTGTTTTTAGCCGTTTATACAGCCAGTTAGGGGTAAGCTCCTTACTGCGGCCGATGCCTGAACAGGTTTCTTTACAGGCTTTTTCGTTAAAATCAGGTTACGCCCAGCCACAAAATTGCTTTAACGTATTGTTATTGCCAGCGATTTCGGTTGAAATGCCTGTAATGTCCGAATGTACAGAAGAATAACAACACTTGTCTGACACTATGGCGATAAAATTAGATAAACCATTGCAGGTTGGCGATTGGCAATATGTACCAGAGCAGGACAAACTGATGCAGCTGGCTGCCGATGGTAAAATTGCTGTCACCGCTGATCTGGATAACCTGTCACAGAAAGTGGCGAATTATTTTATTGCTAATGCTGGCAAGCTGATCACCAAAGACGAATTATTGCATGATGTCTGGGGGATCCGGGATGTATCGGATGGCCGGGTTACCCGGGTGATTAGAGTATTACGGGTGGCGCTCGGCGACGATACCCGTGAACCACGCTACATTGAAACCATTCCTAAACGCGGTTATCGCTTTATCGCGCCGGTAACTGTGCTGGAGCCTCAGACTACCGTTGATAAAGATCCATCACCAGCTCAGGTTGGCGTTGACACCTTTGAACAGAAAACAGCACTACTGCCATGGTATGCGGGCTTAGCGTTCATTTTTATCGCAGCAATTACCTGGTGGTTGTGGCCTGCGGCACCTGATGTACAGGATAAAAGTGCTTCAGATATCCCTATGTTGCGTTACAAGCCTGTTACCGCACTGGATGGCCTGGAGTTTTACCATAATGTGTCAGAGGATGAGCGGTATCTGGTATACAGCTATGCCAGCCCTGAACAGGAAAACGTAACCGTGCTGATGCTGCAGGACTTAACTGAGCACAAACGTATAAAGTTAACCGAGTCGTCCTACAACAGTTTCGGCGCGGTATTCAGCCCTGATGGGAAAAGAATTGCTTATCATCGCATGTACGAAAACGGGAACTGTGAGATACGGCTGATTGAATTGAATTTAGCCTCTTTCGCTGCCCAGAGCGATAAGCTGCTGACCGTATGTGGTGCTAACTCAGTATCATCACGTATTTCTTGGTCACCGGACGGAAATTATATTGTCTATCCGACCATGAGTGCACAGAAACAGATGGTCATCATGTTAGCATCACTAAACGGTGAATTGACTGAGCAGCTGACAGTTCCACCGCCGAGCAGTTTTGGCGATTACGTCGCCAGGTTTTCCAACAGCGGCTCTAAAATACTGTTTTTAAGAGATGCGGCAGGCTCTTCCCAGCTTTGGGTGCTGGATTTAACCAGCCGGGAAAACAAGATGCTGGTAAACATTACTGATAATATTCCTGGCAATGTTGACTGGACACCTGACGACAGTTCTATCATCTATCCTTCGACACCAACGACATTAAGTAAAGTCGATGTTGTGACGGGGAGAATCGCTGTAATTGCCTATACTGACTATGCTGCATTTGAGGTTCAGGTTGCTAAAAGTGGTATGGTTTACGTCAGTGTAGGGAGTTTTTCCCATGTTAATATCCGCAAGGTTCCCAATATTTTACTCAATAATGCAGATGCTGCTGAAACTGTATTCAGTTCGAACCGTAATGAAACGATGGCCGAGGTCAGTTCTATACCTGGTAAACCCATCGCTGTTGTCTCCAGACGCTCCGGCTTACCGCAGGTATGGCTGTTCTATCCGGACGGCAATCAAAAGCAAATTACGTTTTTTCAAAGCAGTGAGCGGTTCCGTAGTCTGAGCTTTTCGCCGGATGGCCAGTTTCTGATCACTCAGGTCAACAATGACATCTGGTTATTATCTGCCGATGAGCCAGCAAGGAAAATTGCTGGTGGGGCTGATAATTTGATTTCCTATCCGGTTTGGAGCAGTGACGGGCGGGCTATTTACTATGCTGAGTCTAAAAATGCGCGCTGGAATATTATTCGTTTAGAGCTTAATGACAATATACCAACCGCGCAGATAGTTTTTGAAAACCGTGAGTTGTATATTGAGAGTTATGATGGCGAATACAGCATATGGCGCGATGCTAACACGAAGAGATTCTATATTAAATGGCGTGACAAAGTTACAGCTGAAGAGTTACCCATTCAGTTGCCTGAGAATCAGGTTTGGTTGAAGTTTCAGTTGAAAAAAGATGGGCTGTACTTCACTTACTTACTGGATGATATCCATTACAGATTGAAATATTATGATTTTGCAAAGGGAACTCTGGCAGATGCTGTAGAGTCCACTCTGTATCACAGCAGGTTTAGCCTGTCGCCTGATGAAAAGTCTGTTTATATTCTCGAGTCAGTGAGAGGAGATCTTGATATTGCGCAGCTAGAACTGCCGTAGAGGTTTTATAAAGATTTTATAATGAATTCATAGAGATAAATCAAAGGCTTGCACCTAGTTTTGATGACGAATCGTTATCAACTTCTAAGGTGAAAAAATGAAAGTAAATTTACTCGCAGCCACTGTAATGACAGTATGTGTATTTGCAGTATCAAAAGCTGATTCAGTTAATATACCAGAGCAAAACGCTTCTGGAGATCTGTTAGTATGTGGCTGGTATCCGTTCTGCGGCGATCCAGATGTGTACAGCCCTTTATCAACACCAAAAGATTCTAAATCTAAAACAGAAACTCAGGGAACGAAAAACGAAAAATTAGCCTGACATACTGTCTTACAAATAGAAACGCTAAACATTTCCAATAGTTAAGGTATACTCCGCCCAGATACTTTGAAGTCGGGCGGACCTTAATGTCAAATCTGGACCCTGTGGTACAAATTGGCGACTGGTACTATCAGGTGATCTACGGTCAACTGTGGCCGGCTGGTTCGCCTGCATCCGCAGAACAGATGATTCGGCTCGAACCCCGCTTACATAGCTTACTGAACTTTTTTCTACAGAATCCTGATATATTGCTGGCAAAAGACACTCTTATAGAAAAAGTCTGGCCAGCGAACGAAGGCACGGACGCGGCTGTAATGCGCGCTGTGGGAGCGCTACGTAAAATTCTGGGTGATGATGTCAGGACGCCAAGTTATATCGCTACAGTGTCAAAAAAGGGATACTGCTGGCTGGCGAAAATTCAGTCTGTTTCTTTACCCGTTTCGTCACCTGCCACTACCGTCTTACCTGCCGATGAACACCAACAGATAACGCCGTTTGATGACGCCTCTACTCAGCAACGGCCGTGGCGGTTTATTGCTGTTACTGCGTTATCAATACTGATTGGTTGTGCAAGCCTGGCATTTATTCTGGCAAAGTACACTGCCGCGCCGTTAGTTAAATTGCCGGATACCATAGCGCCGATCAGTGCGTTGAGTGGTCAGGAATACTGGCCGGTGCTTAATGCTGCCCAGACGCAAGTGCTATATCAGCACAAGGCCCCCGATAGTAAGTTGCTAAACTGGAGCTTGCAAAACCTGGCAGATTTGCGGGTGACACATTTGCCACAACGCTATCAACAAATTTCTCAGGCGTTGTGGCAGGACGAGCAACGCATTTTGTTCAGGGCAAATAAGCCAGAGCACAGTTGCTTTTTTTACAGCCAGCAATTGCAGCCAGTTGTTACAGAACCGGTATCATTGTGGCCATGTTATCAGGTTCTGCCGCAAGGCACAGTGCGTTGGCAGGACAAGTGGTTATGGCTTGATAATGATGCAGATAACCAGGTGCAGCTTTGGTTTGCTAAACCAGGTTCCGAAGCAAGCCTGCTTAAGACATTGTCTGGCTCATGGCGAGCATTGCAACACCTGCTGATCTCTGACGATACGCTTTATCTGCTGGCGCAGGAAACCCAGAACAATAGTATTTTGCTTAAACTCGATTTGCCTGACGGAGACCCTGAACAAGTGATCCGTTTTCCTTTTATTGTTAGTGATTTCTCCTGGTGGGAAGAAACTCAGTTGTTGCTGGCACCAGCAAGTCAGGAACTGCAGATCCTGGACATAAACAGCCTGAAATGGCAGGGCCTTGGTGCGCTGACCAGGGATCTAACACAAACTATGCGGTATCCGGGACAGGTATTGGCAACGCAGTTTCTGGACTACACGACTGATATTTTCCAGTTAAAACCTAAAGCATCGCATTACAGCGACGCCACTTTTCTACCCTGGCATGTCAGCAACCGTAGTGAGCGCTCACTGGCCGTGGCCGAGCAACAAACGGCTTTTGTATCTGAACGGGCAGGGCACAGTCAGATTTGGCTGGAGCAGGGACGTGACAGTATACAACTGACGCGACTGAACGAAGATCAGCAGGTACAACAGCTGCTGTGGCATGACAAAGCATTGCTGGTGTTGATTAACAGCGAACTGTACCGGCTTGAGCCGCAAAGCAGTGCACTAACTTTGTACCCGTTGCAGCCTGACAACCCGGGCCGTTATGCCAGCTGCCAGGGGCGGTTGTACTGGACTGAGCTTACCGCTGATGGATGGCAGCTGTTCACTGAAACAGGCGGGGAAAAGCAGCCGATATATGAAGGGGCTGTTGATGTAAGATGCGCACCGGAGCAAGCGTTGGTGCTGCAGTTCAGTAACAGTGACACCTTGTTGTTACGCAGCGCTGGCGGCACTTTGACAACACTGCCGGTGCGGATTGACTGGCGTAAACAAACTGCTGAGCAATGGTTTGTCGATGACACCGGTATTTATTGGCAGGACAATGAACACAGAACAGTGAATACCTATTCCTGGTCGGAAGGGGCGTTAAGCAGTGATAGCTGGACATCGGCATGGCCGGTTGCTATATACTCTGGCGGTCATGGTATTGGCTATGTCGTGCGGCCGAGGCCACACGACACCGACATAGTCTGGTTGCAGAACCGTCGTTAAAGCTGCTTAAAACTCAGCTCCGCCGCCTGTATTGTATGCGCCAGATCTTCAGCGCTGTGAGCCAGTGACAAAAAGCCTGCTTCATAAGCAGATGGAGCAAGGTATACGCCTTGATCCAGCATCAAGTGGAAAAAGCGCTTGAAAGCATCAATATTGCATTGTGTCGCCTGAGCAAAGTTACTGACATTGTTCTCCGTGGTGAAGAAAATACCAAACATGCCACCGACCTGATTCGTCGTTAATGGAATGCCATGCTTAGCGGCGGCAGCACTGAAGCCGTTTAGCAACTCTGTGGTTTTTGCTGTTAACGTCTGATAAACACCTGGCTTGCTGATTTCAGTCAGGGCAGCTAAACCAGCGGCCATCGCGATAGGGTTACCTGATAAAGTACCCGCCTGGTATACCGCACCCAATGGCGCTATATGTTGCATGATTTCACGCTTACCACCAAAAGCACCAACCGGCATACCGCCACCGATAATTTTACCTAAAGTCGTTAAATCCGGTTTTACGTTGTATACAGCCTGAGCGCCGCCGAGGGCAACACGGAAGCCTGTCATCACTTCATCGAAAATCAGTACTGCGCCATACTGATCGCATAACTGGCGCAGGCCTTCCAGAAAGCCCGGTGCCGGTGGAATACAGTTCATATTGCCCGCTACCGGTTCAACGATAATACAGGCAATATCATCGCCATGCTGCGTGAACAGATGTTGTAACTGCGGCAGGTTATTAAACTCGCTGGTCAGCGTATACTTAGCGAAATCGGCGGGTACACCGGGTGAGTTCGGCACGCCCAGCGTTAAAGCACCAGAACCGGCTTTTACCAGCAGCGAGTCAGCATGGCCGTGGTAGCAGCCTTCAAACTTCACTATGGTGTTACGGCCGGTATAGCCGCGGGCTAAACGGATAGCACTCATGGTAGCTTCGGTGCCAGAACTTACCATGCGCACCATTTCCATACTGGGCACCAGCTTACTCACCAGCTCTGCCATCGTCACTTCAGCCGGGCAGGGCGCACCAAAACTTAAGCCTTTTTGCGCCGCTGCAATAACGGCATTGCGGATAGCCGGGTGATTGTGGCCCAGCAGCATTGGCCCCCATGAGCCTACATAGTCAATATAACGCTTACCATCGACATCAAATAAATAGGCGCCGTCAGCCCGGTCAATAAATACCGGGGTGCCACCGACGCTTTTAAACGCGCGTACTGGTGAGTTCACGCCGCCAGGAATAGTGTGCTGAGCTCGTTGAAATAATTCTGCTGATAAAGACATAAATCAAATTCCGGTTGTTAAGGTAACACAGGTCGATTAAAGATTAACCGCTGTGTTTATTGCTGTACCACGGCACAGCGCATTCATAATCGCTGACGATGTTTTCTACACCCAATGTCAGCGCGAAAAGTGCCATTCTAACCAGAATGCCATTGTCAGCCTGGCGGAAAATAGCCAGGTTGGGGTTCAGGTTCAAATCGTTATCGAGCTCATTCGCTTCCATCCTCGAATCCCGTGGCAGCGGATGCATGATGACAGTGTTTGATTTGCAGTAGCGGGTATAAATTTCCTGATTAAGGCGGAATTTACCGCGGTACAAATTGGCTTCAGCCTTAGAGGGAAAGCGTTCTTCCTGAATACGGGTCTGATAAACGATATCAGCATTCAGGTGGCCCTCAAGTACATCGGTAACAGTCACCTGATGCCCTGCATTTTCAATTGCACTGACGATATCGTCTGGCATGGCCAGCTCGCGTGGCGAAATAAGCGTAAAACGCAGGTTTTTATACAGCTTCAATAGCTTCGATAAAGAATGTACGGTGCGGCCAAACTTTAAATCACCCACCATCGCAATATGCATACCATCGATAGTCTGGCCTGAAGCAGCCAGCTCCCGCTCGATAGTAAACAGATCAAGCAGTGCCTGAGTCGGGTGTTCGTTTGCGCCATCGCCACCGTTTAATACCGGTACCCGGCTACCGACTGCGAACTCGGCGACAGACCCGGCTTGTGGGTGGCGCATTGCAATAACATCACTGTAACTGCTAATCACACGGGCGGTATCAAACAAAGACTCGCCTTTGGACAGAGCTGATGACTCCATACCGGTAGTCTCGCGCACTTCACCACCAAGCAGATTAAATGCGCAACCAAAACTGACTCGGGTGCGGGTGCTGGGTTCAAAAAACAGGTTACCTAAAATAGCGCCTTCAAGCACTTTAGTACGTTTTTGCCGGCTGGCGTAGGGCTGCATATTGCGTGCGATCTGGAAGATCTGCTGAATGGTGTCGCGATCAAACTGGTTTACCGAGAGGATGTGTTCGCCTTTAAAGCTCATAGTCTGTGCTCTTTTACGCTGAGATTAACAGAGGCCGGAACCGGCTGTGGACCGGCGTATTATATGCTAATTCAGCGTATAAAAGCGAATGCCGCACTACATAGGTTTAAGATAGGCCAATAAAATGATGGCTAGCAAAACCAGTACCGGCAGCTCATTAAAAATACGATAAAAACGGGGGCTGCGCCGGTTACGGTTGTGTTTAAAATCCGCCAGCAGTTTGAAACAATAGCCATGATAAACGTACAGCAGGCTGACTAATGCCAGTTTGTAATGCAGCCAGCTGCTCACTTTAAACCAGCTGCTGCCGTAGCTATGGATCAACAGCAAACCAAATACCAAGGTCAGGCCGGCAAAAGGCGTGACGAAATACAGCAAACGCCGTTCCATGACCTTAAATTCCGCGTGACACGCTTCGCTCTGGCTACTGGCATGATACACAAACAGCCTTGGCAGATAAAAGATGCCTGCAAACCAGGCGACCATAAAAAACACGTGTAACGCTTTGAAAATGAGCAAAGTTGTCATAGTAGATTGTTCTGTTTAACCAATAAACTGCGTACCTGGTCCCAGCGGATAATGCCTATCAGTTGGGCAGGATCCTGTTCCCGGAAAACATAAACGGCACCTTCGCGCTTATCTTCCAGAATCGCAAAAACTTCAGCCATCGTTGCCTGATGATTTACCCCCTGCAGTGGCAGATATTGCACCGCACTGGCACCTGTCATGGACAACTGCGCGTCGTAGCTGGCCAGCAGATATTCAAATCCCGTTTCAGACTGGCGTTTTACCAACAGTTGCTGCGGTGGTTCCAGTTTGTCGAGCGCCTGCTGCACGTGCTGCTCGTCCGGGGTATCCAGTAACTGATATTGATTGTCCAATAGCGCCAATACTCCGACTTTTTGCAGCACATCGTCGGCAGGTGACAGCTTGTATGGCATTTGCAGAAAATCGAGTTGTAGCAGGAAAATCGACTTGTTATTGAAAAACTGCACGCCAGTAATATAGGCCGTAGTAATTACCAGCATGGCTGGGATAATTATACCCGGGTTGTGGGCCAGCTCCATCACTGCGACAAGTGCGGCAAGCGGAGCGTGCATGGTTGCTGCCATTAATCCTGCCATACCAAGCACCGCATAGGTACCGGCAATACTATTGTCTCCCATCACTGCGGATGGAATAATCGCCAGCAAAGTGCCCAGAACAATACCGATACCAAATACCGGGCCTATAACACCACCCGGCACCCCCAGCCCTAATGCAAACAGCGTCAGTAACATTTTTCCAATGAAGATTGTCAGCAGCAGTGCGACGTCATTCGGTGCGTTAACGGCGTAGAAGATAGCACCTGTTTCTGCCCCCATTGCATGAGGGATCATATAGCCAACAGCTGCTGTTACCGCACCTGCCAGCGCTAACCTGAGTATCAAAGGCCAATTCTTAAACAATCTGATTAACCGCATCATGTTTTTATTAAATACAAAAGCAATGGCGCCAAACACAATACCGCAAAGCACCAGATAAGGCAGGTGCCAACCACTTATCGGGTTTATGTTCAGTAAAGCCAGCTCATTAGCGTTACCGAATACATTTTGTGTCACTAAAGCGCCAACCACAGAAGACAGCATAATTGGGATAAAAACATGTACCCGATACTCCCGCAGTACGACTTCCATCACGAAAATAACCGCTGCTAAAGGGGTATTAAACGAGGCAGAAATACCTGCCGCGATGCCACAACCGGCCAGAATACGAATGCTGTTGTAGGGTAATTGCAGATATTTACCAATAGTGCTGGCGCCATAAGCCCCAAGGTGCACAGAAGGGCCTTCGCGCCCAACCGAAAAGCCACTGGCAAGTGCCAGAATGCCACCAAAAAACTGATTCAGTGTATTGCGGGTCGGCATGGTGCCGTATTTCAATTTAATACGGTGGATAACAAAAGGGATCCCGAGACGGTAATGCTTATAGCCGGTTATCCAGGCGATAAGGCCAATCAGTACGGCGCCGCATAACGGTAACAACCAGCGGATATCAGCGGTAACGGTTGAAAAGTCGTCAGTGCGCTCAAGGAAGAACAGTTGTAAACCGATAATTGCCAGGCGGAACAAAATAATCAGGATGGCTGCGGCCAGGCCGCCCAGCATACCTAAGATACATAGCTGCAATGAAGTTTGCGGTAACGCCAAACGGCGTTGTAACGACGGAAGCCAGATTTGCCAGCGCTGCATAAGCCATAACACCCGTAATATGTACACCAGAGTTTAACATAAGTTGCTGACTATTCAGCTTTAATATCAGCGTATTTATTGATAAAGCGGCAATAGGGCCCAATACTTGAATAAATTAGTCAGGTATTAGATAATTCGCGCCTTAGCGAAACCTGTGGAGTTGTTATGTCAGAACCAGCTGTACCAATTGAATTTACTGAAGCGGCAGCACGTAAGGTGGCGCTGCTGGTAAGTGAAGAAGAAAACCCAGAGCTGAAATTACGGGTTTATATCACTGGCGGTGGTTGCTCAGGTTTTCAGTACGGATTTACTTTTGATGAAAAAGTGAACGAAGGTGACTTTGTCGTAGAAAAGCAGGGTGTTGCCATGGTTGTTGACCCGATGAGTCTACAGTACCTGATGGGTGGGGTAGTAGACTATACAGAGGGGCTGCAGGGTAGTCGTTTTATTGTACAAAACCCCAACGCAACAACGACTTGTGGTTGTGGCTCTTCGTTTTCGGTGTAACTGCTCAGATTTTATGTGAATTTTTTGATGCTATTATGTTGCTGTTTGCGGGCTAGGGTCGCGTCAGCAGCATAATTATCCACAAACATATGGCAATGGTCAGGTTAAAACCAAGGATATAACCAAAGCCTTTCCAGCCTTGCTTTATGCTCCAGCCGTTTTGCTGCAAATATCCATACCATATAGCACACATGATGACAGGCAGCAGAAACAGTAGTTTTATCATGATTTCTTTCTCATCCGGGCAACGTGAGTTGCAATACTAAATTCCAAAGCTTAAGCCGTTTTTCTTCAGAGCCTGCGTAAATTGTAAAGCCCTTTTACAGTTTTTAACGCTTGTAGCTGTACGCTTGTCGCATCCTGTGGTTTAATTAACCGATTTTTATTGCTTATTGCGTTTGCAATAGGGTTTGAGTTTTGCAGGAAGTATTTTAAATAATAAAAGCGTAACACGCTGGGAGAAGAAAAAACATGAAAGGTACAAAAAGCGTTATTTCTGATGAGAACAAGAGGCTGTGTGTTTGGCTGAAACGTCAGCGTCAGGAAAAAGGCCACACTATGCGCAGTCTTTCTGAAATTTTGGGTACGCCTCATTCTTTTATCGGCAAAGTAGAGAATCAGGAGAGAAGGCTGGACGTAATTGAATATGTCCGTTATTGCCAGGCACTGGATGTCGACCCCAAAGAAGGGCTGAAGCAGGTATTATCAGCTTGATTGTTAACACAACGCCGCGCTAAGCGGCGTTGTGTTTTATAGCAGCTTAGGTTCTCATACGTCGCTGTTCAATCAGCACTATCAATACTAACGCCGGCAAGCCAAGTAAGGCTGTCATAGTGAAAAACTGGCTGTAGCCTAACTGTTCGACCCAACTACCTGAAAAACCGCCAACAAATTTCGGCAATAGCAACATCAAAGAACTGAATATCGCATATTGGGTTGCTGTAAATGCCAGGTTTACCAGTGAGGACAGATATGCCAGAAATGCGCTGGTGGCTATGCCTGCACTGAGGTTGTCGGCAGAGATAATAAGGGTAAGCCAGGCAAGGTCATAGCCGATTTGGCTGAGCGCGGCAAACAACAGATTGGTTGCTGCGCTTAGCAACGCACCCAGAAACAAAATCCGGGCTGTACCAAATTGATTGATCAATATCCCACCTAAACCGGCTCCGGCAAGGGTCATGATGACACCGTATATTTTCGATATGCTCGCTACTTCTTCTTTGCTGTACCCCATATCAACATAAAAAGCGTTAGCCATCACGCCCATCACGATATCGGTTAAACGGTAACAGGCTATCAATGCCAGGATCAGCAGCGCCTGCCACTTGTAGCGCTGAAAGAAATCAATAAAAGGGGCGACAACGGCTTGCTTTAGCCACTGATAAAACCGGCTTAATGCATTGCCGGTATGTGTCTGATGTTGTTGTAGCAGGCTGACAGGCTCTTTGCTTAACATGGTTGTCAGAATGCCTGGCAGCATACAACACGCCATAAACATGTAAGCGGTTTGCCAACCGGATAAGTCGTAATTGCTGCCTGACGCGTTGCTGCTATCTGAAAATACTGCAGCCAGCCAGAGTGTGCCGGCTGATGCCAGGATCATCGCCAGCCTGTATCCTGCCAGATAGGCAGCGGCAAGCGCTGCCTGCAGTTTTTCCGGGGCGCTTTCAATTCGAAAAGCGTCAACATTAATGTCCTGAGTGGCTGAAGCAAAAGCCAGCAACACGGCAAAAGCGGCCATTACAGCCAGGTCCTTTTGCGGATCCATCATTGCCATGCATACTATCGCCAGCACTACGGCAAGTTGCGACAATAAAAGCCAGCTACGGCGGCGGCCTAATTTATGATGCAGATAAGGAATTTGCAGGTGATCGGCCAGTGGAGACCAAAGCCACTTTATTGCATAGGCTAGGGCTACCCAACTGAAATAACCTATATCTGCGCGGGATACGCCAGCCTCCCGCAACCAGAATGATAAGACGCCAAACACCAGCATCAGTGGCAAACCGCTGGAAAAACCCAGAGTAAAAATAGCCAGGACTCTGCGCTGGAAATAAATATTGAGGTTTTTTAGCCAGTTAAGATAAATAGGCAATAGCAACACCGGATGACTGCAACAAGTTGATGTAGCTTACCTGTCACCGTAGACGGGTCAAGTATTGTGGTTCAGTTATTTACGGTCTTATGCCAATGCAATCGACTGGCACGATACCCCGGCCTTTCAGGTAACAGATACAATCCTGAATATTTCTGCGCAGCGTTTTGTTCTCACGTAACGTGGTATCAGGCCAGCATTCCAGTTGATGGATCAGATGCCAGAAAACCCGCTCTCTGTTGGTGTAAGGGATATGTATAGTGTGATTAAGATGGGCCCATTCCTCCAGCGTATCCCAGACAAACAGGTGCAACTCACTGTGCGGCAAACGACCGCGCAAATAGCGTGAGATATAAAAAATCAGCTGTTGTGATTTTTGCTCTATAAATTGGTCTGGCATACCTGGCTTTATAGCATCCTGTCATCAGTGCGTTAAAGCCAAGTATAGCCGGTTTTACTGCTCTGGCAGCACGATAGCCGTTTTTAATACAACCTTTTCTACCGGCACATTCGGCCAACCAAGTTCGACTGATGTATCTGTCTGAACTGCACGTATTTTCTCAAGCACTTCCATACCTTCGGTGATGTAACCAAATACGGCATAGCCCCAGTTCCTGCCCGGATCCAGATGACTGTTATCCGACAAGTTAAAGTAAAACTGGCTGGTAGCACTGTGTGGGTCATTCAGCCTTGCCATTGCAATGGTACCGATCTGATTTTTCATACCATTACCGGATTCATTAAAAATAGCTTTGGCTTCTTCAATCGGTTTGTAATTCGTATCATAGCCGCCGCCCTGCAATACAAACTCGCTCTCAAGGCGGTGAAACAGCGTGCCGTCATAACTCTTGTTCTTTACGTAACTAAGAAAGTTATTCACTGTGATGGGAGCTTTACTGCGGTCCAGTTCAACGACTATGTCGCCAAAGGATGTCATCAGCTTTACTTTAGGATACAAATTGTTCGGCTGAATAAACTGACCTGCATCAGCCATAGTGTTAAATCCGGCCAGCGTCAGCAGCACACTGAAAAACACATTGCGCATATTACCCCCTGACGGCTTGTTGCCAGCTGCTATCTTGCAATAACTGTGTCAACACCTGCTCTGTCAGCAGTCGTAATTCACGTTCAACTGCTGCTACATCCATTTTAAACGGCGCCGTAAAACTGCTGTCACCAGAATAAGTCTTACTGAATGTGCCTTGCGCATTTTGTACATAAACTTTAAACGCCACCTGGTTTGTTACCACATGTTCAAGCGTACGTTGATCCACTAAAGCCTGCAGCTGCGCAATCTTAACGGTCATCTGGGTGTTACTGTTGATATCAAGCACGGCACCCTGTGCCGTCAAAGCCTGAGACAACGTTTGCTCCAGTTGACTGCGAACATCATTACTGGTCATGATTTGCTGCACTTTATCACCGTCTTTCAGGCGTAATGTGTAGGCTATACCTCTTTCATCACTCACGGCGAAGGCAAACCTGGCCTGGCTCAGCTGATTTGACGACGCCGGATACACCTGGGGGGCAACGATAAAGTTTGGTACCTGACTGCTGCAGCCTGTCAGCAACAAGGTGGCGAATAGTACATAGCGCATAATTAACTCCTTTTTATCACTTCTAAAATAACAAATTTGGGATCTGCAGCCAGTTGCCGGCAGTTACCGAACAGATGTTTTAACACCTCAGCATAGCCCAGGTGCCGGTTCGCCACTATACGCAAACGCCCTCCCTGTTTCAGTACCCGTTTGGCATCCTGAAACATCTGACGGGCAATATGACTGGTAACGGCATGCTGCTGATGGAAAGGTGGATTACACAAAATATAGTCGGCAGTTTTATCAGCCTGACGGCTCAGACAATCGTCGGTGTAAAACTGACACTGAGATAATTGCTCTGGCAGGTTTTCTGCAATAGTCAGCCGGGCTGATTCCACCGCCATATAGGATTCATCGGCGCAAACTAGCTGAATGTCGTTATTCTGGCTAAGTAAAATAAGACTCAGCACGCCGTTACCACAACCCAGATCTATCACCAGATCGCCGTTTGCTGTTTCAGGCAAGTGCTGCAAAAAGAAGCGGGCACCCTGATCAAGTTTCTCCCGGGAGAACACGTTAGCATGATTAACCAGCGTATAAGGCGTCTGTTCCAGTGGCCAGCGAAGCGGAAAGTCCGATGCCTCGTGCTTCTGTGTATTGACGATGCAGTGTATCAGGCGGCATTTTTTTACAGCGAGAGACGCACTGGCCTGACCGATATTTCGCTCGAATATCGCCAGAACATTTCGGTTAATGTCCTTGGCTTTGGCGCTGGCCAGTACAATAGTATTTGTCGTTACGACTTTTGCCAGCTGCTGCAGAATGTATTGCAGATAGCTGTGGTTATTCGGCAGTTTAAGCAGCACGATATCAACATGTTGCGGATACGGCTGCAAACTGGTTTGCTGCTGCAAAGCGTCAAACCCCAAACCATTGAGCTGCCGGTTATAGCGGGTACCTTGCTCAGCCAGGTAGGAATCATTTACCTGCACATGGGGATAAGCGGCCAATGCACAGGACAGTGCGCCAAAGCTGTCATTAATGATCAGCAATGAAGGTGGCTTGTTATGTTGCGCCTGAAATTCGCTGATTGCTGTCTGGGCATGTTGCAATAATAATTCGTCAGCGGCATCCCATGCCTGTAAACTGGCGTTCGGCTGTTCTAACGGCCAGCGATGTAATTGCAAACTGCCGCCGGCAAAACTAAAAGTGGTATTCATAATGACATTATCGGTGAAGTAAGATGAGCATTTTGACACGGCAGCCAGGCAGCGACAACCGGCAAGCTGCTGCTGAGCATTTTAGTGTGCCTGATGCTGATATTCAGTTATGGCCTGATTGGTTATCACGACCGCACAGCGATGCTTTGCAGCTGCAACTCGAACAGCAATTAAACTGGTCGCAGGACAGTATCATGATGTTTGGTAAGCCGGTTAAAATACCCCGTCAGCAAGTCTGGATGGGGGAACCGCATTGTCACTATCGTTATTCAGGTATGACTTTTTCGCCGCAGCCCTGGCATCCTCAGGTTAAGCAGCTGGCAGAAGAGGTAAGTGGTTTCACCGGATGCCGCTTTAATTGTGTGTTGCTGAATTTATATGCAAACGGCCAGCAACATATGGGGTGGCACGCCGACAACGAACGGGAATTGGGTATCGAACCTGTCATTGCATCGCTGAGTCTCGGCAGTAGCCGGCGGTTTGAACTGAAACACCGTCACCAACCCTGGCAGTTAGCGTGGGATTTGCCTGCAGGCAGTTTGTTACTGATGGCGGGGGCGTGTCAGCAGCACTGGTTGCACCGCCTGCCAAAACAAAGCCGGGTAACACAAAGCAGGGTGAATCTGACGTTTCGTTATATCGCCGCTTAAACTTAGACAAATTTATTTTTAGTAGGCTGGCCAGCCCGTTACTTCTGATTATTTAACTTGACAGCGAACGGTGCTGGCAAGTTTAGTGCTGCCATCTAGAGTTACTGTTAAGGAATAAAAAAGGATTAGAGCTATGTTGATTCATACTGCTATTGAACAGAAGTTACTTAGTGCGTTTGATCCTGTGTTCCTTGAGGTGGTCAACGAAAGCCATCTGCATAATGTACCATCGGGATCTGAATCGCATTTTAAAGTGGTTATTGTTACGCCAGCATTTGACGGTATGCGTCTGCTGCAGCGGCATCGGGCCGTTAATGCGGTTGTTGCCGAAGAGCTGGCCGAGAAAATTCATGCTTTAGCTTTGCATACCTATACTCCATCGGAATGGTATGAGTATTATGCGGAGAAACCACCGGCATCCCCCCGTTGCTACGGTGGTAGCAAACTGGAAAATAACGAAAAAGCGTCGGTATGACGCTTTTTTTCTGCTATGTCTGAACTCAGCATTTATTAAAGGAAAATGGCTGATCAGACCTGTTTTCTGCGGTAAAGTTTTACACTAGCGTCAATTTTGTCGAGACAACAGCAGGAGCTGTCATGGTTATCCAACCGAAAATTCGTGGTTTTATTTGTACAAACGCTCATCCTGTCGGCTGTGCCGAGCATGTAAAAGAACAAATCGAGTATGTTAAAGCTTTGGGGCCGGTTGCAAACGGGCCTAAAAATGTTCTCGTTATCGGGGCGTCAACCGGTTATGGTCTGGCTTCACGTATTACCGCGGCGTTTGGCTCAGCAGCGAAAACCTTAGGTATTTTCTTTGAAAAAGAGCCAACAGAAAGCAAAACTGCCTCTGCAGGCTGGTACAACACTGCCGCTTTTGAACAGGCTGCAAATGCAGCCGGACTTTGGAATAAACACCTCAATGGTGATGCATTTACTGATGAATTGAAAAGTCAGGCAATCGACATCATCAGCAAAGAAATGGGCAAGATTGATCTGGTGGTATACAGTCTGGCCGCGCCACGGCGCAAAGACCCTGTAAGCGGCGAAGTATTCAGTTCTGTATTAAAACCTATCGGTCAGGCATACACGGCCCGGACACTGAACACCAGCAAACGCGAAATCGAAGAAGTGTCTGTGGAACCGGCAAACGATGATGAAATTTATCAGACAGTGAAAGTCATGGGCGGAGAGGACTGGGAGCGCTGGTTGGATCAGCTCAACGCTGCCGGAGTATTAGCAGATAACTGCCAGACGGTTGCTTACACTTACATTGGTAAAGAATTAACCTGGCCAATATACGGTAAAGCTACCATTGGTAAAGCCAAAGAAGATCTGGATCGGGCTGCGGCTGCCATTACTGATAAACTAAGTGCAAAAAAAGGTAAGGCGTACGTTGCGTCGCTAAAAGCGCTGGTTACCCAGGCCAGTTCTGCCATTCCTATCATGCCGCTTTATATTTCATTGTTGTACCGGGTGATGAAAGAAGAAGGTACACATGAAGGTTGTATTGAACAGATTAATGGTTTATTCCGCAAGGGGTTATACAGTGATGCGCCGCTGATGGATGATGCTGGTCGTCTGCGGATGGATGGCAAAGAATTAAGTGCGCATATCCAGCAAGCTGTGAAAGATCTATGGGGCCAGGTTACCACTGACACTATCGATACGCTGACCGATTACAAAGGCTATCATAATGAATTTCTAAGACTATTTGGCTTTGGTTACAACCATGTTGATTATGATGCAGACGTATCGCCTATGGTACCACTGCACAATATTGCCGGATAAAATATTGAAGCCGCCATTTGGCGGCTTTTGTTTATCCGTAAATGGACTAAAGTTGACTAGAATTTGCATTGATAACGAGCTAATGTCGCCGCGCTGTCAGGTTAGACCAATGGCGGAATTGCTCAGCCGGATTGCCGGAAAATTTATGCAATAGCATAGATAGGCCGCGGTAATGATGATAGAATCCGCGACTTTAATACGTGTATCTGGCGTAAAAATAAACAGTGTTTGACACTGAATAAAAAATGCCGGATGCGCTGCGCTCAGAGCAGCTGAAAAACTAGGCCCTGTTTCTTCCCAAAATAGTAGTGCAAGTACGTATGATAAAACTCAAAAAAGGCTTGGACATTCCCCTGGCGGGCAGTCCTAAACAAGAGATCAGTACGGGCAATGCCATTACCACTGTCGCTGTATTAGGCGAAGAGTATATTGGTATGCGTCCGACCATGGCGGTTGAAGTTGGTGATACGGTAAAGAAAGGCCAGGTACTTTTTGAAGATAAAAAGACACCGGGTGTGAAGTTTACTGCGCCGCTGGCGGGCACTGTCACAGAGATCAATCGTGGTGCGAAGCGGGTGTTGCAGTCAGTGGTGATTGAAGCCGCTGGCAATGATGCTGTTCAGTTTGCCAAGTATAGCGCTGATCAGTTAGCAACGTTAAACCGTGAACAAGTCGTACAGAACCTGGTTGACTCAGGGCTTTGGGTGGCGTTGCGTACCCGTCCTTTCAGTCAGACTCCGGCAATTGACAGCACACCTCGTGCGATTTTCGTCAATGCAATGGACACAAATCCTCTGGCGGCAGACCCGGCTGTTGTTATTGCGGCTGACAGCGAAGCCTTTACTCAGGGCCTGACGGTTCTGACGGCACTGACGGATGGTAAGCTTTATGTGTCTAAAAAAGCCGGCGCAAATGTACCTGCAGTGAGCAAAGCAGAAGTTGCCGAGTTTGATGGTCCGCACCCGGCCGGTCTGGTTGGTACCCATATTCACTTGCTTGACCCTGTCAGCGCGAAGAAAGTGGTATGGCACATTGGCTATCAGGACGTAATTGCGGTCGGTAAGTTGTTCACTACCGGTGAGTTGCACAGCGAGCGCGTGATTTCTCTGGCGGGCCCGGCTGTTAAAAATCCACGTTTGGTTAAAGCTGTACAGGGTGCATCAGTTGCTCAACTGACAGCAGGTGAACTGGTTGAAGGCCAGAATCGTATTATCTCAGGCTCAGTATTATCCGGCGTTGCTGCGCATGGTGTGCATGGCTATATCGGCCGCTTCCATACTCAGCTGTCGGTATTGGCTGAAGGCTACGATAAAGAGTTTTTAGGCTGGATTGCGCCAGGTGCAACCAAGTTCTCAGTAACTCGTGCGTACCTGTCTCACCTAAGTCCTAAGCGGTTATTTAACATGACCACGACAACCAATGGTTCTTCCCGTGCCATGGTGCCTATTGGTAACTATGAACGTGTTATGCCGCTGGACATGTTGCCAACATTATTACTGCGGGATCTGATTTCGGGTGATACCGACAGTGCTCAGTCACTGGGTTGTCTCGAATTAGATGAAGAAGATCTGGCACTGTGTACCTTTGTGTGCCCTGGCAAATACGATTACGGCACCATTTTACGTAACTGCCTGACGATCATTCAGAAGGAAGGCTAATCATGAGTTTGAAGCATTTTTTAGAGCGCATTGAGCCGTCTTTTGAAAAAGGCGGTAAATATGAGAAGTGGTATGCGCTGTATGAAGCTGTTGCCACTATTCTTTATACTCCTGGTCTGGTTACCAAGAACGGTACGCACGTGCGTGACAGTATCGATCTGAAACGGATCATGATTTTTGTCTGGTTAGCGCTGTTTCCAGCACTGTTTTTTGGTATGTACAACGTAGGTCACCAGGCGGTTATTGCACTGCAGGCCGGTTTTGGTACACCAGACACCTGGCAGGTTGCCATTTTCCACGCTTTAGGTGGTGACTTAAGTGCTGCATCGGGCTGGGGCAGTAAAATGTGGTACGGCGCCGTATGGTTCCTGCCGATTTATGCTGTCACTTTTGTTGTTGGTGGTTTCTGGGAGGTGGTGTTTGCCTCTGTACGTAAACATGAAGTCAACGAAGGTTTCTTCGTCAGCTCGATTCTGTTTGCGCTAATTCTGCCAGCCACTATTCCACTGTGGCAGGTTGCCTTAGGTATTACCTTTGGTGTGGTTATTGCCAAAGAAGTGTTTGGTGGTACCGGCCGTAATTTCTTAAACCCGGCTCTGGCTGGTCGTGCATTTTTGTTCTTCGCTTATCCGGCACAAATTTCCGGCGATGCGGTTTGGACTGTAGCTGATGGTTATTCAGGCGCAACCTGGTTAAGTAAAGCAGCTGCCGGCGATTTAGACTACGCCTCTAACATGCAACTGTGGTGGGATGCGTTCTATGGGTTTATCCCAGGTTCAGTAGGTGAAACCTCAGTATTGGCGCTGCTAATTGGTGGTTTGGCACTGATTTATTTCCGTATCGCATCCTGGCGCATTGTTGCCGGTGTAATGGTGGGTATGGTGCTGACATCTTATCTGTTCAACGCTATCGGTTCTGAATCTAATGCTATGTTTGCAATGCCTTGGCACTGGCATCTGGTATTAGGTGGTTTTGCCATCGGTATGTTCTTTATGGCGACTGACCCGGTATCCGCTTCTTTCACCGACAAAGGTAAATGGGCTTACGGTATTCTGATCGGTTTCATGGTTGTGATGATCCGTGTCGTTAACCCGGCATACCCAGAAGGTATGATGTTAGCAATACTGTTCGCAAACCTGTTTGCACCATTATTCGATTTCTTCGTGGCTCAGGCCAATATCAAGCGGAGGCTGGCACGTAATGTCTAGTAATAACGATAGCATCAGCAAAACGCTGATTGTAGTCATCTCTTTATGTCTGGTATGTGCGGTTATAGTGTCTACTGCTGCTGTACAACTGCGCCCACAACAAACTGCAAATAAGTTGTTGGACTCCCAGAAAAACGTACTGGCTGTAACAGGCTTGCTGTCCGGTTCTGACATTGCTGCTTTATACAGCAAACACATTGAAGAGCGTTTTGTTGACTTAGATAGCGGTGAGCTGGTTGATAAGCCAAAAGATTATGATTACCGCAAAGCAATGAAAGACCCTGCTACCAGCGAACGTTTACCGGGGGATGAGGATATTGCCTCTATTAAAACCCGCGCTAACGTAGCACCGGTTTATTTTGCTTACGAAAAAGGTGTTGAGTCTGGTGAGTTGTCCGCAATTGTATTGCCAATTCACGGTTATGGCCTGTGGTCTACCATGCATGCTTTCCTGGCGTTAGGGCCGGATGGTACTACCATTCAGGGGCTGAACTACTACGAGCAGGGTGAAACAGCCGGCTTAGGTGGTGAAGTACAGAACCCGAAATGGTCTGCGCAATTCGTTGGTAAGAAACTGCTGGATCAGTCAGGCCAACCGGCGATTAAAGTGGTTAAACCTGGTAACGCCAGTGCAGATTCTGCTTTTGAAGTAGACGGCTTATCTGGTGCTACATTGACCAGTAACGGTGTACAGCATACTTTCGATTTCTGGGCAGGTGCGATGGGTTTTGCCCCATTCCTGGCCAAAGTTCGCGATGGAGCATTAAACAATGGCTAATGCAAAAGAAATTAAAACGGTTCTTTTCGGGCCGGTTTTTGCTAATAACCCTATAGCATTACAGGTACTGGGTATCTGTTCTGCATTGGCGGTTACGACTAAAATGGATAAGGCGCTGGTAATGTGTATTGCACTTACCTTGGTAACCGCCTTTTCAAACTTCTTTATTTCTCTGATCCGTAATCATATTCCATCAAGTGTTCGGATCATCGTGCAGATGACCATTATTGCGTCACTGGTAATCGTGGTTGACCAGTTACTGAAAGCTTTTGCGTATGATGTTGCTAAAGAGCTGTCGGTATTCGTCGGTCTGATTATTACCAACTGTATCGTGATGGGTCGTGCAGAAGCCTATGCAATGAAAAGTGCCCCAGGCATCAGTTTCCTGGACGGTATCGGTAATGGTTTAGGTTACAGTGTGGTACTGATGACGGTTGCTTTTATCCGTGAACTGGGTGGTTCAGGTACAGTATTCGGTATCGAAATTTTACCTCTGGTAAAAGACGGCGGCTGGTACCAGCCTATGGGCTTGCTGTTAATGCCACCTAGCGCATTTATCATCATAGCCTGCTTTATCTGGATACTGCGCACCTTCCGTACCGAACAGGTAGAGAAGGCCTAAGGAGCATTAGATGGAACATTATATTAGTTTATTCGTTCGTGCGGTTTTCATTGAAAACCTGGCACTGTCATTCTTCCTTGGGATGTGTACTTTTATTGCTGTATCGAAAAAAATTACCACGGCTTTTGGTCTGGGTGTTGCGGTAACAGTAGTATTAGGTATTTCGGTACCAGTGAACAATCTGGTATACCAAAACTTATTGGCGCCAGGTGCGCTGGACTGGGCAGGCTTCCCAGAAGCTGACCTGAGCTTTTTAGGTTTCTTAACTTACATCGGCGTTATTGCTGCGTTAGTACAAATCCTGGAGATGATTTTAGATAAGTTCTTCCCGGCGCTGTACAACGCTTTAGGTATCTTCCTGCCGCTTATCACCGTTAACTGTGCCATTTTCGGTGCGGTAGCTTTCATGGTTGAGCGCGACTACAACTTTGGTGAGAGCGTTGTATTCGGTATTGGCAGTGGTATTGGCTGGATGCTGGCAATTACCTTACTGGCAGGTATTCGTGAGAAGTTGAAATACGCAGATATTCCACACGGTTTACGTGGACTGGGTATTACCTTCTTAATGGTTGGCTTAATGGGGTTAGGCTTTATGTCTTTCTCTGGTGTTTCACTGTAAGGGGTAAAGGCAGACAAGATGGAAAATTTAGACATATTTCTTGGCGTTGGCATGTTTACCCTGGTGGTTCTGGCGTTAGTCGTTATTATTTTAGCGGCTAAATCTAAGCTGGTAGCCTCAGGTGACATCACCATCAGCATTAATGGCGATCCAAGCAAGGCCATTAAAACTAAAGCCGGTGGCAAACTGTTAGGTGCGCTGGCTGATAAAGGTATCTTCTTATCATCAGCCTGTGGTGGTGGTGGTTCATGTGGCCAGTGTCGTGTGCATGTTAAATCAGGTGGTGGCGAAATTCTGCCAACTGAATTGGGCCACATCACTAAAGGTGAAGCGCGTGAAGGTTGCCGTTTGTCATGTCAGGTTAACGTGAAAACAGACATGGAAATTGAAGTTGAAGAGGAAATCTTCGGCATCAAGAAATGGGACTGTACTGTTATTTCTAACGATAACAAAGCGACCTTCATTAAAGAGCTTAAGCTGCAGATCCCTGATGGTGAATCTGTACCGTTCCGTGCAGGTGGTTATATTCAGATTGAAGCGCCTGCGCACCATGTGAAGTACAAGGATTTTGATATTCCGCAGCAGTTCCGTGGTGATTGGGAACGCTTCAACTTCTTCAGCCTGGAGTCAAAGGTAGACGAGGAGACGATCCGCGCATACTCGATGGCGAACTATCCGGAAGAAGAAGGCATTATCATGCTGAACGTGCGTATTGCTACGCCGCCGCCAAATAACCTGACTCTGCCTTGCGGTAAGATGTCGTCTTTTATATGGAGTCTGAAAGAAGGTGATAAAGTGACTATTTCTGGTCCGTTTGGTGAGTTCTTCGCCAAAGAAACCGAAGCAGAAATGGTATTTATCGGTGGTGGTGCAGGTATGGCACCAATGCGCTCACACATTTTCGATCAGCTGCGTCGGTTGAAATCGAAGCGTAAGATCACGTTCTGGTACGGTGCACGCTCTAAACGCGAAATGTTCTATGTAGAAGATTTTGACATGCTGGCGGCTGAGAATGACAACTTTGAATGGCATGTAGCCTTGTCTGATCCGCAGCCAGAAGACAACTGGAGTGGTTATACCGGTTTTATCCATAACGTCATTTATGAGAACTACCTGAAAAACCATAAAGCACCTGAAGACTGCGAATTCTACATGTGTGGTCCTCCGATGATGAACAAGGCCGTGATCAATATGCTTAAAGATCTTGGCGTTGAAGATGAAAACATCCTGTTAGACGACTTCGGCGGCTAATATTTAATGTGACAACAAAAGGGGCGACCGTAAGGCTGCCCCTTCTGCTATCTGGAACTGCTATGCATATATTTTCTTCCGTCAAACTCTGCTTTATTTTCATCTGTATAAGCGTTATCGCTGCGTGCAGCCCGGCTAAGCCAGGCAATCAACAAGTGCAGCTCAACGGCAGCACGATGGGGACCTATTACGTAGTCAAACTGTATAGTGCGCGGGAACCGGATACGGCGGCGCTACAACAGCAAATTGATATCGAGTTGGAACTGGTCAATGATTTGATGTCAACTTACCGGCCGGAGTCTGAATTGATGCGGTTCAACCGCTTCGACTCTGGCAAGGCGTTTCCCCTGTCAGAACAGACAAGGTTAGTGGTGGCAGAGGCATTGCGTCTTGCTGAGCAAACTGATGGTGTATTAGATGTTACTGTCGGGCCTTTAGTCGAGCTATGGGGGTTTGGCGCTCATGGCCGTATAGAGCATGCACCGGAGCAGGCTGATATTGATAACGCGCGTTCTGTCGTCGGTTATCAGAAACTGACATTGTCAGGCGAAGGCCTGACTAAATCAGTACCACAGCTGGCCGTTGACTTATCAACTATTGCTAAAGGGTATGGCGTAGACCAGGTCGCAGAGATTCTAGAGCAGAACGGTATCAGTAACTATCTGGTCGAAATCGGTGGTGAAATGCGGATCAAGGGTAGTAAGCCAGACTCACAGCCCTGGAAAATAGCGATAGAGAAGCCGGTTGATGCTGAGCGCTCGGTGCAGCGGATTTTGCAGACAGGTGATATGGGCGTTGCTACGTCAGGTGATTACCGTAACTACTTTGAAGAAGATGGCATACGTTATTCGCATCTTATCGATCCACGCAGTGGCCAGCCGATACAACATAAGACAGTGTCAGCTACTGTACTACATCCCTCGTGTATGACGGCAGATGGTTACGCTACTGCACTAAATGTTATGCCATCAGAAGAAGCAATTGCTTTTGCAAACCGGTATAATATCGCTGTGTTATTGGTGGTTAAAACCGAAGATGGTTTTACTGAACTGGCATCGGAAGCGTTTAAACCTTTTCTGACTGAGTAAGCGGAGGCAGCTATGACCTTGTTTTTACTGACTTTTGGCCTGTTTTTGCTGGTAGTGGTAGCAATGGCCTCTGGCTTTCTGCTGCAGCGCAAGACTATTGCCGGTAGCTGTGGTGGCCTTGGTGAAATTGGCATCGAAAAAGCCTGCGATTGCGATAAGCCTTGTGAAAAAAGACAAAAACGCATGGAAAAAGAAAAATTCTGGCAACAGAATAAAATTGTCTGATTATTCGGTTTTAGTAAAATAAAAAGCTGGCGTGTCGCCAGCTTTTTGTTTTTTGAGGAAAAGCCTTTGCTGAACAAACTATTTTTGCTGACTGAACGCCATACGACAGTGAAGCGGGAAGTGCTGGCCGGTATCACGACCTTTATGGCGATGTCTTACGTGCTGTTTGTTAATCCATCAATGTTAGCGCAGACCGGCATGGATCATGGTGCCGTGTTTGTTGCAACTTGCCTGGCGGCAGCTTTGGGATGCCTGGTGATGGGGCTGCTGGCAAATTTGCCGGTCGCACTGGCGCCGGGCATGGGGTTGAACGCTTTTTTTACGTATGTGATAGTGCTGGAACAGGGCCATAGCTGGCAGACCGCTTTGGCTGCGGTATTCTTTTCTGGCTGCCTGTTTCTGTTACTGAGTATTTTTAAGATACGCGAATGGATCATCAATAGCATTCCACTGCCGTTAAAGATGGGGATTGCTGCGGGGATTGGCATGTTTCTAGCGCTAATAGCGCTGAAAACTGCCAACATTATTGTTGCCAGTCCGGCAACACTGGTGAAACTGGGTGATCTGCACAACCCGCAGATTCTGATAGCTCTAGCCGGTTTTTTTGTGATTTTTGCGCTGGCACACCGGGGCTGGCACAGTGCTGTACTTATCAGTATTTTGTTGGTAACTGCCGCAGCCTGGTTTATGGGGGATACAGATTATAACGGCTTGATATCTGTGCCGCCTTCACTGATGCCGACTTTTATGCAACTGGATTTTGCCAGTGCATTACAGCTCAGTATGTTGCCCGTTATTCTCAGCCTGTTATTTCTGGATTTGTTTGATACCTCGGGCACGCTGGTAGCGGTTACTCACAGAGCCGGTCTGATGCAAAAAGACGGTTCAGTTCCGGCGCTGAGTAAAGCACTGATTGCGGACAGCTCCGCCAGCATTGCTGGTTCACTATTGGGAACGTCAACAACAACCAGTTATGTAGAGAGTACCAGCGGAGTTGCAGCAGGTGGACGTACCGGCCTGATGGCAGTTGTCACCGGTTGCCTGTTTCTGGCTGCGCTGTGGTTCTCTCCGCTGGCGGCCATGGTGCCGGCATATGCAACTGCAGGAGCGTTGTTGTATGTTGCTACGCTGATGTTGAGTAGTCTGCAACATGTCAAATGGGACGATGTTATTCAGGCCGTGCCGGTATCAGTGGTTCTGATTATGATGCCGCTGACGTTTTCTATTTCAGATGGCATCGGCATGGGTTTTATTACTTATGCACTACTGTGTTTGCTGACCGGGAAGTTACGACAAACAACGCTCAGCGTGTGGGTGCTGGCGCTGGTGTTTCTTAGCAAATTTATCTGGGGATAAGCCCCGGGTAGTATTGTTGATGTGGTTAAACTAGTACTTGTCGCTTTGATGTATGCTGGTTATGCTGTAGCAGTATATTAACTTGCTAAGCATTGCTCAGCAGACACGTCAGGACAAGGATGAAATTACGTGAAACCTTAGTAGCTTATATGTTGCCGTTGCTGGTGCTACCGGTAATGGCATTTGGCTATCTGGCGTACCAGTTCAGTAAAGAATATCTGCAGCAACAGGCCTATTTTCAGGCAGAGAAGGCATTAACATCACAGCAATTGCAGTTAAGTGATTTTTTGCAACAGCACCAGACCCGTCTTGGCATGTTGTCACAAAGCCCTCTGCTACAGTCGTATATCAAGCAGTCCACTTCAGAAAACCTTAGTGAGCTTGAACAGCAATTCAAGCAGTTTGTCAGTGCCGATCGCAGGATCGTATCGTTGAAATTGATTAACCTCAACGGTGATTATGAATTGCAGCTGCCGGCCACTACCGAATATTCAACGTTACCAAACCGGTTTCGCAACGAGTACTTTTCGTCGCTGCAGGCGCAGGTCGACAAAGAGGGATACTTTCTGGCCGAAGACATTGACAGTAAAAAGCTGCAGTTATTTTTTGCCCATAAGCTTTATGGCAGTTCGGTAACGGAGTCCAGACGGTTATGGGGCTATCTGGTCGTTGTGGTAAACCCGGATATGTTTGCCGAGGTTGTCAGCTACCGTCATACTCCTAACAGTGTCACTTTACTGATCAGTAAAGCGGCCACTATTACTTATGCTGATAATCCGGCGTTGATAGGCAGTGCTTTTGCGCCGACCAACTTCAGAGCAATACAGCGCAGCATAGATGCTAATGCTTTCTCATCTGAGCTATTGCTGGGGCAGCAACGGATGTTGTTGGGCAAGAGCTTGCCGGGAAGTTATCAATTGCTTTATGGCTTAGACGAAAAAGAAATTTCCCGTCAGCAACGTACGTTATCGCTGGTACTGATTTTGCTGACTGTGATGGTGAGTTTCATTTTACCTCTGCTGGTGTACTGGTTGCTGATCCGCAACATTTTTGAACCCATCAAACAGCTGACGGCAGCAAAAACCGCAGTCGGGCGCGGAGACTTGTCCACTTTGCTGGAAGTAAAAAAGCAGGATGAGCTCGGTGATATGTTTGCTGCGTTTAATGTGATGGTTCGCCAGCTTAGGGTTTATCGTGAACGTGAACGTGCTTACAAGCAACAGTTGGAGGACAAGGTGTTGCGCCGGACGCAGGATTTAGCCCGGGCCAACGACGATCTGGCTGCGGCTAACCAGGAGCTTATACTGGCCCGCGAAGCGGCTGAACAGGCAAACCGGTTGAAGAGTGTGTTTCTGGCCAATATGAGCCACGAAATCCGCACACCACTTACCGCTATTATCGGGTTTTCTGAACAGGCACAAGGTGAACGTGATAGCAGTAAACTGCAGGATTATCTGCAGCGGGTGTTAAAAAGTGGTGATCATCTGCTTAATCTGATCAATGACATTCTGGACTTATCCAAGATTGAAGCCGAGAAGCTGGAGCTGAATTATGAACCGTTTGATTGTCTGGCATTGATCGAAGATGTGTTTTTACTGACCAGGAGTCAGGCGGAAAGTAAGGGGATCCAGTGTTTGCTGAACTTACATTTTCCTCTGCCGGCAAAACTGTATAACGATGCTCTGCGGTTTCGGCAGGTACTGCTAAACCTAACCAGTAACTCGGTCAAGTTTACCCAGAAAGGCAAGATTATTATTGATGTGTCCTTTGACGTGTTAACCAGCCAGTTATCCATTAAAGTTAAAGACAGCGGGATCGGCATGAATGCCGATGAGTTAAGCCGTATTTTTCAGCCCTTTGTACAGGCTGATGCTACAGTAACCCGTAATTTTGGTGGTACGGGGCTCGGTTTATGTATATCGAAAAAGCTGATGCAGCAGATGAGCGGCGATATTCGGGTTGAGAGTGTTAAAGGCATTGGCAGCTGTTTTGAGTTAGTGTTTGATTGTAGCTCTGCACAAACCCTGTTGCTTGATAGTTATGTTAAAGAGGCGACGCAAAGCGGTACAGATGAAAAAGAACCTGTAGCGCAGCAGCGGCTGCATATTCTGGTAGCCGAGGATAACCCGGATAATCAGTTGCTACTGCAGCTGATGCTGGAGAAAGCAAATGCCAGCGCTGAACTGGTAGACAATGGGCACAAAGCGGTAGAAAGAGCGCTGGCGGAAGATTTTGATCTCATTTTTATGGATATGCAGATGCCGTTGATGGGAGGTGAAGAAGCTACCCGTCTTATTCGCCATGCTGGTATAGATACGCCGGTTATAGCGGTAACGGCCAACGTTATGTCAGAAGATTTAGAACGCTACCGTCAGGCCGGCTGTCAGGGGCTTTTACCCAAACCTGTGATACAGGCCGACTTGCTGGCAATATTGACCAAGTATGGTTCGGGTGTCACAGTGCAGGCAGATACACTGGCGCAGCAGCTGGCCTCTGATCCGCAGATGCTGGCGCTGAAGCAGCAGTTTACCGCTCAGTTACCACACCTGTTAAGTGAACTGGAGCTGCATTTTAGCGCGTCACGCTGGCGTGAGCTGGCTTATGCGGCTCATAGCCTGAAAGGTAGCGCTGGTAGCATGGGCTATCCTGAACTGACTGAACTGGCGGGCAAACTGGAGCGTAGTGCCAACAAGCAGCTACGCGGCGAATGTGACGCTTTACTCAGTGCTATGGCACAGATTATCAGCCGGCAGGTGCCGGTTGATCACTGATTCTGGCTTGCTAAGGAGATACCATGACAGCACAGCAGCAGTTACTGCAGATCCTGCAGCATAAAATCCAACATGATGAGCTGGTACTGCCGACACTGCCAGATATAGCGTTGAAAGTCAGACAGCGGTCTGCTGATCCAAACGTCAGCTTAATTGAAATGGCCGATATCATTGCACAGGACCCGGCACTGGCTGCCAGGATGATTAAAGTAGCGAACAGTGCTTTTATGGGGCGCTCCATTAAAGTCAATACGTTGAATCAGGCCGTCACACGCATTGGTCTGAGCCAGATCCGCAATATTGCTGTGGCGATGGCACTGGAGCAGGTATTTGTCTCAAAACATAAACAAGTGCAGCAGCAGTTGGATATGCTTTGGCAAAGCAGCATTGATGTTGCCTGTATTGCAGCGGCATGCCTGGCGTATTACAACGGACGGGTGCCAAGAAGTGGTTTAAATAAAGATGTGCTGACACTGATGGCGCTGGTGCATAATATTGGCGCTTTACCCCTGATAACCGAAGCTGAGCGGCAGCAGGATCTGCTGGGAGATTCGCGCTTTTTATTATTTGTAGCAACGCGTCTGGCAACCGATGTCAGCGTCAGAATACTCTTTGCCTGGAGTTTTGATGAGCCTTTTCATCAGGTAGCGTTGAACTGGCAGAAGCTACAGCCTGAAAAGCCAGGCCCGGGGTATACTGATTTTATCCGGTTGGCCGTGATCGCCCGGGATGGCTACAGTGACAAGGATGTACAGCAGCGTCTGTTAGACTATTACGTGAATTTGCAGCTGGTACCGCAGCCGGACTTTATGCAACATCCTGAAATACAAGCTGTATATCAGGATGTCAGGGCTATGTTCAGTTAAACTGCTGCTTTACTCAGCGGCACCAACCTGCTGGCTGATACTGAGTAACGCCTGATTCAACGCAGACGCCATTAACATCAAATCGGCATCAAGGCGGGCAGTTAAATCTTCCCAGCCAAGTTCGTCATTCTGGCCTGTCAGCACATCATGAAACTTAATGCGTTTAACGGCGCCGTCGTCAGTGACAGCCAGAGAAAGGGCGTCGGCTTGCTCCAGGCTAATACTGGTAACCAGTTTATCCTGTAAATGGCTTTGTACTTCATCAGCACTTAACAAATGGTTGCTGAACTTTACTTTAGCGCCTTCGTCATCCGGTGCTTTCAGCTCGGCATCACTACCAAGTGCAAACCCTTGTGGCAGTGCTTGATTCTGCAGCCATAACTGCAGGTGTGTATTGAGTTTATGGTTGTCCAGCCAGGGTAAGGCTGGCAAAGAGCCTAGCGCTTTACGCAGCAGCGCCAGTACATCTTCAGCTTTAGACGCGCTGCCGCTGTTTATGACCAGCCACTGATTTTGTGGATCGTAATAACCCTGGGTCAGGGTGGAACGGCTGAATGCCCTCGGAAGCAAGCTCAGTTGCAACTCTTCTTTCAGGCTTTGTTTCTCTTTACGGCTAAGCGGGCGGCCTTTTTCCTGTTCCATCGCTTCCAGTTTCGGCTGCATTTCTTCGTTAATAACGGCAGCCGGTAATATTTTTTCCTGTCGTTTCAGTGCGAAAAACAACAAATGCTGACAAGCATGGCAATATTGTTTAATGCTGGCATGCAGTGGAAAACTAAAGCCGCTTCGCACTGCTTCCTGTGCAGTGAGCGGGGTGAACTTGAATTCTGTCAGTGCCTGCTCCCAAACAGCAGGATCAGTGCTTAACGGCGCACTGAGTTTGTAAACCCGGATATTTTTGAACCACATAATTTAACCTACACAAAAAAAACTCGGCAGGCAGTATAGCGTGGTTTAGCTCTGGATTTTCAGGTTTTTTGGAAAGCAAATATGGTAATGCAGGCCCTTACCAGGTTCGCTGCTGACCTGAATACTGCCACCTAATGTCTGGCGCACCAGGTTATAGGTAATGTGCGTACCCAGGCCGCTGCCACCCTGATCACGTTTGGTGGTGAAGAAAGGATGAAACAGTTTTTCCAGCTGATCCGGGCTTAGACCCTTGCCGTTGTCGCTGTACTTAATGTCAACATTATCATCTTCGTCTAACACGGTAATACGCACCAGACCATTTTCCATGTCTTCAAAGCCATGAATTAAGGAGTTCATCAGCAAATTAGTAAAAATCTGTGAGATAGCACCGGCAGGGCAACTTAACACGATATTGTCGGGGCAATTAACTTCAATCTGATGATGAGTCTTCTTGAAGTTAGGCTGTAATGAACGGATAACTTCATGCAGGTAATCCGCCAGATTAATGGTACGCACGGCTTCACTGGTCTGGTCTACCGCTATCTGTTTAAAGCTGGCAATCAGTTCTGACGCGCGGATAAGGTTAGATTGCAGCAGTTCCGTGCCCTGGCTTGCTTCTTCTATAAAGTGTTCAAGCATTTTAGGCGTCAGGGTTTTGTCTGCATAAGCTGCTGACAACGTCTGTAATTTTTCCGCCAGAAAACTGGTTGCTGTTACACCTATACCAACCGGGGTGTTAACTTCGTGGGTTATGCCGGCAACCAGGCCTCCCAGGGCGGCCATTTTTTCCGACTGTACCAGGCGATCTTGTGCTTGTTTTAAATCGTCGACAATTTTTTCCAGTTCAGTTTGCTTGCCACGCAGCGCACCCTCTGTGTGGCGGCGGCGTTCAATTTCTTCACGCAAACTTTGCTGCTTCACTTCAAGCTCTTGTTTTTGCTGCTGCAGATCCATCATCGCCTGGCTTAAACCCGATGTTTTGCGTGCAACCTCCTGCTCCAGCATCAGATTTTGCTGATCGAGCTTTTCATTCGATAGCAGTAACTGCTTTTGTGTTGTCTCAAGCTGATTTTTATAATCCTGAACCCGGCCAATCAGGCGGTTAAAGGCGTCAGCCATTACACTGAGCTCTGAAGTGTCATCATGCTGAATTTCCACTTTGGCACCGTCAAGCTGATCCAGTTCTAAGTCTTCAATCTGCTGCGTAAGTTCCGTCAGCGGTAATGTCAGCTGCTTGCGAAATGCCATCAAAAACAAAATGATCAAAAAGGTGGTTTTGAGCATCGCGTTGCCGACCAGAAAATAAATGCCAACTTTTATCCGGTCTATAACAACAGCCCGGCTTGAAAACAAGGTGACATCGCCCACCTGGGTGGCGCGGCCCGAAAATTCAAAAATAAGTGGGAAGGTATAACCAAAGATGCCTGATTGCTGCTCCGTCAGCCTGACCCCTTCACGTACCAGCTGAGTGCTGAATCGTTCCTGAATATTGATATAACGGCCAAGCTGGGTAATGACAGCACCACTGTCATCGCGAACGATAATGCCTTCTATCGCCGGGATAGCCAGCAGGCCGTCAGCGATGATCATCGCCTGCTGGGTGTTAAGCTCCCAGATAGCACGGGTCAGACTGCCGGAAAACGTCTGTTGCAGCGTTTCCAGCTCGCCATTGATGTGATCTTTAGTATTAAAGTACTCAGCAACAATCTGCCCCAGAGTAACCACAAATGTCAGAATAAAATAAACCGACAATACTTTGGTTAATAGCTTACGGGATAAGCTTTTATGCTGCATGAAGGTACCTTGTGGCGAATTAAAATTGCTTTTATGGCTCTACGATAACCAATAACCGGCTGTTTGCAAATAGCACATACCGATCTGGGCTATTTATAGCGCAGATATTGCTTTATAGTGGCGTAATGTATATATTTTTTGACCAGATATTGCCAAGAACCACAATAACAAACAGGCAGCAGACATGGCTTTAACCGCGTTAATATGTGATGACTCTTTACTCGCCCGCAACCAATTAAAGAAGTCCCTTCCCGCAGAATTCGATGCCAGTATTGTGATCGCTAGCAATGGTGTTGAGGCATTGGCCACTTTGCGTTCACAGGAAATTGGGCTGGTGTTTCTCGACTTAACTATGCCGGAACTGGACGGTATCGGTGTGCTTGAAGCTATTAAAGCAGACGCTTTGGATTGCCTGGTGATAGTCGTCTCAGCGGATATTCAGCCTGAGATGCAAAAAAGGGTTATGGAGTTGGGCGCGCTGGCATTTATTCAAAAGCCGGCCAGCGCAGCGAAGCTGGCCGATGTGATGCATAAGTACGGTTTAATATGACGGACTTCCAATTTAGCGAAGAGCAGCGCGACTGCTTGCAAGAGTTGGTTAACGTCGCTATGGGGTTAGCCAGCGATAAGCTTGCGCGTTACCTTAATACGTTGGTTCATTTGCAGGTGCCGGCCATTAAGCTGGTGAAGACGGAGCAGCTGCCTGAACATTTTGCCAACCGGCATCAGCAGCACAGTGTGACCATGATCAGTCTGGGCTTTTTCGGCGATCAGGGGCTACGTGGTGAAACCATCATGCTGTATCAGCTGGAGAATGTCGGCGTGATTGCTAAGCTACTGGGCTATAGTGACGACGACAGCTCAGAAGCAGAAATGCTAACCGATATCAGCTCAGTATTAACGACAACGTTTCTTAATGGCCTGGCAGAGCAACTCGAGAATAGTTTCTCTTACGCGGCGCCACGTATTTTATCCAGTCGTGATAAGCATTTTGCCGAAAAGCTGGCCTCTACTGCGGAACAATGGCAACTGGCATTACAGGTCGATATCCGCTATCAGCTGACCGACTATAGCTTTAATTGCGATATGATTTTACTGATCCCAGGTGAAGCAGTACTGCGGCTGCGTTTAATACTGGATCAAATTCTGGCCAGTTTTTGATGCAGTTAGACTGGTTATTGCAGCCATTACTGACCCAACTGAATACCGGAGTGTTGGTACTGAATGACCAGCACGAGGTGGTATTTTTCAATCAATTTATTGCCCGCAGAGCAGATAAACAGCTTGAACAAAGCCGTGGCCTGCTGGTTTACGACGTGTTCGACGATTTACCCAGAGCCTGGTTACAACGTAAGATAGATGGCGTGCTGTCACTGCAGGCCCCGGCATTCAGTAGCTGGGAGCAACGCCAGTATATTCTGAAGTTACCGCATCTGCGTCCGCTTAGCAGTGATAGCCTCTATATGGCACAGAACTGCACTATGCTACCGCTCACCGCACCTGATGGCGTTTCACATTACGTCTGTATGCTGATTGAAGATGCAACGGATGCTTATGTATATCAGCTGCAGTTACAGCAAAGTATGGCGCAACTTGAGCAGGCCAACCGTACTGATGGCTTAACCGGTGTCTTTAACCGCCGTTACTGGCAGCAACAGCTGGGTTACGAAGTCGCAAGGGCTGTTCGTTATCAGCATTCTTTAGCGCTGCTACTGTTTGATCTTGATAAATTCAAACAGCTGAATGATCAATACGGCCACCAGGGCGGGGATGCGGTGTTGGTTGAGCTCTCTGCTGTCATTGGTGCTTTGCTGCGCGACACTGACTTACTTGGCCGTTATGGCGGAGAGGAATTTGGTGTGGTATTGCCTGAAACAGATTTGCAGGGGGCTGTTCTGGTCGCCAACCGTATTTGTAAAGCGGTGGCAGAGCATCAGCTGCTGTTTAATGGCCTGACCCTTAGCGTTACGGTAAGCATAGGCGTCAGCAGCTATAAAGGTCAGACGGCGGACGAACTTATTCAGCAGGCTGACATGGCGTTGTACAATGCCAAACGGCAGGGGCGCAACAGAGTTGTAGCCTGGCAGGAGCCTGCTGAAGTCTATCTAAAACAGGTAAAATAGCCGCTTGCAAGAATTAGCCATTGACAGACGTCTAAAAGTCTGTGCATAGTGAAAGCCATGAAAATAAAAACGACTGTACTCACCACCATTATTATTACCACCACCCCTTCGGGGTAGGAGGTCGGCGGTGTGTTGTCTTTAAAAAAGACCCGTGACCTCAAATGTCACGGGTCTTTTTTTTGGCTTCGGCATACGGGGCTATTGTTGCTTAACCAGGTAGTACGATAACGGACAATAACAATTAATTATGCGCAAGGAGTTTAAAATGAGAGTGCTCAAGTTTGGTGGATCGTCGCTGGCGTCAGTTCAGCGTTTTGCCGAGGTTGCAAAAATTGTCCAGCAACTGACTACTACGGATCGTATATGTCTGGTGTTATCTGCACCGCAAGGTGTCACCAATACCCTGGTTGAGCTGACTGATTTAGCCTATCTTGGTTCTGATTTCAGGCCTGTACTGCAGCAGCTTCAGCAACGTTATCAGCAGTTAGCTGAAGATGCAGCAGCGGCTTTTCCCGCAGCGACCTTAGAGCAGGTGCAACAAATTGCGCTACAGCAGTTAGCGCAGCTGGATGCTCAGCTAACCGGTATTTCACTGCTAAAACACTGCCCGGATCATATCAAAGCGCAGATCCTGGGTCTTGGAGAGCAGTTTAGTGTGGCACTGATGACATCGATGCTAAACGCCAGTCAGGTACAAACAGTGGCGTTAGATGCTGTCTCGCTGGTTAAAAGTAGTGGTGACTATTTAAATGCCACTGCTGATGTTGCAGCCTCTGAGGTAACTCTGTCTCAGGCGATTGCCGCACAGAATGCGCAGGTATATGTCATCGCGGGTTTTGTTTCCAGTAATGCTCAGGGCGAAACCTGCCTGCTGGGGCGCAATGGCTCTGATTATTCCGGTGCTGTGGTCGCTGCCAGTATCCGCGCTGAGGCGTGCGAGATCTGGACTGACGTCGATGGTGTTTATAGCGCAGATCCACGGCAGGTTAAAAATGCTAAGTTGATTGACCGCTTATCTTATGATGAGGCAATGGAGCTGTCATATTTTGGTGCCAAGGTGCTGCACCCGAAAACGATAGGCCCGCTGGCTCGTTACAATATTCCTTGTTATATCAAAAATACTCTTAATCCATCGGCGCCGGGTACTTGTATTGATAACACTGGCGAAGGTGATGCACTGGTTAAAGGGATTTCCAGCTTAGAGCATCTGGCGCTGATAACAGTATCCGGACCGGGGCTTAAAGGCGTGGTAGGCATGGCCAGCCGGGTATTTGCCTCTATGGCGCGCTCGCAAATATCGGTTAGTCTGATTACCCAATCATCTTCTGAGTTCAGTATCAGCTTTTGTGTGCCGCAACTGCACCTGAGTGCCGCTAAAAAAGCACTGCAGCAGGAGTTTGAGCTTGAGCTGCAAACCGGCCTGTTGCGCCCGCTGAATATTTTATCTGACATGGCTATCGTCAGCTTGGTGGGCGATGGCATGCGTCAGCACCGTGGTGTGGCGGCGAAGTTTTTTGCTTCGCTGGCCCAAGCCAGAGTCAACGTGGTGGCAATAGCGCAGGACAGTAGTGAGCGTTCTATCTCTGCAGTAGTGGAGCAGGCGGCCTGCAAAAATGCGGTGAAGGTGTGTCATGAGAACTTTTTCAGCCATATCCCGAGCATTGATGTATTTCTGGTTGGCTGTGGCGTAGTCGGTAGCGAATTACTGGCACAAATTCAGCGTCAGCAGGCGTTTTTACACAGCCGGCAGGTAAAAGTCACGGTTTATGGGATAGCCAATAGCAAGGCACTGTTGCTGGACAACGACGGTATTGATTTACAGCACTGGCAGCAGCAGTTACAAAGTGTGAATCAACAGTTTTCGTTAGCAGCACTGAACCAGTTTGCCCAGCAGCAGCATTTGACCAATCCGGTACTGATCGATTGCACCAGCTCTGAGCAGGTCGCGGCGCAGTATGCTGATTTTCTGGCGGCCGGTTTTCATGTGGTCACCCCTAATAAGAAAGCCAATACTGCCTCGCTGGCGTATTATCAGCAGCTTAGGCATGTTGCGCAGCAGCACCGGCGCAGGTTTTTGTATGAAACTACTGTCGGCGCGGGCTTGCCGGTGATCGATACGCTGCAGGGTTTGCTGAATGCCGGAGATGAACTGGTCGCCTTTGAAGGTATTTTGTCCGGTTCGCTGTCCTATATTTTTGGTGAGCTGGAAGCTGGTGTACCGTTATCAGAAGTTACCCATAAAGCAAAAGCTATGGGCTTTACCGAGCCTGACCCGCGTGATGATTTATCCGGTATGGATGTTGCCCGTAAGCTGCTGATATTAGCCCGGGAAGCAGGCATGAAGCTGGAGTTAAGTGATGTTGAGGTTGAGTCGGTATTACCTGCAGGTTTCGCCCAAAATGCGACTATCGATGAATTTATGGCGCAGTTGCCGCAGTTAGACAGCGCTTTTGCTAAGCGCATAGCGCAAGCTGCGGCAGAAGGTAAAGTGCTCAGGTACATTGGTGAAATTGTTGATGGCAAATGCAAAGTTGCGATAAAAGCCTTAGACCTGTCTCATCCGCTGGCGAAAGTGAAAGACGGTGAAAATGCGCTTGCGATCCACAGCCGTTACTATCAGCCAATACCTTTTGTGCTGCGTGGTTACGGCGCGGGTGCCGCAGTAACGTCTGCGGGTGTGTTCAGTGATGTCATGCGCACGCTTGGCTGGCAGCAGCAGGTGTAATGGTTATGCAAACAACTTCTGAACTGGCGCCTGGCGCTTATCTGAAACGTTATTACGCGCCGGCATCTACCGGTAACTTCTCCGTTGGTTTCGACCTGCTCGGCGCGGCATTTGAACCAGTCAGTGGTGAGCTGTTTGGCGATGTACTGGATATTGTTGCTGAACAAGCTGATATGCAACTGACGATAGTGGGGCGTTATGTACATCAGTTACCTGCTGATCGGAATGACAATCTGGTTCTAAGCTGCTTCGACGCTTTTGAACGCAAAGTCGGCCGCAACTTGCCAAAGCTGGCGCTTAGGCTGCATAAAAACTTGCCGGTCGGCAGTGGTTTGGGCTCCAGCGCATGTTCTATCGTTGTCGCTTGCTATGCATTTAATGACTACTTCGGTAAACCATTATCCGAAGCTGAACTACTGCAGCTGATGGCAGAAGCTGAAGGCGGCGTAAGTGGTAGCGTACACTATGACAATGTGGCACCTTCTTACTATGGTGGCTTACAGCTGATGTTACCACAAAGCCAGCGCATCTGCCGCAGCCTGCCCTGGTTTGCGCAGTGGCGGGTTGTACTAAGTTATCCGGGTACTGTGCTATCGACTAAGGCTGCCCGTGCTGTATTACCACAGCAACTCAGCCTGGGGCAGAGTATTGCCTTTGCCGGTATGTTAAGCCGCTTTGTCAGCGCTTTGTATGCAAAAGATGAAGCCGATGCTGTGGCAGCGCTGCAGGATTTGGTTGCGGAACCCGCCCGGACGCCATTATTGCCAGAACTACCCGGATTAAGAGCCGCCCTTGCTGAGAAGGGGATTTTGCATCTGGGGATTTCCGGCGCCGGACCGACACTGTTCGCTTTATGCAGTAATGATGAACAGGCACAGCTTGCCGCTGATTATTTATCGCGGCATTATGAAAAGAATCAGGATGCGACAACACAAATTTGTCGCTTGTCACAAGGCGGCGCCAGAGCGCTGTAGGATAAAGACATGCAGTTAAGCAATATTAAAGTACCTGCCGAGCAGGTCAGTTTTTTACAGGCCGTACGGCAGGGGTTAGGGCAACAGCAGGGCCTGTTTTTTCCAACCAGCTGGCCTAAGCTGGACATTGAAGCCTTGCTGGCGATGCCAATGGTCGAGCGCAGTGCTGCTATTTTAAAGGCGTTGATAGGTGACGAGTTAAGCGCAGCCGAAGTACATGAGATGGTAGCAAATGCTTTTACGTTTGCTGCGCCGCTGGCGCCGGTTACCGATGATATCAGTTGCCTTGAACTGTTTCATGGCCCGACCCTGGCGTTTAAAGATTTTGGTGGCCGCTTTATGGCGCAGGCCTTAGCCAAAGCGCAAGGGGGCAGAAAAACCACGATCGTTACCGCAACCTCAGGTGATACCGGTGCAGCAGTAGCCCATGCTTTTTATAAGCAGCCAGGGGTGCAGGTGGTTATTTTATTTCCGAAAGACAAAATCAGCCCGCTGCAGGAGAAACTGTTTACGACTTTAGGTGAAAACATTACTACGCTGGCGGTGGAGGGAGATTTTGATCAGTGCCAGGCGCTGGTTAAGCAGGTGTTTGATCATAAAGCCTTAGTCGAGAAGCTCAGTATTAATTCTGCAAACTCTATTAATATCAGTCGCTTGTTTGCACAAATTTGTTATTACTTTGAAGCTGTCGCCCAGGTTCCTGCAGAAAAACGCGGTCAGGTGGTTATTGCTGTACCAAGCGGTAATTTCGGTAATCTGACGGCCGGGCTAATTGCCAAAGCACTGGGTTTGCCAATCAAACGCATGGTCGCAGCGACGAATGCCAATGACACGGTGCCACGCTACTGGCGCTCGGGGCAGTGGCAACCTAAACCCACAGTGGCAACCCTGTCCAATGCGATGGATGTAGCTGCACCGAATAACTGGCCAAGGGTAGAGGCGTTGTTGACACAAGGGGTGATAGCACGCAGTGATATCGAAACATTAATGGTAGATGAAGACGATACCGTGCTTGGAGTGCGACTGCTATCACAGCTGGGATATGTCAGCGAGCCACACGCGGCTGTTGCTTATAAAGCGTTAAAGCGCAGCCTGCAGGATGGTGAATACGGTATTTTTCTGGGCACGGCACATCCAGCCAAGTTTAAAGAGCAGGTAGAGAATATCCTTGGTACACCTTTGGCGTTGCCCGAAGCGTTGGCCCGCTGTGCAGCAGAGCAGGGATTAAGCATTGATATTCCTGCTGATTTTGCTGTATTGCAGCAAGAGCTGCTGAAACTGGAGCAGCGCTGATGTCGTGGCAGCAGTTACTGGGTGAAGAAAAGCGTCAGCCTTATTTTGTTGATACGCTGACCCAGGTAGAGCAGGCCAGGCAAGCCGGTCAGGTTATTTATCCGGCACAAAGCGATGTGTTTAATGCCTTTAAGCTGACGGAGCTGGATAACCTGAAAGTAGTGCTGCTGGGGCAGGATCCTTATCATGGGCCGAATCAGGCACATGGTCTGGCGTTTTCTGTCCGCCACGGCGTGCGTGTGCCGCCATCACTGCAGAATATGTATAAAGAACTGGCGCTGGAGTATCCCGAGTTTGTGATCCCAGCCCACGGCTGTCTGGAGGACTGGGCAAAGCAGGGCGTGTTACTGCTCAATACCGTATTAACGGTCGTGGCGACTGAGGCTAATTCACACCGGCATTTAGGCTGGGAGCAATTTACTGACAAAGTG
>NZ_DATCSY010000382.1:0-4653 GCF_036568245.1 Rheinheimera sp. | reverse complement strand
CAACGTACACCGTGTTTTTCAGCGACTAAAGTACAGCGATGTGGCAGTGCTTCAAAAGTGGTCAGCGCCTTGATCAAGCCTTCACGGCTGGCACCGGCGGCCAGCGCCAGCGTGCCGGCAACCAGCGCATTGAATTCGTTATGGGCACCAAACAATGTCATGTCGCTGACAGGCAATAAGGGTGCAGCATCCAGCACCAGCCAGCGTTTGCCCTGATGCTCAGCAATACCATAAGCGGGGTCGGCCAGCTTTATACCCAAAGACGCTGAGCCTTCAGGCGTGGTGGCCGCGTCATCCAGATTAAACACGGCTAATTGGGTGTGCTGATACACCCGCTGCTTGGACGCTGCATAAGCGGCCATCGTCTGATAGCGGTCAAGATGATCAGCACTGACATTTAAAATAGTGCTGGCGACACTGTGTAAACTGCGGGTGGTATCCAGCTGGAAGCTGGACAGCTCCAGTACAAATACCTCTGTGTCCTGCTGGCTGATGGCATCCAGCACCGGTAAACCTATATTGCCCGCAGCCAACGCTTTTACGCCACTGCACAGCAACATGGCTTCAACCAGCTTGGTGACCGTCGACTTGCCGTTAGAACCCGTGATAGCAACTACTGGCTTGGTATTATAACGGGCGAACAACTCCACATCGCCAAGCAATTCAGCACCCTGCGCCACCGCAAAACGAATGGCCGGATGAGTAGGCGACAGGCCGGGGCTTAAGATAATCATATCCATTTTTGCCAGCCGGTTTGCATCAAGCTCACCAAGGTAAATACCGTCAACTTTGTCAGTGGCAATATGCTCAATACCGGCAGGCTTGCTGCGACTGTCCATCAACACAGGTTTGATACCAAGGCTCAGCAGAAAACGCACCGTTGCCAGGCCGGACAGGCCCAGGCCAACAACGGCTATGCGCTTTTTCGCTAAACTTTGTGTCATACCGCTCTGTGTCGCCGTCATATGCATGCTTATCTCAGTTTCAGGGTGGCCAGGCCAACCAGCACAAAAATAATCGATAAAATCCAGAACCTTACGATAACGCGGGGTTCTGGCCAGCCTTTTAGTTCATAGTGGTGATGAATAGGCGCCATCCGGAAAATACGCTGCCCACGTAACTTGTAAGAACCCACCTGCAAAATTACCGACAGCGTTTCCATCACAAAGACGCCGCCCATGATAAACAACACAATTTCCTGCCGGACCAGAATGGCAATCACCCCCAGCACGGCGCCGAGCGCCAGAGAGCCAACATCGCCCATAAACACCAGTGCCGGATAAGTGTTAAACCAGAGAAAACCAAGGCCAGCACCAATCAGAGCGGCACATACCACCACCAGCTCACCGGCATAAGGCAGATAAGGAATGTTCAGGTAAGCAGAGAAATTCACGTTACCACTGGCATAAGCAATAATGGCAAAGGCCGCAGCGACCATAATGGTTGGCACTATTGCCAGGCCATCCAGACCATCGGTCAGGTTAACCGCATTACTGGTACCGACAATCACAAAATAGCTCAGCGCCAGAAACAACAATCCAAGCTGCGGCATCACATCTTTGATAAAAGGCACCAGCAGTGCTGTCTCTGCCGGGCGCTCAGCCGTAAAATACAAAAACGCAGCGGTGGCAATAGCAAATAACGATTGCCAGAAATATTTCCAGCGCGCGATTAGGCCTTTCGGATCTTTGCGGATCACTTTGCGGTAATCATCTACAAACCCTATCCAGCCGAAGCTTACCAGCACAAACATTACAACCCAGACATACTTGTTTTCCAGATTGGCCCACAGCAAAGTGCTTAGCAGCACCGACCCCAAAATTAACAAGCCGCCCATGGTTGGCGTGCCTTTCTTTGAAAAGTGGCTTTGCGGGCCATCGCCACGTACAACCTGGCCAATTTGCATCAGCTGTAAACGCGCAATAAGCTTTGGCCCAAGGTACAGGCTGAGTAATAACGACGTTAAAATGCCCAGAATGGCGCGAAACGTCAGATAACTGAATACATTAAAAAAGCTGAAGTATTGCGTTAAATACTCGGCCAACCAAACTAGCATGGGCTACTCTCCTGCTGACATCTTTCTAGCAAGTCCTGCACGACTAATTCCATTTTCGCACTGCGCGAGCCTTTCACTAGCAGGGTGACTTCCTGTTGTTCTGATACTACCGGCATCAAACGCTGCAATAACGCCTGACGCGAACTGAAATGAGCGCCTTGTCCATTGAACAAGTCACTGGCGCTCTGTGATAACACGCCAAGGGTGAACAACAGATTAATTCCCGCTTTTTTTGCGTATAAACCAATCTCTTCGTGGTATAAACGGGCGTCTGCACCCAGTTCTGCCATATCGCCAAGCACCAGCACGCGATGACCGTTATAGGATGCCAGCAGGTCTATCGCCGCCTTAACCGATTCGACATTCGCATTGTAGGTGTCATCTATCAGCCGCAGTTGAGGGGTAACCATTTTGACATTGGTGCGGCCCTTTACCGCCTGCATTTGTGCCAGCCCAAGCTGAACATCGGCCAGGCTGGCGCCAACGGCAATACAGGCAGCCGCCGCTGCTAACGCATTAGCAACGTTGTGCTTGCCTGGAATAGTCAGCTGAATAAACTGGCGTCCAGTTGGGCAATTTAGCTCAAAACCTGCGCAGCCATTGCTATCCAGCTCGATGTCTGTTGCATAATAATCTGCCTCTGCGGTTGCCGAGAATTGCTGCACTGGCTTGCCTTCAATCCGGCGCAACCAGTAATCACGATACTCACTGTCTGCCGGAATAATGGCCAGCCCCTGCGCTGTTACCGCATTAAAAATTTCACCTTTAGCACGAGCGACACCATAGACATCGCCAAAGCCTTCCAGATGTGACGGCGCGACATTGGTAATGATGGCTACATCCGGTTTAGCCAGTGAAGTGGTATAAGCAATTTCACCCTGATGATTAGCGCCCAGCTCCAGCACCGCATACTGATGCTGTTCAGTCAGACGCAGCATTGTCAGCGGCACACCAATGTCGTTGTTGAAATTTCCCTGCGTTGCCAGCACATTGCCACGTCGGCTTAGAATTGCTGCCATCATCTCTTTGACCGTGGTTTTACCGGCGCTGCCTGTTACCGCTATCGTTTTCGGCGCCAGGCGTGCTTTTACCGCAGCGGCTAACTGGCCTAACGCCAGACGGGTGTCTTGTACAATAATCTGTGGAATATCAACCGCCACAGCCTGCTCTACCACGACAGCAGCAGCGCCTTTCTCTTTCACCTCAGCGACAAAAGCACTGCCGTCAAAGTTGGGGCCTTTTAGCGCAATAAATAAATCATGCTCTGCTATAACACGGCTATCAGTACTGACGTTGCTGATACTGACATTGTGCCCGGTCAGGGCTCCGTCGAGCATCAGCGCAATTTCTGCACAGTTAAGCTTGATCATGCTGACATCTCCGCTACCAGTTGACGAAGATAGGCCCGCTCATCGTATTGCCGATGCTCTGAGCCAATAATCTGGATAGTTTCATGCCCCTTACCAGCTACCAGCACAATGTCCCCTTCCTGCGCGCTGATAAGCGCCAGCTTAATAGCACTTTTCCGGTCGGGTTCTATGGTGTAACTACCATCAGGGCTCATGCCGGTGGCAATTTCCTCGCAGATACTCAGTACATCCTCGCTGCGCGGGTTATCTGCAGTAATAATCACATGATCGGCGTGCAGTTCGGCCAGTTGTCCCATCAGCGGACGTTTGCCACGGTCACGATCGCCACCGCAGCCAAACACGCACCAAAGCTTGCCTTTACAATGCAACCTTAACGACTGCAGTGCCTGCTGTAAGGCATCGGGCGTATGGGCATAATCAACCACGGCAGTAAAATTTTGCGCAAATTTAAATTGTTCCATCCGTCCCGGCACCGGTTTCAGCTGGCTGCAAGCGGCTACAACGGTTGTTAAGTCGTAGCCCAGCACCAACATACTGCTCATGGCGGCCAGTACATTCTGAATATTGAACTCACCCAGCAGCGGCAAATAAAAGTTGTACTCGGCAACATGGCTGCTTAGCTGCAATTGATAGCCATCTTCGGTGGCAAGCACATCGTCATAGGCCAGATAACGGTTAAAACCACGGCAATCTGCCGCTTTACCGTAAGCCCAGACCGGTAACTGACTTTGTGCAGCCAGCTGGCGGCCAAATTCATCAGACACATTAATCACGGCGGCGCGACTGAGCTGCGGTGTAAATAACAAGGCTTTGGCAGCACCGTACTCTGCCATAGAGCCGTGATAATCCAGATGATCGCGGGTTAAATTGGTAAATACTGCCGCGTCAAACCACAACCCGGCAACGCGTTGTTGCACCAGGGCATGTGACGACACTTCCATCGCCACCAGCTGTGTTTTCGCTGCAACCGCCTCTGACAAAATGCGCTGAATATCAACATAATGCGGTGTGGTATTGGGTAATGGTGTCAGCTTGCTGCACGGGCCGTAACCCAGGGTACCGATGACAGCCGCTTTTTGTGCCAGTTGCTCAGCCAGCTGACTGACAAAAAATGCTGTGCTGGATTTACCATTGGTACCGGTGATGCCGACCAGTTGTAATGCTCTTGCCGGTTGCTGATAAAAACTGGCCGCTAACGCTGGCAGTAGCTGCATCAATTCAGGTAAC
>NZ_DATCSY010000381.1:0-5604 GCF_036568245.1 Rheinheimera sp. | reverse complement strand
ATTAAAGCTAGATGCCCGGCGCTTAATACCATGCACCTCATAGCCTTTCTCTAACAAAAACTCGGCTAAGTAAGAGCCGTCCTGGCCGGTAACACCGGTAATAAGAGCTTTTTTCATCATTAAACCTATTTCAAAATATCTGTGACGCCCGATAACTCACAACTAGCCTCACATCACTAAACGCAATCCGGCATTTTACACATATTTCGCAGCGACCAAACCTAAAAAGACATCTAACTCTGATCTGTCTAAGCTGTTAATCCCTGCGGCACCTTCCCGCCCACCGCCGGTAGCAAACTGGCTACAGATATCAGCAGCGCCATAAGGGTTATTTTTCGGTGCCCGCAAGCTAATGGTTAAACTGTCATCAGCATTGCTAGTCACAACTACCACCGCTTTGGCTGGGTTTTCTGCAGCCAAAATATTGCCATAGCTGCCGCTGATGCGTGCAGCCCAGGGAGCATTGTCCAATTGCACTGCCAGTACCGCAGTATTATCACTTAGCGGCTTGCAAGAACGGGCCTTGGCTAAATCAGCGTCATAGCCAGCGTTTAAGGCCGCAAAAGGCGATTGCGCATCGGCAATCACTGCAAAAGGTGAATCATAAGTCATCAACTGCTGGTATAACGCTGCCGGGGCAAAGTGTAAATCGGCCTTGCTGGCACCGTAGCCATTGTAATTAACCAACATGCCCAATTGCTTTAACTGCACTTGTTGTTCGCTGCTCAAGCCAAGCTGTGAAGCAAGCGCCTTTGCCGGCTTATCCAGGCCGTCACCAAAAGCGGCTGCCACTGCCCATAACGGCTGAGCATTTTTTAAATACTGATTAACTAACAGTGCCGTACAAACCGTCGGCGCTGTATCAATTACGGCTGTCAACTTTGGGTGCTGAAATAAACGCGTCGCCTGATGGTGATCACAATAAAATACCTCATCCGCCACAGCTAACACTTGCTCAAGTGCGGTGTTGTTTTTATCAAATGAAATATCAAGCACCGTTATCGAGGCGTTTGTCGCCTGCTCAGTAGTAACTTGCTGCACCAGACTGATGTCGCGTTTCACCCCGCTTATCAGCAACTGCTCTGTAGCAGCAATCGGCTTGACTTTGCGCAGTTGAATAAGTGAAAAAATGCCATCTGCATCGCCATTAAAAACATCAATATGCATAAGGTTAATCCAAATCCAGCGAAGCAATTATCTGCCGTTGTTCGAGATAACTCAGTACCTGTGCGGCAGCATCAGCAATACTTAGCTGTGTAGTGCGAATATGCACTTCAGGGCTTATCGGTGTTTCATAGGGTGAGCTGATGCCGGTAAAATGCTTTATCTCGCCAGCGCGAGCCTTTTGATATAGCCCTTTAGGGTCGCGTTTTTCACATTCGGCCAGTGGGGTATCAATAAACACTTCGATAAAATGACCGCCAATTAACTCACGAGCCAGCGCCCTATCGGCTATAAAAGGAGAAATAAACGCAGTACCCACAATCAGGCCGGCATTTTGCATTAGCTTACTCACCTCACTGATACGGCGAATATTTTCTACCCTGGCAGCATCATCAAAGCCCAGATCACGGTTTAAACCATGTCTAACGTTATCACCATCAAGCAGATAGGTATGGCATCCTCTGTCAAACAGCAAACGATCGACCGCATTAGCTATGCTAGATTTACCCGATCCAGACAAACCGGTATACCAAATAACACAGGGGTTATGACCATGCATCGCCCGCCGCTCTGCCGGGCTCACTGCTGTTGGATGCCATACAACATTACTATTTTCTGGTTTATCGCTTACATTTTCTGTCACTACACAAACCCTGCAATTAAAACGGAAATACTAAGGGTATTAGTATGATACTTAGTACTATATAAGTTATCGCCACCGGTGTACCTACCAGCAAAAAGTGCTTTAGCCGGTAGCTGCTGGCGTTAAACACCATCAGGTTAGTTTGATAACCATAAGGGGTAATAAAGCTGGCTGATGCGGCAAATGCTACCGCCATCACCATGGGCATAACACTGACCTCTAATCCCAGAGCCAAGCTATAGGCAAGGGGGAACATTAGTGCTGCTGCCGCATTGTTAGTAATAATTTCGGTTAGCAAGTAGGTCAGCAGAAACACGCCAATAAAAGTAACTAAGGGGGCCTGCCCAGCCAGCGCATCGGCTGCAAATTGGCTTATCGCCTGAGCCAGGCCTGTGCTTGACATCGCAGTGGCAATACTTAACGCGCTACCGACAATTAACCAAATTTCTATCGGAAAGCGCCGTTTTATTTCGTTAACCGTTAGGCAGCCAGTAAACACCAGGGCCGCCAGCAGAAATATCGCACTTTGCAACAGTGAAATGCCGGTTGCAACACTGGTGGTAATCATCAGGGCAAAGCCCCACCAGGTTAACTTTTCCCGCCAACCGCTGAGCATATTGTCTGGCGTTATGCCAGAGAGGACATAAAAGTTTTTACTGATATTATGCCGGCTGGCAAAATCGGCACCGGTTGCCAGCAGTAAAAAATCACCGGCTTTTAACTGTAACTCACCAAGCTTACCACTTACCCGCTCACCGTCACGCCTCACCGCCACCACGGCTGCATCAAAACGGGCACGAAAACCACTACTTTTTAGTGTTTTACCTTTTAATACCGACTCTTCTTTAATAATGACTTCGGTAAGGGTTTGTGTTGCCAAGCCATTATCATCGGCAAACAAGCTAATACCGGCGAACTGTTTTAACACATTCACCTTATGTACGTTACCGGTAAAAATAAGTTTATCGCCCTGGCGCAGCACGTCATATCGCGCTACCGGCCGTATTAGTTCATTGCCACGAATAATCTCTGCTAAAAACAATTCATCTAAATGCCTAAGCCCGGCCTGTTCAACTGTTTGACCAATTAGCGGCGAGTCATCTGCCAGCTTGGCTTCAAGAAAATACTCTGCACTCTGCGCTTTACTACTTTGCTCACTGGGCAAAAACCGCGTCATCAGCACCAATACAATACTGCCGCCGCTCAATACGCCAAGGCCCACCAGCGTAAAGTCGAAAAGACCAAAGCCGGCATGACCTTTCTCGGTTAACATCGAGTGCACAATCAAATTAGTAGAAGTACCAATCAGGGTAAGAGTTCCCCCCATAATGGCAGCATAAGACAGCGGGATCAGCAGCTTTGACGGGGCAACTCTGTTATTGCTAAGTACAGCATTTAACATGGCCGCCACCACAGCGGTGTTGTTTAACACCGATGAGGCTAAAGCAGAAAAACCAACAATACGCCACACCGAGCCGGTTACCGAGGACGTAAACAAATAACGGGCCAGCCGCCGCAACAAACTGGTTTTTTCCAGCGCAAAGGAAATGAGCACTAACAACACTAATGTCACCAGGCCTTCATTCGCACTGTTTCGTAGCACGTCTGCAGTACTAACAAAGCCTGCTGCCATCATACTTAGCAACATAGCACCGAACACGGCAGCAGAATGCTGCGAAAACCTAAGTAACAGCAATAACAAGCCTGCCAACAGCACTAGCAGCACTATAGCGGACAGGCCCATGTTTAACCCTTTTGCGTCAATTCAGGAAAATGCTTACGTAGTAGCATAATCAAATCGTGTTCGAAGGGTGACAAACCGCTGATTTGCCGCTCAGGCTCAGCACTGGCGACCAAGGCGGCATCCACCATACCGGCACCTACTGTTAAGTTACTCAAACGGTCGATAATGATAAAAGCGCCGGTTTGCTTGTGCTTTAAATAAGCATCGAATGCGACATTTTCTGTAAGGCTGATGTCTACCAAACCAATTTCATTAAGCGCTAATACATCTGCCTCTTTTTCTGCCAGCGTATTTACATCTATGCGATGGTGTAGCTTTTCCACTTCACCGGTTGTCGACTTGCAGGCAAACTTAATGCAGTACTGTCGGCCTGTTTTCATTACACTGTCATGCATCCAGATAACTTTGGCACGTAAACGCGACGATACATGTGGCAAAGCATCTTTCTTCACCAGCATATTGCCACGGCTAATATCCACTTCATCGTTCAGGGTAAGCGTAACCGCCTGGCCGGCATAAGCCTCGGTTAGGTCACCATCAAAACTAATCAGCTGTTTTACCGTGCTTACCACACCAGAAGGCAGCACTCTAATTGCATCCCCTACAGCAATGCTGCCAGAAGCGACGGTGCCCTGAAAACCGCGAAAATCAGCATTAGGTCGGCTAACCAACTGCACCGGAAAGCGAAAATCATCACTCGCTACCTGAGCGCTAATATCAATATTCTCCAGATACTGCATTAAGGTAGAGCCGCGAAACCAGCTGAGTTTTTCACTGACGTTAACCACGTTGTCACCTTCCAGCGCCGATATTGGCACAAAGCGGATATCCGGGATGTCCAGTGCGCCGGCCAGCTTCAAATACTCTTCCTGGATTTCTTTATAGCGTGCTTGTGAGTAATCGACTAAGTCCATCTTATTAATGGCGACAATGACATGCTTAATACCCAACAATGAACAGATAAAGCTATGACGCCGGGTTTGCGTTTGCACGCCTTTACGTGCATCTACCAGAATAATGGCTAAATCACAGGTTGAGGCACCGGTGGCCATATTACGGGTATACTGCTCATGCCCTGGCGTGTCGGCAATAATAAATTTACGCTTATCGGTTGAGAAGTAGCGGTATGCCACGTCGATGGTAATACCCTGCTCGCGTTCTGCCTGTAAACCATCTACCAGCAGGGCTAAATCCACTTTATTACCCTGGGTGCCTACTTTTTTACTGTCTTCGGTAATGGCAGCTAACTGATCTTCAAAGATCATTTTGCTGTCGTGCAGTAACCGACCTATTAAGGTGCTTTTACCGTCATCGACACTGCCGCAGGTAATAAAGCGCAGCAGCTGCTTGTTTTCGTGTTGCTTTAAATAAGCCAGAATATCTTGTTCAATTAATGCCGATGCGTGACTCATATTAAAAGTAACCTTCCATTTTTTTCTTTTCCATCGAACCACTGCTATCGTGATCGATTACCCTACCCTGGCGCTCAGAGGTTTTGGTCAGTAACATTTCCTGGATAATTTGCGGTAAGGTCGTCGCGGTAGACTCAACTGCACCGGTCAATGGGTAGCAGCCTAACGTGCGAAAACGTACCATCTTCATCTGTGGTACTTCGCCATTTTTAAGTGGCATACGGTCGTCATCTACCATGATAAGGGTACCATCACGCTCGACTACCGGCCGCGCTTTGGCAAAGTATAAATCGGGTATTTCAATATTCTCTAAATAGATATATTGCCAGATATCCAGCTCTGTCCAGTTTGACAGTGGGAACACCCGAATACTCTCGCCTTTATCTACCCGGCTGTTATAAATATTCCAAAGCTCCGGCCGCTGGTTTTTTGGGTCCCAGCGGTGGTGACGATCACGGAACGAATATACCCGCTCTTTCGCGCGTGATTTTTCTTCATCGCGCCGCGCGCCGCCAAAAGCAGCATCGAACTTATATTTATCCAGCGCCTGCTTTAAACCCTGGGTTTTCATAATATCGGTATGCTTGGCACTACCATGGCTAAAGGGGCCTACATTCATGTCCAGGCCTTCCGGGTTAATA
>NZ_DATCSY010000380.1:0-2441 GCF_036568245.1 Rheinheimera sp. | reverse complement strand
GTCTGCCGGCTATGCCGCAAAGCAGTGGTATAGCGCTGAATATGTATGTGCTGTACGTCGCCTTACCGGCACTTATTTTAAAAAATGTGCCTCAGTTGCAGTTCTCTGCTGAACTGCTGATCCCGGCCGTTACGCCCTGGTTTTTGCTGCTGGTTGTGGTGGCAACCGTACTGCTGCTAAGTAAATGGTTGAACTGGCCGCGCGAGGTAACCGGCGCTCTGTTAATAGTGCTGCCGCTTGGCAATACCTCGTTTCTAGGTTTCCCGATGACAGCAGCATTGTTTGGTGATGCCGCCATGCCCTATGCCGTGGTATATGATCAGATAGGCTCTTTTATTGCGCTGGCAAGCTATGTCACGATTATTGCGGCTTTATACAGCCCCACGGCAGCCAAACCAACGTTTAAAGGCATAGCAGTCAAAATTATTACTTTCCCATCATTTATTGCTCTGGCACTTGGCTTGCTGCTGCGCGGATATGACTATCCGCCCATTATCACACAACTGATCGATAATCTGGCCGCGACCTTAGTACCGGTGGTGATGGTCGCCGTCGGTTTTGCCCTAACAGTCAAATTCAGCAAAAGTGAAGTGGTACCGCTGTTAAGTGCACTGGCAATTAAACTGGTGATGATGCCGCTGTTGGCTGCGGCATTGTGGCTGGCACTGGGTTACAGTGGTGTAGCCGTGAATATCAGTATTTTTCAGGCCGCGATGCCACCGATGATCTCCGCCGGCGCCATTGCTATTATGGCCGGGCTGGCGCCCCGGCTGGTCAGCGGCATTATTGGCCTGGGTATCCTGCTGGGTTTGTTGACGTTACCTGTAGTATCGTGGCTGCTGCATTAGTCGTCGTTGCGATTCTGATCAGCCACAGGTGGTAAACGACCGGCTTTTTTCAGCGCATCATGCAGCAGATATTCAATCTGTCCGTTGATGCTGCGAAACTCATCATCTGCCCAGCGCTGTAAAGCGCTGAGCATTTTCTCATCAATACGTAACGCAAAGGCTTTCTTTGCCACAACAACCCCTATTGATACAAACTACCGGTATTCACTACCGGCTGAACATGATGATCGCCACACAATACCACCAGCAGGTTGCTGACCATAGCAGCTTTGCGCTCACCGTCTAAATCAATAACATTACGCTCTGACAAACTCTGCAAGGCCGTCTCTACCATACCCACGGCACCTTCGACAATTTTTTGCCGGGCGGCTACGATAGCAGCAGCTTGCTGACGCTGCAGCATGGCACTGGCGATTTCAGCCGCATAGGCAAGATGGCTGATGCGGGCTTCCAGCACCTGCACGCCGGCTTTGTTTAACCGCGCCTGGATTTCCTGTTTCAGCAGTTCTGTCACCTCATCGGTGCTGCTGCGCAAACTGATGGTCTCGTCATTGCCCGCATCATAAGCATAACTAGAGGCTAAATGGCGGATAGCAGACTCGCTTTGAATACTGACAAAGTTCTCATAGTTGTCTACCTCAAATACCGCCTCTGCGCTATCGACCACCTTCCACACCACGACCGCAGCGATTTCAACCGGATTACCGGCGTTATCGTTGACCTTCATTTTGCTGCTTTCAAAATTACGTACCCTAAGCGAGACCTTCTGTTTGCTGTAAAGCGGGTTAGCCCAGCGCAGGCCGTTATTAAGATCAGTACCGACGTAACGGCCAAATAACTGCAACACGGCAGACTGATTGGGATGCACCATATAAAAACCAAACCAGCAGATAAACACTACTATCGCCAGTATCAAAGCAACAAGCTTAAGCACCACCGGCAGCACTGCAACAGCAGCAAGTGTCAGGATTTGCAGCAACAGCAAAACGCCTATCATGCCAAAACCGCCTTTACTGTTAATCATTCGTTCCTTCAGCATAGTGTAGCCCTCGATATGATATCAATTTAATATCATATTAGTTTTATTTTCAGAAAGTGCAAGTTTTAACCGCTGTGGCCGGCAGCAATTTTCTGCTAAGGTAAACGCATTAAATCAAAATACCTGAGTGACTTATGTCAGGACAAATAACCGCCTGGTGGCAGAGTGCCGTCATGCAAACACAACAGCCTACTTTCTGGTATCAGTTACTGGTTATTGCTGTATGCCTGGCGTTAGCGTTACTGATAAACCGGGTCTGGGGACAACGCCTTAGCGACAGTGGTGGTCAGGGCCTGCGGCATGTTGCGCTTCGCAGCTCGCACCGTATTTTGCTGCCTTTTAGCATGGCGGCTTTGTTAGCGCTCAGTCGCGAATTGTTGCAAGCCTATGAACTGCCACAACAATTGCTGGCCCCGCTGGTGCCTGTGGCGCTGGCCCTGGGGATTATCCGTTTACTGCTTTACATCTTGCGTAAAGCTTTTCTGTCCAGTCCGCTGGTCAAATCGGCTGAGCCTGTAATTGCTTTGGTTATCTGGCTGCTGGTGGTGCTTCAT
>NZ_DATCSY010000379.1:0-15601 GCF_036568245.1 Rheinheimera sp. | reverse complement strand
ATGAAGGTGGCACTGCTGAGCAACCTGCCGTTAAACGAGATGGAGCAGCTGGCCCGCAAGCATTTCAGCAGTATTGAAAACAAGAACATTGAACCGCCGAAGGTTGACGCAGAACTTGATTTCAGCAACCTTGGTGCCAAGCGTATTCACTATGTGCCGAATCAGGATGTTAAACAGTTACGGCTGGATTTTACTATCCGCAACAATACCGATCAGTTTGCGCTGAAGCCCAACGAGTTTATCACCTATCTGCTGGGCTCAGAAATGCCGGGTACACCGGCAGAACAGTTAAAAAGCATGGGGCTGATTTCTAAACTGAGCGCCTCAGCCACGCCGGACTTATATGGCAACTATGGCTCGCTGACAGTAGATGTAGAACTGACCGATGTTGGTATGCAAAACCGTGAAGGCATCGTCGCCACTATTATGCAGTATATTGAGCTGATAAAGCTTGAAGGGGTGGATGCGAAATACTTCAGCGAAATTCAGACCAGCCTGAATAACCAGTTCCGTTTTCTGGAGAAAGGCGATGAGTTCGGTTATGTCGCTAACCTGACCGATGCTATGCAGAAAGTGCCGGCCCGAAATGCCATTAATGCGCCGTTTTATTACCAACGCTTTGACGCCGCTGCGGTAAAAGATGTGCTGCAGCAGTTGACCCCGCAGCACTTGCGCATCTGGTATATCAGTAAACAGGAGCCGCATGACAGCAGCCTGCATTTTTATGACGGCAAATATAAAATAGCTGCTATCAGCGCAGAAGAGCAGCAAAGCTGGCAACAAAGCCCCCAGCTGGCACTTAACCTGCCGGCGGTAAACCGTTTGTTGCCGGAAAACTTTGACGTAAAACCGATGGTAACGCAAAGCAAGCCGGAAATTATTCTGCAGCAGGATGGCATCAGTGCCTGGTTGTATCCAAGTCAGGCATTTGCCAGTCAGCCCCGCGGCGTATTGGAAATTTTCTTCAATACCGGCGCGCCGCAACAGGATATCAAAGCCAGGGTATTGCTGGCCTTGTGGCACGATTTGTTTAACCTGCAACAAAGTGCCTTGGCGACAGAGGCGGACATCGCCGGCATGCAGTTGCGTCTGACGGCAGGTAGCGGTATGGCGCTGACCATAGCCGGTTTTACAGACAAACAGCCGCAGTTATTGCAACAGGCGCTGGCAGGCCTCAGTGTGAGTGTGCAGGAGCAAAGCTTTGCCCAGGCGAAAGACCGCTATATCCGTGGCTTACAGAATCAGGGTAAACAATTTCCGTTTTATCAGGCGTTCGGTGCTTTTAATAACCTGATCCGTAACGGTAACTATGAAACAGCTCAGTTAATTGACGCGGCCAACAGCCTGACTAATACCGATCTGCAGGCGTTTATTCAGCATACGCTGAGCAATAACCAGCTGCGCATCTTTGCCTTTGGTAACTACGATAAAGCCACCGTATCGCAAGTATTGTCAGAACTGAAACAGGCATTACCGGCGGACCGCACTGAGCTACCGTATCAGCGCAGTGCATACTGGAAGCCTGCGGCAGGTCAGACGCTGGTGGTGCAAAAAGATATCGATGTCGCTGATGTCGCACTGGTTGATGTGCATGTGCACCCGGAACCTTCATACAGTCAGTTGGCCAGAGCCACCATTTTAAAGAGCCACTTCAGCAATGTTGCGTTTGACAAGTTGCGTACTGAAGAGCAGCTCGCCTATGCGGTAGGCGGTACTGCCATGCAACTGGAGGATTACGTCGGGTTCGCCATGTACATTCAGACACCGGTAAAGGGCGTTGCTGACATGCAACAGAGGTTTGACAGCTTTAAGCAGCAGTATGCGAAAGAGCTGGATAACCTGACAGAAGAAGCCTTTGCGCAGTTAAAAGCCAGTACGCTGGTCACGCTGAAAGAGCCGCCGAAGAATATGCAGGATGAGGTAGGCCCTATGCTTGGCGACTGGTACCGGGAAAGGTTCAGCTTCGACAGCAAGCAACAATTGATTGCCGCAGTTGAACAGGTCACCTTGGCTGATGTAAAAGCGTTTTACCGTGAAACCATGCTGAACGACAAGGCTCCACGTATTTCGGTGCAAATGCGTGGCACTAAGTTCCGTGACCAGCCATTTGCTGATGTAAAAGGCCAGATAAAAGTGGACGACGTAGCCGCATTTCACCGCCAAATGCAAAAGCAGTAATGCCGGTTAGTTAACGCTGTAGCTGCCATCGGTTTGCCCACACCAACACGAAGCCCCTCCGTGGGGGCGCCTCTCAGCCCATCAGGTGCTGAGACGGTTGGCTTAGGGCAAACCGATTCTGCTTAAATGATCAGTATTAGCTTTAGCTGCGTTTTTTGATCGCAGTAATGTATCCGGAAAAATAATTGGAGTAATCACTTAAAACACCCGCTGTTATGCTGGCACTGCATTTAAATGCCGGTTAACCGCCATACGCTCGCCTGCACTGGATGTTCATTTTTGCAGATAATCGGAAATTTAAACACCGGATCGCTTATACAGCGTTTTACGCAGAAAACTGCGCATTGCAATCAAATTGGGCTGGTCTATCTTGTTGTTGGAGTTGTAAATCGCCATACGGAAGCGGCAGGAAAATAATAAAAAAATCTCAGCAAGAACCCTGATTCAGCAGAGAAAAAGACAGAGGACATCCCAATGAAAAAATCCACCCTGCTGCTACTGGCAGGCCTGCTCAGTGGTGCTGCGCAGGCCGCTGTTGGCGGCTACCCGGTAGTATTGGTACATGGTTTTCAACCTGATAACCTGGCGAGCCGGCCAACCGGTAGTCAGGTAACCAACAATGGCGCGGCATACTGGGCCGAATACTGGCGCGACCGCGCCGATGTGCGTATCGACTGGCCCTCGCAGGAACGTGTTGCCGGTAAAATTGCCAGCGATTATGTTTGGCCAAAGCTGCAGCAGATGTCGCGTAATGGCACCTGTGCCAGCGGCTGTATTTTTGTGTCGCACTCTACCGGCGATCTGGTGACCCGTTACATTATCGATAATCAGGCGCTTTGGTTGCAAAATGCCGGCTTACAACCACTGAATATTGTGGCGACCTTTGATTTTGCCGGTGCCGGCGGTGGTGTAGAACTTGCTGATTTAGCGGTGAATGTCGTGGGCGGCTCCGGCCTGATTGATACTACGCTGAAACTGGCACTATCGCTGTGGTTGGGGCAGATCCCATCGCCGTCGAATATTGGCGTGTTGAATGATCTGCGGGTCAACACAGCCCGGCAGCTGGCTGCTTTTCCGGACAGCCGTGTACCCAGGTTACGTTTTGTTGGCGCAGGGTCTGATTTTCTCGGTGCAACCGGCGCCTTTTTACCGGGCGAAGATGATGGCGTTGTTGCCAGTCATTCCAGCTGCGGTGCGTCATCAGCGGCCAGTTTTAACAGCTGCTCACGCAGTGTTGCCTTTGACGGCAAGTTGACATCAGTCAGTGGTCCATCCGCCTTTATGCCTTACCATTATCCGATGCTGATGAGCGAAGGTTACAGCCACAGCGATGTTATCGCCAACGGTGCGGCTGATGAAGTCACAGCGGCAAATAGTAGTTCGAATTACCTCAACGGTGAGCGTTTGCAATTCAACACTTATGACGAAACCCGCGGCTGGTGGATTTTCAGCTCGCGCTATCGTGTAGTACGTAACTCTGGTAACACCAGCATGTCTGCATTGGTGTATCAGGCGGCGAACTAGTGCCGATGAAAAAAGCGTTATGGCTATTAAGCCTGTCAGCAGTGCTGGCAGGCTTAGTGTATTTCTGGCCGCAAAAAACCGTTGTTGAGCCTGTTGCAGCAGAGGTATCTGATCATGCCCCGCAGAGCAGACCGCCAGCTGAGCATAAGACACCCGCTGCAGCACCACAGATTACCGTCACAGAGAAGATCCCTGAGCCGGTAACTGCGAGCTTTAAACTGTTGGCGACGGCTTATGCTGCTGAACTTAATACGCCACCGTATTCCAGGCCGCTCAATGTTGACGATGAGCACTTACTGCAGCCTAACCGCTACATAGTGCAAACTGTGCCATTAGAAGGCGGAGCAAGTGCCGCTATAGTGCTGCCTAAATACCGTTTTAGCTATCCCGAGACCGTACCGGTCACACTGCAGGTAAGTGGTTTGCAGTTAGCCGATGTCAGCGTACGGCTGCAACATGAAACCACTGCAGAGCAAAGCGACAGCAAACAGATGCGAGGTACAACAGAGCAGTACAGCGCTACGCTGGATGCTGATGACAGCTGGAATGGCGCCTTTGAAGTTCAGGTCAGTTTTCGTGCCAACGGTCAGCAGCAGGTACTTAAAACCGGTATTGAATACTATAACCCGGTGGCAACAGTGACCGGTGTTGGCGAACCTTATGGTGTTGGCAGTGATATGCATATACCGGTGCAAATTGATGTCAAGCAAAGTGGCTTTTACCGGTTGCGGGCCAATTTATACACCGACCAGCGTCAGCCACTGGCACTGCTGACGGCAAGCGAAAAACTGAGCGAAGGTGAGGCCGAAATCACGTTGAAGGCTTTTAAAGCCGTGCTGCGTAAGCATAGCGGCTCCTTTATTCTTGGCACCGTTATATTGGAAAAGCGCCCGGCGACACCCGGCGAGCAAACGCAATATGGCGACAGTGAAAAAGCACAATACCCACTGGATTATTTCTCTCTTGACCAGCTAAGTGATGAGCCCTGGCAGGCTGATGAGCAGGAACGGCAACGGCTGCAGTTTTTACAGCAAATGGCTGGCGAGCAGTAGCAGTTTGGTATTTCATCACCGATAACGTAGCCAGGTCACTAAATTACTGCGTAAAAGGATCCGGCAGCTGCTGCCATTGTGCTTCAGCCAATGCCAGTTCTGCATCGGTGAGCAAACAAGCATTAAGCTGTGCCAGCATGGCTCTTTTATCCAGTTGCTGGCCGATAAATACCAGCTCCTGCCGCCGGTCGCCGTAGGGCTCGGCCCAGTTCAGAATAATCGCTTGCTGCATGTCGGCACTCTGCGGCCATTGGTCAGCCGGCACAGCCTGCCAGAACAAACCTGCCATATGATACCGAGCCATACCGCCAGCCTGGTGCCATAGCCAGGCGTAAGCCGGCGTGCTGGCCAGCCAGAAATAGCCTTTTGAGCGCAGCAGGCGCCCGCTTGGCCAATCCTGATGCAAAAACGCATGAAACCGCAGCGGATGAAACGGCTTACGGGCGGTAAAGCTGAAACTGCTGATGCCGTACTCTTCAGTTTCCGGTGTATGCTCACCACGCAGTTCCGCCAGCCAGCCGGGCGCCTGCTGCGCTTTGTCGAAGTTAAACAGGCCGGTATTTAAAATCTGATTTAATGCTACCTTACCGTGCTCTGCGTCAATAATACGGGCACTGCTATTTAAACTATGCAGTATCGCGTGTAGCCGTTGCAGTTGCGCAGTGGTGACTAAATCGGCTTTGCTGATGATCAGCACATCACAAAACTCCACCTGTTCTATCAGTAAGTCGCTGACACTGCGCTCGTCGTCTTCGCCTAAACTTTCTCCATGTTCGGTTAAATCCTGTGCGGCCTCAAAGTCGGTGAGAAAATTCACTGCATCTACTACCGTGACCAGCGTATCTAAGCGGGCAATATCAGCCAGGGTCTGGCCATCCTCATGCTCAAATGTGAAGGTTTCGGCTATAGGCAGTGGCTCTGAAATGCCGGTTGATTCTATCAGCAGATAATCAAAGTGGCCTGCTTTGGCCAGCTTGCTGACTTCCTGCAGCAAGTCTTCGCGTAGCGTACAGCAAATACAACCATTGCTCATTTCAACCAGTTTTTCTTCTGCGCGGTTAAGGCTGACTTCTTTATTTAACTGATTAGCATCGATATTCACATCGCTCATATCATTAACAATAACAGCAACCCGTAAGCCCTCGCGGTTATGCAGTATGTGGTTCAGCAAAGTGGTTTTGCCAGCGCCGAGAAAGCCTGACAGCACTGTTACCGGCAAGCGTGTGTCTGTTTTAGTGTGCTGCATGCTGTGGTACTTCCTGTTTATGCAATAACTGGCGGTTGTACAGGTGCGCACTGACAAGTAGCAGGCCACCACAGACAGATAACAAGGTTTCAGCGTCGTGTGGTGCCATTAACGAGGCTATCAGCAGTAAAAAACCGGCCAATCCCAGAGCAAAGGGCGTTTTACTGCGGTGCACGCACCAGCCACCAGGCAGGCTCCACACCAGAAAGGCGGCAATAGGCAGTATCATCAGATAGTGAAACCACTCCGAACCAAATACCCCCAGTAGCAAACCAGAGCTACCCAAAGCCAGCAGCAGTGGTGTGGCAAGACAATGCACAATACAAAGGCCGGAGAGCGTTGCTGCAATTAGATCTTTCATAGTTCCTCACAAAACAGGGTTATACAACCGGGTGCTGAAATGACTGCGTCGACATTCGTCGCAGTGTGTCGCTATCTGAACGTAAGCCTTGTACCAAAGCTAAAATATGTTATAACATCACAAAATGTAGAAATATGTTATAACGTAACAATTTCTTCGTCAAATGCCGGCTTTATACACAAGCGATAACTTCTGGTGTGAAGGCTGTAGTAGTTAAGAGGGATACTATGTTTAAAAAGACAATGCTGACCAGCCTGGTCAGTGCCTCACTGATGAGTGGTGTGGCTAATGCAGAATCAATATCCGGTGTGGTAACAGATAGCAGCGGAAACCCTGTTGCAGGTGCTACCGTCAGTGTCGCCGGAGAAAATCAGCAGGTTGTAACCGACTCGGATGGCCGCTTCAGTATCAGTATGCAAGCAGCCCAGGCTGAACTGCATGTTGAGGCTTCAGGCTTCGCCCACCGCAACGCACATTTTACTGTACCGCAGCAGGGGCTGGCAGATATCAGTCTGATATTGCTCAGCAGTACGATTGAAGTTATTGATGTAAAAGCCAGCTTATTTCATACCTCCGCCACTGAATCGGCGTTACCGGTAAATGTGCTGGCGGGTGACAACCTGAAAATGCGCCAGGCATCGACACTTGGCGATACGCTAAAAAATGAAGTCGGTGTGCATTCTAACTTTTATGGCGGCGTAGCCAGCAGCCCTATTATCCGTGGTTTGGATGGCCCAAGGGTACTGATTGCCCAGAACGGACTGGATGCCGGTGATGCGTCCCGCGTTGGCCCGGATCACAGCGTGGCCAGCGAAGCCAGTACTGCAACCCAGATTGAGGTGTTACGTGGCCCGGCGACGCTGTTTTATGGCAGTGGCGCCATTGGTGGCGTAGTAAACGTGGTGGATGAGCGGGTACCGACAGACAGCACAAGCCGCGCCGAATGGATGGTGCAGCATGAGTCGGTTAACAATGAAAAATTGGTGGCGGGTTCTGCCGTAAGCGGTACAGATAATATTGCAGTATATGTAGATGGATTCTGGCGCGACAGTGATGACTACAGTATTCCGGGGTTTGCTGAAGCTGAACCGGAAGAGGGCGCTAAAAAAGGCAAGGTAGCTAATTCAGCGGCAGAGGCCAAAGGTGGCACTGTGGGGGCCAGCTGGTTGCTTAGTAATGGCTATGTGGGCATGTCGTATGGCCGTTTAGAGCGCGAATATGGCATACCGGGGCACTCACACGGTGGCCATGAGCATGAAGAAGGCGAGTCGCACGAAGAGGAACAGGTTTATGCCGATTTAACGCAGAACCGCTACCAGCTGTTAAGCGAACTTAATTTCTCCTCTGGCCTTATCCGTGCAGTGAATACCCGGCTGGCATTCACCGACTATGAACATGCCGAAATTGAAGCTGGGGTGGTAGGCACTACTTTTAAGAACCGTAGTCAGGAAGCGCGGCTGGAGCTGTTGCACCGCACGTTCGAGCACTGGCGTGGCGGGCTAAGCCTGCATTATAAATTCAGCGATTTCGAAGCTGTGGGTGAAGAAGCATTCACCCCTCCGTCAGAGAGTCAGATGCTGGCAGTTGTGTTAATGGAAGAGCGCCATTTTGGCCCCTGGCTGCTGCAACTTGGCGCCCGGGTCGAGCGCGTCACTATAGATGCCGACACCGTCTTACTGCCTGATATTGGCGCTCACGGCCATGATGATCATCAGCACGACCATGCTGAAGAGGCCGGACATATCCGTGCCTTTGATGTTAGTCATCGCTTTACACCTTATAGCTTGTCGGCGGGAGCGGTATGGGACTTTGCTGAAGGTTACAACTTCGGCGTGTCTGTATCCCGCTCGCAGCGTGCACCGGCGGCATCAGAATTATTGTCATTCGGCGCCCATATCGGCACGGCATCTTATGAAGTGGGAGCCTTATTTGCGCTTGATGGCGACGAGTTTGTCCTCAATACCCAACCGATTGAACTGGAAACGGCAAACAACCTGGATCTGACACTGCGCAAATTCAGCGGCAATACCGGCTTTGTGCTAAACGCGTTTTATAACCGGGTAGATAACTACTACTACCAGCAAAATACCGGCTTATTTGCCGAGTCTGGCCATAGCCATGACCACGGCGATGAAGACGGCCACGATCACGCCAGCGAACTGCCGGTGTATTTATTTACCGCTGCGGATGTCACCCTGCATGGTCTGGAAGCTCAGTTTAACTGGCAAATCAACGACCCCTTTAAGTTAACGCTGCAAGGTGATTATATTCGTGCCCGTCTGAACGATGGTGGCGATTTACCCCGCACACCACCACTGCGTATGGCTGCTGAGCTGGCTTATGAGCACGATGCGATAAGCGCCGATCTGCGCGCGACCCGTTACTTTAAGCAGGACAAGGTTTCTGAACTGGAACAGGCTACCGGCGGTTACACACTGCTGGATGCAAGCGTCAGTTACCGCTTTGAATTAGGCCCTCAGTTACTGACTGCTTACATCAAAGGTCAGAACCTGACCGACGAAGAAGCGCGGGTACATACCTCGTTCTTAAAAGACATTACGCCGTTACCAGGCCGCTCTGTGGCGGTGGGTCTGCGCGGCAGTTTCTGATTTTTTTTGCAGCAGGAAATACCGGTTCCTGGCCTGCTGCATTTTTTATGTTTAACAAGGAGTTGCAATGTTACAAACAAAACTCAGCCTGGCAGCGGCGCTGGTCAGCGTGTCTTTACTCAGTGCCTGTGGTGACAACACTACGCATATTGTCGAGAAAGAGCCGATCCCGGTAGAAGACGACCATGATCATGATGATGTCAGCGCTGCGGGCCGGTTAGCTATCTCAGCAAAAGATTCTAATCTGGTGTCAGTGTATGATCTCGCAGACAGCATGCTGCTGGATAGCTTTGCTGTAACTGATACGCCATCAGCTCTGGCCGCTTCAGCCAGTAAACGTTACGCCCTGGTGGTACAGCGTACTACCGATCGTATTGAGTTTATCGATGGCGGCGTATTTCAGGAAGATCACGGCGACCATTTGCATGACTATCAGCAAGAGCCAGCTCTGGCCAGTTTTGTGTTAACTGACAGCCGGCCGACGCACATTACCACGAACGATAGTCAGGTAGCGGTATTCTTTGATGGCGATGCGGCAACCGGTACGCCGGCTGCACTGGCGGTATTTACTGATGCCGATATTACCAGCGACAGCGGCGGTTACGCTGTATTGCACTACAACACCAATATGCATGGTGCTGCGCAGGCGCGGGGCGAGTACGTGCTGTCAACTATCCGTGATGCCAACAGTGCTACCACTTTGCCTGACCAGGTAGGGCTGTATCATGCACATGGTGATCATTTCCACGACGAGCTGGTGTTTGACGAGTTATGTCCGGGCCTGCACGGCAGCGCACAGAATGAACATTTTATCAGCTTTGGCTGTACCGACGGTGTCTTGCTGATTGAGCAGGCCGCTGATAATAGCTTTACCGCCAGTAAATTAGCTAATAGCACTGAGTTTACCGGCACCATGCGTATAGGTACGCTGGTCGGTGATAAGACAGCTGAACACTTTGTTGGTTTTGCCGGCACCAGCATGTTCGCCATTCATGCGCAAGACAGTGAAATGGCGCTGGTAGACTGGCAGGGCGCAGAGGGGGCTACTCTGGTTGGCTACGGTTTTGCCGACAGCGGTGAAAAGTTTGTACTGTTAGATAGTCAGGGGTATTTAACCATACTGAATTATCATGGCCATGAACATGACGGTGAAGCAGAACAATCGCCATTTGAATTCGCCGCCAAAGTGCAGTTAACCACCGCCGATATAGCGACTATGCCTGAAGGCAGCCGCTTTGAGCTGGCCATTTCAGCCAGTGATGACAAGGTGTATGTCACTAACCCAATCGACAATACGCTGCTGACAGTAGATATTGCTGACGCCGAAGTGGTAGCAACAAAGCAGCTGGACTTTGTGCCGCATAAATTAGTGTGGCTGGGCGTCGCCGAACCAGCAGAGGCGCATGATCACTAACTGCTGAGTATCCGCAATTATACCGGGGCCGTTAAACAGTGTTTAACGGCCTTTTTTGTTATTATGTCGTGGTAATTTGAGAATGGTTCTTATTTATGCTTATATGCTGGCAGATGAATCATTAATGCATGAAGGGGTAATACTATGAAAGCTAATCTGGCAATAGCCTTATTAGGCGCAGGTCTTATTGCTACCGTTGTTAACAGCACTGCGGCGCTGGCAGCAGAAGTAAATATCTACTCTGCCCGCCAGGAAGAGCTGATTAAACCACTGCTGGATAAATTTACTGCCGACACCGGTATTAAAGTGAACCTTATTACCGGTAAACCGGATGAGCTTATCAGCCGCATGGTCAGTGAAGGTCGAAACAGCCCGGCAGATGTGTTAATCAGTACCGATGTTGGCCGTCTGCACCGCGCTAAGCAGCAAGGAGTGCTGCAGGCTATTACCTCAGAGACATTGACCAGTGCTATTCCAGCAGCACTGCGCGACCCAAACGGGCAATGGTTTGGTTTAACCATGCGCGCCAGACCCATAATGTATGTGCCCGGAAAGGTGTCGCCCGAGCAGTTGTCTACTTACGAAGACTTAGCGAACAGTAAATGGCGTGGCCGTATTTGTATTCGCTCGTCAGATAATATTTATAATCAGTCTATGACTGCCAGCATGATTGCGCATGACGGTGTTGAAGCAGCAGAAAGCTGGGCCAAAGGCCTGGTAGCAAACCTGGCAATGCCACCCAGAGGCGGTGACAGAGATCAGATCAAAGCCGCGGTTTCCGGCGCATGCGATATTGCCATCGCCAACACTTACTATCTGGGCGGCATGCTTGCCGAGCCATCACAGCAGAAAATTGCACAGCAAATAAAGGTATTTTGGCCCAATCAGAATGACCGCGGTGCACATGTGAACATATCCGGCGCCGGTGTTGCCAAACATGCAAAAAATAAAGCCGAGGCCGTTAAATTACTTGAGTTTATGACCACTGCCGAATCTCAGCAGTGGTACGCTGAAACAAACCATGAGTATCCGGTACGCGACGGTGTGCAAATCAGCACCATTTTGCAGGGCTTTGGCAGCTTTAAGGCAGATCAGCTGCAACTGGAAAAACTGGGCGAACTAAATGCTGAAGCGATCCGGGTAATGGACAGAGCAGGCTGGAAATAACGCCGAATGTATGTACATAGGGTTACGCCAGGATGAGAAAAAGCCGTTTTGATCTCTGGCATTGGGCTATTTTACTGCCAGCCCTGCTGCTGGCAGTGCCCGTGTTAGTGATTTTTAGCAGTGTGTTTAACCCGCAGCCGGATGTCTGGCAGCATTTGCGCCAGACTGTACTGGCCGATTATATTATCAATTCTCTGCTACTGGCCGCTGGCACAGGGCTTGGCGCCATGACAACAGGCACACTATGCGCCTGGCTGGTAAGCCGGTACCAGTTTACCGGCCGCCGTGTGATGGAATGGCTACTGCTGCTGCCGCTGGCGATGCCTGCTTATATTATTGCTTACACGTACACCGGCATGCTGGATTTTGCCGGGCCGCTGCAAAGTGCGTTACGAGCGCAGTTTGACTGGCGTTATGGCGATTATTGGTTTCCACAAATCCGCTCATTGGGTGGCGCCATTGTTATGTTGTCACTTGTGCTTTATCCGTATGTTTATATGCTGGCCAGAGCGGCGTTTCGCGAGCAGAGTGCTTCTTTGCTGGAGGCCAGCCGCACACTGGGGCTGACACCGTGGCAGCATCTGAAAAAAGTGGCGTTACCGTTGGCCCGGCCGGCAATACTGACCGGCACGGCACTGGCAATGATGGAAGCGTTTGCGGATTACGGCACTGTGCAATATTTTGGCGTTACGACTTTTACCACCGGTATTTTCCGTACCTGGTTTGGCATGGGCAATCAGGTTGCCGCAGCCCAGCTCGCGGCTATGCTATCTGGCTTTGTATTGGTGCTGTTATTGCTCGAACGCTGGTCACGGCGCTGCATCCGCTATTACCATCTCGGGCAGCATAATCACGCCATGCCGCGGCTGAAACTGACATTGTCAGCGCAGTTAACGGTATTGCTGCTGTGTCTGCTGCCGGTGTTATTTGGTTTTATTATTCCGGCAGCGCAGTTATTAAACTGGAGTCTGACGCATTATCAGCAAACCCTCGGGCCGCAGTTTAGCCAGCTTGTCTGGAACAGCTTTTCACTGGCCGCGCTGGCTGCTGTTATCACGCTGTTGCTGTCTTTGTTGTTCGCTTATGGTAAACGGCTGCGGCCGGGTTCTGTCGTGCAGGCGCCTGTGCGTTTGGCGGCTTTGGGTTATGCCGTGCCGGGTACCGTTATCGCCATTGGTGTGATGATCCCGCTGGCCTATCTGGATGGCCGTATTGATGCTGCTGCAGAGCAGTGGTTTGGTGCGCGTACCGGGCTGGTTTTCTCCGGTACCTTGTTTGCGTTATTGCTGGCATACAGCGTGCGTTTTCTGGCGATATCCCTGCACAGTATCGAGACCGGGCTTGGCCGCATAAAACCCAGTATGGACAATGCTGCACAGTCTCTTGGTTTAACACCACTGCAGGCATTGCTAAGGGTGCATGTGCCTTTGCTACGCCCAAGCGTATTGGCAGCGTTGTTGCTGGTATTTGTCGATGTGTTAAAAGAGCTGCCGGCGACGCTTATTTTACGGCCATTTAATTTTAATACGCTGGCGGTGCGAACCTATGAGCTGGCATCGGATGAGCGGCTGGCCGAGGCCGCACTGCCCGCGATAGCAATAGTACTGGTTAGCTTATTGCCCGTTATATTATTGGCCCGATCAATAGAGCCTGCGGTAAAGGAATAGAATAATGCTTGATTTACAAAACGTTGCAATATCCTACTCCGGCCATACTGTCATAAAAGATATCAGTTTTTCATTAGCGAAAGGGCAAATAGGCTGCCTGCTTGGGCCGTCCGGTTGCGGAAAAACCACGTTATTACGCGCTATTGCCGGTTTTGAACCTGTTGCAACCGGCAATATCAGCTTACAGCAACAGGTTGTCAGCTCTGACAGCCTGCAACAGGCGCCGGAGCTGCGTCAGGTGGGGATGGTATTTCAGGACTTCGCTCTTTTCCCGCATCTGAATGTAGCTGATAACATTAGTTTTGGCCTGGGGCACCTGAGCCGGCCGGCCCGCAAAGCAAAAGTTCAGCAGTTACTGCAGCTGGTTGGCTTACCGGATCTTGCAAAGCGGCATATTTATCAGTTGTCCGGCGGCCAGCAGCAGCGGGTGGCGCTGGCCAGGGCGCTGGCACCGCAGCCAAAGATGCTACTGCTGGATGAACCCTTTTCCAGCTTGGATACCGAGCTGCGTGAGGGGCTGGCGCGTGAGATCCGGCACATTTTGCAACAGCTTGGTATTACGGCTGTTATGGTCACACATGATCAGCACGAAGCTTTTGCCATGGCCGACATGATAGGCGTAATGGAGCGTGGTAAGTTACAGCAGTGGGCGACACCAGCTGAGCTTTACCATCAACCGGCTAACCGTTTTGTTGCTGATTTTATTGGCAGGGGCGTGTTTCTAACCGGTACTGTGCTGGATGACCACAAAATGGCGACCAGTCTGGGCGTGTTCGCTATGCCTGACACAGCAAGGTTTTCTCCCGGTAGCATGGTCGATGTGCTGGTAAGGCCGGATGATATTGTGCAAGACAGCAGCAGTGACATTAAAGCCAGGGTACAGAGCAAAGCTTTTCGCGGTTCACACACCTTATACCAGTTGCAGCTTGCAGGCGGTGAAACAGTGCTGAGCCTGCAGCTGAGTCATGTTAATTACGACATAGGCGAGCAAATTGGTATCAGACCAGAGTTGGCGCACCTTGTTATGTTTCCCAGGCTGTAAAGTAGATACAAAACAATGCCAGCGCAAACATTAGCAGCATCGCTGTCGAGGCAAAGGCAGCGGTGCGCCATTGGCAGTGTTTCAGATCCTGCCAGCGGCTTTGCAGGCCGGTAATGATCATCGCCAGCATCAGGCAGCTTTGCGACAGCAACGCGGCGGCTGAGCGCAACGTTTCAGACACTGGCAACAGCAACTGCAGTAGCAACAGTACAACAAAAGCGATAATAAACCACGGCAGTGGCGCCCGGGCGTCGCTGCGTTGCCAGCGGCTTAAGCCAATTAAAAATGGTGCCAGTAAACACACCCGCGCCAGTTTTATTGCCACAGCCAGCGCTGCGAACTGACCCAACTGGCCGGCTGCGGCGACCGCCTGAGACACTTCCGGTGCTGTGCTACCAATTAACCACGCCAGTTCTGCCTGGCTGAACCAACCGCTGTAGGCCAGTAAGTTGTAGCATGCCAGCGCCAGCAAGCCCATTATCATTACCAGCGCCAGGCTCTGGCTCAGTTGTGCCGGCGTGGCAGCACTGTCTTGCTTGCTAACACTTGCAGTATGTTGCAGCGATTGGGTAGCGAAGATGGCTGAAGTGCCGCAGAAACTAAAACCGGCACTTAGCAGTAACACCTGGGCTTTGGGCAGGTGAAAGTAGCGCACGCCCAGCCAGAGTGCAGCGCAAAGTACTACCACAATCAGCAACACTAAACGGGCAAACAGCCACGGATCTGTACTCAACAGCAACTGAGGATCAACTTTAAGCGCAAATAACACGATACCCAGACGCAACGCATGTTGTTGAATAGTATGAAATGTCTGGTTACGCACAGCTGTAAGCGCGGTTGGGTGAGGTTTACGCAGAGTCGTAAAGAAAACCGATAACAGTAGCCCCGTCAGCAGCGCGGCTAACACCGGATTCACCGCCTGGTGCAGCTGGGGCAGGTAAAAGTACAGTCCGTGTAAGAGTAATACTGGCAGGGCAATCCACAACATTTAATCTGTCCGGTTTGGCAGAGAACGCTGGCTATTTTAATGAATATAAAATATAAAAATAATGGATTTATTTTATGTTATAGATAGGATTTCTGAATGAATTATCCCAGTCCCCGGCAATGGTTACTGCTGGATGCAATATGCCGTTATCACAGCCTGAGTGAGGCAGCTCAGCAGCTGGCGCTGAGCCAGCCTGCAGCCAGTCAGGCGCTGAAAGAGCTGGAGCAACGCCTTGGCGCAACCTTATTTTTGCGGCAAAACCGGCAGTTGGTGCCGACACAATATACGCTGGATTTACTGCCGCGTTTGCGGCAATTGCTGGATTTACAAGCGTCAATAGTGCAGCCGCAATC
>NZ_DATCSY010000378.1:0-6225 GCF_036568245.1 Rheinheimera sp. | reverse complement strand
GGATGAATCCAGACTACTGCAACTGGAAAAGTATGGTGTATTAAGCCAGCCCAAGCGCTTTAACTGGCTGTTAGCCACTGCGAACCTTTATCAGGAAAACGGTAACTACGACCAAGCAGCTGCACTATTACAGACTGCAGAACAGCTCTCTGCAGACAACGCCTCTTTACTCAATGCCAAGGCCAGCCTGGCTATTAGATTACGTCAGTTTGCAAAAGCCAATAATTTACTACAACAAACGCTGAGTAAGGATCCGCAAAATATCGAAACACTGCTGCTGCTGGGTAATCTGGCCAAAGAACAACAGCAACCTGAAGCTGCTCTTGATTATTATCAGCGTGCTTTGGCGCTGCAGAGCGACAACCCTTTCGTGTTACGCGCACTGAGCGCAGCCTGGTTCGCTGTAGGCCAGCCGGACAAGGCCCGGCCGCTATTACTTAAGCTGCAGGACATGGGGCTGAATGATGCTTATCTGCGTTTTAGTTTACTGCTGCTAAACGCTGTGCTGGATAACAAAACTGAAACCACTAATTTTGTTGCGCTACGCGATGATCTGAATGCACTGCCAGCCGATTACTTCGCCGCCGCACCGGCACAACTGTACTTGAGGGCTGCTTTGAATTATCTGCTTGGGGCGTCAGAACAGGCGATTCAGGATTTAGAGGCTTACCTTAAACTGCAACCGCAAGATTCAAATGCGATAGCTTTGATTGCGGAACACTATTTACGTACCAGAGAACCCAGTATGGCACTGCGTTTTCTGGAGAGACACCAGCAGCATATCCAGAATTCAATCCCGCTGCTGGCTCAGCATGTGTTGCTGACGATGCGCGCGGGTAAGCTTAAAACTGCTGAAACGATGCTAAGTGACATCCGGGCCCGGTTTCCAGCCGATGCAACAATGGCTGCACTGGATGCCGATTTAAAACGCCAGTTATATGGCCCGGAGTTCGCCCTGCAGGAACTCAATAGGCAGCTAAGCCCAAATACGCCCGCGACGCTGTTAACCGGTGCTTTGCTGGCGCTGGATATTGGCGACAATGATACCGCTTTGGAAAAAGCTCACCAACTGATAACGTTGGCACCAAACAATCCGGATTATCTCAACTTGTATGCAGGTATTCTGTTACAGGCGCAACAATACCAGAGTGTGAACCAGATATTGCAGCAGCTATTGGCGCTACAACCAAAACACTTTGCCGGCAGACTAACACTGGCCAATCTGCAGATTAGTCAGGGCAACATAAATGAGGCTGAAACCTTACTTTCAACGCTGCTGAAAGAGCAGCCCTATCATCAGGCTACAACGGTGCTGCTGGCTGCCGCAGAACTGCAGCTGAACAAAACACAACAGGCAGAGCAACGGCTAAATACCATGCTTAACCTCAAGTACTACCGCCCGGCAGTAGACCTGCTGCTGCGCCACTATTTAACAACCAACGCCCTGACAGATGCACGCTATCTGCTACAGCGGGCATTGCGGCAAGAGTTTCTAGATAAAGAGTTACTGTTTCAGGAAGTCGAAGTACTACTCGCACTGAACGAAACAGCACAAGCTGAGGACAAAATAAAACTTATTCAGTCGCTGCCTGAACTGAGCAGTGGTCACTGGCTGCAGCTGGGCAAAATTCAGCAACGACTTGGGCACACGCAACTGGCGCAGCAAAACCTGGCTACAGCAATACAGCTCTCGCCAGACCAACCGGTATATCAGTACGAATACATAGCAATGCTGATAGCGAACAACAAACTCACGCTTGCGAAAGAGCAACTGGCCGCACTGAAAGGCGAATCAGGCCAAAGTGCCGATGCCTATTTACTGCGCGCAGAGTATGCTAACAAAACAGGTAACAGCGCAGATGCTTTCGCTGCTTTTCAAACCAGCATCAGCAAAGACCCGTTTTTCAATCGCGCCTGGGCCGGTTTATACGAATTAGCCCGGCAGGAAAAATATAATCAGGGTTTTGTCATGACAGCTGAGCAACAGCTTAATGCTCACCCTGAAAATGTCTGGCTGCGCCGGCTACTGGCAGAGCATCACATCAACCATCAATCTTATGCCGCGGCCAAAACACAATATCAACGGCTGTTGAACGCCGGCGAGTTTACCGATGACCCATGGTTATACAATAACTTAGCCAATGCGTTGTTACAGGATGATCCACAGCAAGCACTGTCGTATGCAACGCAGGCAGATAAGCTGCTTGGTAACAACCCCCGGATTCAATTAACACGGGCTAAAGCTTTGCTCGAGCTGCGTCAATTTGATCAGGCGCTACCAGTGCTGCGACAGGCATTCGCACTCGACAGCACTAATGCAGAAGTAAACTACCTGCTGGCAGAGAGCCTGGTACAGTTACAACGTAAAGATGAAGCACGGCTGATACTGCAAAAGTTGGTTAATAGCAGCAGCCAGGCAGAATACCGGAGTAAAGCGTCGAGCCTGCTAGACACTCTCTAGCCAGCCGACGCTGCCATCGCTACACAGTGTTTAGTGCCGCCAGTGCCTGTTCAATTTCCCGCTCGTTATTTATCAGGCTGGGCGCAAAACGGGCATAAGACTTACGGTACGGCGTACTGCTGATAATAATGCCTTTGCCATGCATCGCTTTAACGACATCGTCCGGCGCCATTTGTTTATAGTCAAAACATACCAAGCCGGACGACAACTCCGCCGACATTGGCGTATACAGTTTTACCCCGCTCATGTCAGCCAAGCCTTGCTTGGTTTGGCTGTTAAGCTGGTGAATACGCCTTTGCACATCCGCTTTACCCAGTTGCAGATGCAGTTTAAAGGCTTCGGGTAGTGCCCAGCGATGCTCAAACGAATGAAATCCACCCGGTGTCATATGCTCGCCAATGGCGACCTGATCCTGGGTGCTGCCACCCAGCCAGACATCATAGGATTGGCTAAAACTGGGAATAACCGCAGTGCAGTGCTGCCAACCGCGTTCGCTGCCCCAGATCACGCCAGTGCCGCGCGGACCGAAAATCCATTTATGCGTACCGGCAATAAAGAAATCACAGCCCAAGGTGGAAACATCTACATTTTCAATACCAAAGCCATGCACGCCATCGACGCAGAAAATAATCTGATCGGCCTCGGCCCGGCTGTTATTCAGCTCATGCAGCATATCGGCAATAGCACGCACCGGCAGTTTTACCCCGGTAGAGGAGTGCACCCAGGTTACGGCAACCACCTTCGTTTTCGCTGTTATCGCGGCTTTAAGCTTGCTAACTACTTCATCGACCGACACCTGTGCGGGATCATCATACAGTGCCACCTGGCGCACCTTAGCGCCGGTTCTGTCGGCCCTGAGTTTAAGCGATAAATCGGTAGAGTAGTGATCATGCACCGTATGCAGTATTTCATCGCCCGGCCGCAGTTTTAAACCGCTGTACACCATGGCGAGCCCCATAGTGGTGCTATCGGTAAGCGCGATTTGCCAGGCTTCGCCGCCCATGTACTCTGCTGCTGCGGCAGCAATCTGGTGATCAATGGTCATAAAATGCTCATGCCAGTAATCGGCCGGGTTTTCATCAAAAGCTTTACGATGCCGTTCAATTGCCGCCGCCACCGGTTTGGGGTGCGACGCCAGCAAAAAGGTAGCTAAATGTATGTAGTCGTGCGTCAAAGCAAACTGCTGTCGCAGGCCTTTCCAATCTGCGGTTTTAAGCGCGGGTATTGCTGTGCTGGCTTGCAGCAGGTTAGACACCGGCAGCAAACTGCTACCGAGTAATAATGAGGTTTTAGTAAGAAAATCGCGGCGTTTCATACTTAATCATCCTGATTAAATTTTAATCAGTGTAGTGTATAAAACCCGAACTGCCGTACAATTGCACCAATCTGACATTAGCCGGTTGTATAGCAAGGTGTTTTTAAAAGCATAAAAAAGCCCCGCCGGCAAAACCGACAGGGCTAAGTATTAGCTATCTGAAGCTGTTAAAACGCCAGCTTATCCAGAATATCGTCATCTACCCGGTTAGCCAGTGTGACTTTCAGCTTCGGTGTTCTGGCCATTTCACGCTTAATGGCAAAGTCAGCCTCAGCGTTACGCGCCCAGCTACGCCGTGCAATACCGTTGTTAACATCAAACAACAGCATCGACTTTAAGCGGCGGTCTGCTTCACTTGTGCCATCCAGCAGCATACCAAAGCCACCGTTAATTACTTCGCCCCAGCCTACCCCGCCGCCGTTATGGATAGATACCCAGGTTGCACCGCGGAAGCTGTCACCTATGACGTTGTGAATAGCCATATCGGCGGTAAATCGGCTGCCATCGTAAATGTTAGAAGTTTCACGAAACGGTGAGTCGGTGCCACTGACATCATGGTGATCGCGCCCCAGCACTACCGGGCCAATTTCACCGCGGGCAATGGCCGCGTTAAAGGCTGCGGCAATTTCCATCCGGCCTTGCGCATCGGCATATAAAATTCGTGCCTGCGAGCCGACCACCAGCTTGTTCTGCTTAGCGTCTTTAATCCAGGTGATGTTATCCTGCATTTGCTGCTGAATTTCTTCTGGCGCTTCTGTCATAAGGCGCTCAAGCACCTGTGCCGCAATCGCATCGGTTTTATCCAAATCCTCAGGCTTACCGGAGGTACAGACCCAGCGGAACGGGCCAAAGCCGTAGTCAAAACACATCGGGCCTAAGATATCCTGCACATAAGAGGGATATTTAAAATCGATGCCGTTATCGGCCATCACATCGCCACCGGCACGTGAGGCTTCGAGTAAAAACGCATTACCGTAGTCAAAAAAGTAAGTGCCTTTCGCCGTGTGTTTGTTCACCGCGTCAGCATGACGTTTTAATGTCGCCTGCACTTTAGCTTTAAACAGCTCAGGTTCTTCCCGGATCAAACGATTCGCTTCGTCATAGCTAATCCCAACCGGGTAGTAACCGCCCGACCACGGGTTATGCAGTGAGGTTTGATCTGAGCCTAAGTGCACGAAAATATCGCTCTGAAAAAAGCTTTCCCACACATCCACCACGTTACCAATGTAGGCAATCGACACAACTTCTTCGTTGGCTTGCGCCTGTTTTACCCGCGCAATCAGCGCGTCCATGTTGTCGATTAGCTCGTCAACCCAGCCCTGCTGATGGCGCTTAGTGGCGGCTTTCGGGTTCACTTCGGCACAGACAGTAATACAACCGGCGATGTTACCGGCTTTGGGCTGGGCGCCACTCATACCGCCTAAACCGGCGGTGAGGAAGATTTTGCCTTTGCTACTTTCGCCCTTTTGCAACACCTTACGAAACGCGTTCATCACCGTGATGGTAGTACCGTGCACTATGCCCTGTGGCCCGATATACATGTATGAACCGGCGGTCATCTGGCCATATTGGGTCACACCTAAGGCATTAAAGCGCTCCCAGTCATCCGGCTTGGAGTAGTTCGGGATCATCATACCGTTAGTGACAATAACCCGCGGTGCTTCTTCCGACGACGGAAATAACCCCATAGGGTGGCCTGAGTACATGTGTAATGTCTGATCGCTTTCCATCTCGCTTAAGTACTGCATGGTTAAACGATACTGCGCCCAATTTTGGAACACGGCGCCATTACCACCATAGGTAATCAGCTCTTCCGGGTGCTGTGCTACTGCCGGGTCGAGGTTGTTATCAATCATCAGCATAATGGCGGCGGCCTGCTGGCAGTTGGCCGGATAATCAGTAATTGGCCGCGCTTTTAGCTCGTAGTCCGGCTTAAAGCGGTACATATAAATACGGCCGTAATCACTCAGCTCTTTGGCAAACTCTGCCGCCAGTTCGCTGTGCCAAGCTTTTGGGAAGTAACGCAGCGCATTACGCACCGCCAGCTGCTTTTCTGCTTTGGTCAGTATGTCTTTACGCTTAGGTGCCCGGTTCGCATCCACCGGATACGGCTTAGCTGGCGGTAACTCGGCTGGGATACCTTGCTTAATCTGGTCCTGAAAAGTCATCATCCGTCTCCCCTTAGTTCAGCGCAAAGTTGACAGTAAAGGCCTGGGTTTTCACCAGTTCAATCATGGCGTCGATATCCGGCTTTAATAAGCGGTCTTCTTCCAACTTGGCCACCTTGCTACGAATGAGGGCAAAGTTTTGTTCAATGATATCAGAGCAGGTATTTGGCCGGCGGAACTCTATTGCCTGAGCGGCATACATCAGTTCTATCGCCAGAATTTTTTCCAGGTTACCTAAGATCTGGTTTAATTTGCGGCCAGAGATACTGCCCATAGACACA
>NZ_DATCSY010000377.1:0-10982 GCF_036568245.1 Rheinheimera sp. | reverse complement strand
ATCATCATACTGGTGCGGGTTTTGTCATCCAGCGTCGCGGCTGTAGCCAGGCCCGACACCCAGGTAGACGCATTTTTCAGATAATCGTAGTATTTCTCCAATGCCCTTTCATCGTACTGATTAACTTCAAAATTGTACTGTTTGCGATCTGATACTGTGACCGTGGATACCGTTTGCTTTACTACTACGGGCCGGGCTGGTGCAGGAGAAGGAACCGTATAGTTAGTTGTCGCCTGCGGCGTAACATCGGCCGCACCACCAACCGTCAGTTTACCGCCCAGGCCTAAGCCGCCGTCTACTTGCTGGGCTTTATAATTGCGCAAAGCCTTGACCATTTGATTGTAAGAGTCGGCAAACGCCGCAGTAATAACTTTGCCTTCCGGTGTATTGGAAAAACCACTGGCACCGCCGGCGATACCACCGCCAAATAAACCACCGAGAATACTAAAATCGTAGTTACCGGCATTACCTACTGCCGCAGATACCTGCACGCCGGAGCGATTATCAATCAGCAGCAACGTGGTTGCCGCTTCATTCTTACTTAAGCCTCCCCCGACTAAGCTACCAAAAGAACCCAGTAGGGCACCACCCAAAGCCCGCACGCCCTGGGTGCCTTTAGCGGCAAACTGAATTTCCGGGCTCAAAGTGTAATCAGCGGCGACCATCTGGCCGCCTCCAACGTTGCTGTGCTGACGCAACTGTCCTGATTGCATCAGTTCGCGCTCGCGGTTCATTGCGTTCATCGCCTGGCCGCGCTCTACCACCACAAAGCAATTAGATTGCTGAATCATCAAGCGAATCACCGGCAAGGTGCTGCCTAAAGTCGGATAACGCCCCCGATATTCGTGCCACCAGGGCAGGCTGGTATCTTCGAACACCGATAAAGTACCCAACGCTGCGTCGCAGCTTTCCAGCGCACTGTTAGCGCCGGCGCTATTGGCACCCCCGGCACCGCCGGTTACCACATTACCTTTAGAGTTACCCATTTGCGGGCTGGTCGACATACAGGCAGTCAGTAGTAATGTAATAGCCGACAAACAGCAGTATCTGAATCTGGTCTCTGTCGTCGTAACAGTTTGCCGCTGTCTCAGGCGCGTATAATGGTGGTCGTTCTGTGTCATTTTCTCACTCCGGTTTCAGGTTCCCTGTTGCACAGCCCATACCGACAACCACTTAAGCAGCATAGGTTGCGACACGATTAAAAGTGCCATGCAGTATGGCAAAGCAAAAGTGAAAAAAGGACGCGGAAAACCTTAAATGATGCAGCAAGGCGTTAAGCGGAGCTAACTGAAGCTAACTGGGAAAAGGAGACATACCGCTTCGCTGCTGACAGGTATTAAACGGGATTGTAATTATCCAATCACTCTGGCTATCTGTCGCAAATAAAACAAATGTTATTGATAAGTGTTTTCATTACAGTATGATCATCGAAACTTTTTTGGAGGTGAGCATGCAGTTAACCATGAAAAAATTAAAACTGGCTTTGGCAGTGCAACTGGCTTGTTTGCCAGCCGCCGCTATTGCAGCTGATACGCAAAATAAAGATGAAAAAGCGGTAGAAACCATTACCGTACGTGGCCAGTATACGGTTAATGAAACCATAGATACCGCCACCGGCCTTGGTTTAACGCTGCTGGAAACACCGCAGTCAGTCAGCGTAATGACTGCTCAGCGCATTCAGGATTTGGATATCAGCTCTATTGCTGATGCAGTAACCCAAACTCCAGGCTTAACCTCTAAGGCGTTTGACAGTACCCGCAATACCTTCAGTGCCCGTGGTTTTGATATTGATAAGTTTCAGCTCGATGGCGTGCCTATGGCCTGGAGCCTGGCTGGCGACTCGGGTGAAACCATTACCGACGTGGCTATTTATGAGCGCATTGAAGTGGTGCGCGGCGCTACCGGCTTACTGACCGGTGTCGGCGAACCATCTGCATCTATTAATTTGGTGCGCAAACATGCCAACGCCCGCGAACTGACCGGCTATGTTAATGGCGGTGTTGGTAGCTGGAACAGACGCTACCTGACCGCCGATGCCACCACACCGTTGACAGCTGATGGTAATGTACGTGCGCGTATAGTGGCAAAAAAAGAGCTGAGCGACAGCTTCCGTGATCTGGCGGAAGAAGACAAAACCGTATTGTATGGCGTGCTGGACGCGGATCTGAGCGACAGCATGACACTGAGCTTAGGCAGTAGTTATCAGGACAACAACCCTACGGCATCTACCTGGGGCGCATTGCCACCGGTATTTAGTGATGACACCCCAACCAACTGGGACAGAAGCACTACCACTGCCGCGAACTGGACACGCTGGGACTCAACCAGCAAAAACCATTTCGTCAGTTTGACGCAGCAATTTAATAATGGCTGGCAGCTGAAGGTTAACCTGAACCACAATAAAAACACGGCCGATACCCGCTTGTTGTATATTTACGGCGCGGCTGATAAAGACACGGGCGAGGGCTTAATTGCCTGGCCTTACAACAGTGAAGGCTTCAGTAAACAAACCAGTGTGGATATCCAGCTACAAGGCAGCTACAACCTGCTGGGCCGTGAACACGAGTTTGTCGTTGGCGCGCTGGACAGCCGTCAGCAATCTGAAGTGAAAACCTATGCCGCTCTGGTATGGCCAGGTACCGGTAACTTTTATCAGTGGGACGGTAGCGTCGCTGAGCCTACCTGGGCGACTACGCCAGACCAGGCGGTTAATCTGGATACTGATCAACTGGGAATTTACCTGGCAACACGCTTTGCAGTAACCGAGCAAATAAAGCTGATTGCCGGTGGCCGCTACACAGAATGGCAACGTCAGGGCCTGAACTATGGCGCTGAGCTGGATTTTGGCGACGATGAGTTTGTACCTTATGTTGGTGTTACCTATCAGGTTGCTGAAAACCATATGTTGTATGCCAGCCATACAGAAATTTTTACACCGCAAGATGCATACGACCGTAATGGTAATTCCCTTGACCCTATCATCGGCAGCAACCAGGAAATTGGTGTAAAAAGCAGTTACCTTGATGGTGCGCTGCAAACAGCCTTCGCGTTGTTCCGCATTGAGCAGGATAATCTGGCGCAGGCTGACAACGACTACAATGATCCGGCCAATAACTTCTTCCCGTCTTTTGCCGCTAAAGGCGCTGAAAGCAAAGGCTTTGAAGTTGAAGTTATCGGTCGTATAAACGAAAGCTGGAACATCAGCGCCGGTTATTCGCAGTTCAATGCCGAAGACCGTAACGGCGTAGATATCAATGCCAACCATCCACGTAAAAAACTTAACCTGTTTTCTACCTACGAGTTTGCCGAAATGCTGGCCGGCCTGACAGTAGGTGGCGGTTTAAGCTGGGAGAGTGAGTCTTACAGTGATGTGATGACGTTACCGGTTTCTGGTCTTTCCTATCGCGTAGAGCAAGAAAGCTATGTACTGGCCAATCTGATGGCCCGTTATGAAGTGAATAAACAGCTGTCACTGCAGCTGAACGTGCATAACCTGTTCGACAAAACCTACTACAGTGGTTTGACGCAACAATACAATTACGGTTCACCACGTAATTTCAGCCTGGGTGCAACCTGGTCGTTCTAAGCTAAATGCTGACAATGAAAAAGGCCGCAATTGCGGCCTTTTTTTGTTATCCAATAACTTAGAAGTTATACCGCAAATTAGCGCTAACCGCCCGGCGCTGGCCGTAGAAGCAATCACCCCGCGCCAGGCAGGACGTAATTACAGACGTCATACAACCCATTCCTGTGGCTGTCTTTAAAATGAGTCCAATATTACAATTGAGAATCAATATCAATTATAACACAGGTTGATAATTATTCTTATTAACATTAATATGGCGGCATGAATTAAGGTACATCGTTTTCTTCACAGGCAGCAGCGTCATGGCAAAACTCAGCAATCGTTTTTGGTTTCAGCTACATGGCTGGTTTTCATTGCCAATATGGCTGATTTTCTGTTTTGTCTGTTTAACGGGCACCATCGCCGTATTCAGCCATGAACTGACCTGGCTGACCAACCCGGCGTCGCGTGCAGCTAACCCGGATAATCTGCCCGCTAAACCGGCGGCAGAACTGGTGGCAACGGTGCAGCAAGCCTATCCGACAGCCGACGTTAGTATGGTGATGGTATTTGAACCTTATCTGGTCAATGCGGTAGCGTTCACGGATCATGACAAGCCTTATGCACTGGCTTATATCAATCAATACACCGGTGACATTCAGCAGATAAATGAAGGCATTACCTTTATCGGCTTTATGCGCAGCCTGCATGGTTGGCTGTTGTTCCCCTGGCCGGGCAGTTACAGCGTGGGTTATTATCTGGTGTCGGCAATGGCGCTGGTGATGCTGGGAGCTTTAGTGACCGGCCTCATTATCTATAAAAATTTCTGGCGCAGTTTTACCCAGCCGAAGGTTCGCTTACATCAGGGCAAGAAAACCATCCTGACCGACTTACACCGCCTGGCGGGTGTCTGGTCTATCTGGTTTTTAATCGTCATGAGCGCCACCGGTTTATGGTATCTGGTGCAGGCCGTGATGTGGCATGCTGATATCGATATCGAGCCGCATGCACCGCTGGTCAGTGCCGAACAATTATCAGCAACAACACAAACGCCACCGTTCAGCTTTGCTGATGCGATGGCAAAGACCTTACAGCGCTACCCTGATTTCCGGCCAAGCTACCTGATGCTGCCTGAGCATAACCGCGGTATGTATACCTTAATGGGTGGCGGCGACCATATTTTTTATGACGAGCAGGCCTACACGCTGAGCATTAACCCCTGGACCGGCGATATCGCCCACGAAAAAACACCCGCCGATATGACAGCACTGCAAACTGTTATGCATATTGCCGACCCACTGCACTACGGTACTATCGGCGGTATCTGGACTAAAGCTATCTGGTTCCTGTTCGGGTTGATGTTATCCGGCATGTCGATTACCGGTTTTATGATTTGGGGCAGCCGCACCGTGAAAGCAGTGCGGGAAAGCCGCAAAGCTGCCACCCTGACGGAGGTGAATCATGGCGCGCAGTAACACCTTCTGGCAACGTCACAAGTACAAACTGAATGGCTTGGTGCTGGTGCTGCCATTCTGGTTTTTGTATCAGTCGCTGACACCTGAGTTCCCGCCAGCCTGGCCAGCTCAGCAAGTGGGTGATTTTGAAATTGCGCCTATGCCGCTGAACCTGAAACCACCCTACGCGCACCATGATGAGTACGTAAAAGACTTTATGCTGATGTTCAGCAAAGGCGATATCAGTGGCATTCGTCAGGGCTATCTGAATATCGGCCCCCAAGCATTGCCGCTGGCACAGCTGCAACAGGGCGAGGAAGGTATATTGCATGGCAGCCGCCACGGCCAGCACGTGCATGCGATTGCACCGAAAACACTGAGCGCCGGTGATAAAGTCTGGTTAACCCTGCAAACATGGCAGGGCGATACACTCACCACCAGTTGGGAACTACCCGCCGAGCTGTTAGCCCAACACTGATTTTTATCTGATCGTCCCACCCACACTGCGCGTACCCTGTTCAAAGCAACACACTAAGAGGACAGGGCGTGACTATTGCAATTATCGGTGCCGGTATCGCAGGCGCAGCCTGTGCCGCAGCTTTGGCGGAGCAGGGCGAGCAGGTTGTAGTGTTTGAAAAAGGCCGCCGTGCCGGTGGCCGTATGAGCAGTAAGCGCACCGAACATGGCTATCTTGATTTAGGCGCACAGTACTTTACTGCCCGCGACCCGGCCTTTCAGGCACAATGCCAGCAATGGTTAAGTAGTGGCATCGTAACGCACTGGTACGGCCGCCTGGCGCAAGCTACGGCAGATGGCCTGCAGGTGTCGCCGGATGAAACGTTACGCTATATCGGTATGCCATCAATGCAGGCGCCGGTCACCCGTTTACTGGGTAATGTTGACGTCAGCTTAGGCCGCCAGATCGACAACATTCTGTTTGATGGTCAGCTCTGGCAGCTGCAAAGCAACGGTGTCTCTGCTGGCCGCTTTAACAAGCTGATACTGGCAATACCCCAGCAGCAGGCGGCAGCGTTGCTAAACACTGCGTTGCCATCTAACCAGGCACTGAGCAAAGTTTTCGAGTTGCCTGCGCTATTGCCTTGCTGGGCAGTCAATATACAAGTAGATCAGCCACTGTGGCCTTATGATGGCATCTTCTTTAAACAAGACAGCCAGCTTAGCTGGGCAGCAAGACAAGGCTCCAAACCCGGGCGTTGTAACGCCGGGCACTGGTTGTTGCATTTCACTGCCGCGTTTTCACAGCAACAGCTTGAAGCAGACGGCGACACCATAGCCCAGCATGCGATGCAGGCATTACAGCGTCTGACAGACAAAACCGTTGCCGGTCAGGTAAGCCATTATCACCGCTGGCGCTTTGCCCAGCAAAACCCGGATTATCCGGTGCAGGGCGTCGTGCATCTGCCCGAACTGGCACTAGGTCTGGCAGGCGACTGGTTAAACGGTGGCCGGGTAGAAAACGCCTGGCTCAGCGGCAGGCAACTGGCCCAGAGCATACTGGCATGACAGCATCAGTACTGATCATCGGCGGCAGTAGCGGCATAGGCGGCGCTTTAACCAGGCATTACCTTGCCAGCGGCGCACAGGTTAGCGTGATCAGCCGCCAGCCAGCGCCCGCGCAGCCGCAGCTAACATGGTTACAGGATAGGTTGCAAACCGAACAGCACGGTGCCAATGTGATAGCTGAAGCACTAACACAACAGCCACAGATCATTTTTATCTGTAACGGTGTACTGCATGACGAGCACGCCATGCCGGAAAAAACCATCCGTCAGCTCGATATCGACGTGTTAAGTGCACGCTTTGCCAGCAATGTGCAGGTACCGGCATTGTATCTAAAGTTACTGTTTAGCTATTTATGCAAACAGCCGGCAGTAAAACTGCTGGCACTCAGCGCCAAGGTAGGCAGTATCGGCGATAACAGCCTCGGCGGCTGGTACAGCTACCGCATCAGCAAAGCGGCGCTGAATATGCTGATTAAAAACGTGAGCATTGAAGTAGGCCGGTTAAATAAAACCGCCGCTATTGTAAGTGTTCACCCCGGTACCACCGACACTGCGTTATCGGTGCCCTTTCAAGCCAACCTGCCAGAAGGCCAACTACAAACCCCGGCTGCCACCGCCGAACGTTTAGCCAAAGTGGCGCAAGGGCTAACGGCAGAGCAAAGCGGCAATTTGCTAAATTGGGATGGCAGCGTATTGCCTTGGTAACCCGCGGCTAAACAGAAAGCTGCAGATTGCTGCAGTGATTTCAGATACCCGGTATCAGGCGGGCACTCTGCTTCAGAGTATTGCAATAACTCAGGCCAGCAACTGTATTCCTGATGTAACAAGCTGAATGTATATAGTAAATTGCTATGCCCCTCACAATGTATTAGCCTGAGGGCCGGTTAAACTTCGTATTAGGACTGCGGCATGGGCATTACCGCCATCATTTTTGCATTGGATGTGCTGTTAACCGCCTGCTGTGTTTATCTGGCCAGCCGACTGGCCTGGGTGAAGGCCGGTTTAAATGTGCTATTGCCGATCGTGTTTGTGGTATCGCTTATTTCTCTTACCCCCGGTTATGGCTGGTTGCTGGGCATAGTGGCGTATATTTACCTGCTTATGCGAGCCACCAGCGCCGATTTTAAAGATGCGGTCTGTATAGTGATTTTTACCAAACTACTGTCGGTGCTGGTGCTGTTGTTTATATCTCACGCCGGCTGGCTCAATCTCACTATCAACAGCTGAAACCTCACTTCTTTCACGTTCTGCACTATACTTTATGCCTCTCACCGGCGTTGTCGGTACCTATGCCAGGCCGGCTCTTTGCAAACAGGAGCATAGTTATGGCTGCGGCAAAACGCATTATTATTTGTTGTGACGGAACCTGGAACGAACCGGACGAAATTGCCACCAATGTGACCAAGCTGGTCAGGGCAATATCACCACAAAGCCCGGATGGCGTGCATCAGGTGGTGTTTTATGATCAGGGCGTCGGTACCGGCGGCAGTATTGATAAATTTATCGGTGGTGCTTTTGGCAGCGGGCTGGAAAAAAATGTGCTCGACTGCTACCGCTTTCTAACCCACAACTATCAGTTGGGTGATGAAATATATACCTTTGGTTTCAGCCGAGGTGCCTATACCGCCCGCGCTTTTATTGGCCTGATTCATGCGGTAGGCCTGCTGGAAAAAAGCACGCTGGACAAGCTGAAACAGGCCTATAAATATTACCGTACCGAACCCGATAAAAGACCGGAAGGCCATTACGCCGACAACTACCGGCCGGAAATCCGTATGGTTGGGGTGTTCGATACCGTCGGGGCACTGGGCGCACCGACACCGCTGCTGGGTAAATTTACCCGTAACTGGGTCGGCTTTTTTAATACCCGCATCTGCGCCCAGGTAAAATATGCCTACCATGCGCTGGCACTGGACGAGCGCCGGGCACCGTTTCAGCCCGACCTGTGGACCGGTTCGCTGCAGGATGACCAGTACATGGAGCAATGCTGGTTTGCTGGCGCGCACTCAGATATCGGTGGTGGTTATGCCGAATGTGGCTTATCCGACATCGCATTACAATGGATGGTCGATAAAGCCATGGCGCTGGGGCTGGACTTTAATCATCGCTATCTTGATTTGCTATACAAACCCGATTTACACATGCAACCGCACGACTCTTATTCTTACGGCTATAAGTTGCTGGAAAAAATCGGCTCGGGTGAATCCGTGCGGCGCATTTATGGCGACCCGTCCGACCCGCCAATTAATGTCAGCATCCATGATAGCGTGTATCAGCGTGTTGCCGCCGGCCAATACCGGCCACAAAACCCTGATTTTCCGCCAGCCGATAAATGGACAGATCGGCGCAGTAAAATCCGCTCTTTAGCCACCGACAGCCCGCTGGCCCAGCTGACACTGAAAGAGTTCGCGGCGCAGTGCCAGTTGCTGGATTTCAGCGCCGGCAGCGGCGCCCGCATTCAGTACAACGGTGAGCTGAACACCGGCGACAGCATCAGTATAGAATGCGAGCGGATTGGCAAAAACACTGCGCTCTGTGTCTGGAAAAAAGGCAACCAGTACGGACTGCTGTTTAATAATCAAATGCTTGATAGTTAACATCACGGTTTTATCTGCGCCGGAATAGCCTGGCGCAGATAGCTGCCAGCACAGTAGTAAACAGCGCCAATACCCCCAGATGAACCAATACACTGTTGCCCTGATCCTGAGCAATCACTTTTAGCCCCAACTGCGACAGGTGAAAACTGGGCCACAGCCAGGCCAGCTGTTGCAGCCAGTCAGGGAATAAAAACAGCGGCAACCATAAGCCGGATAAAAACGCCATCGGCAGGTATATCAGGTTAACCACGCCCGGTGCGGTTTTATCAGACAAACTCAGCCCCAACAACAACCCCAGCAAGGCAAATGGCACAGCACCTGCCAACATCACAACCGCAAGCAACAGCCACTGCATAGCTTGCAGTTTGACGTCCCCCAGCATAGCCGCAGCGCTGAACAGTAAAACCAGAATACACACTGAAAACACCAGGCTGGTACTGAGTTTAGCCAGTAAATAGGCCCGAAAGGGCATTGGCGACAGTTGTTTCAGAGTTAGCCAGCCATGAGCACGATCGCTGGCAATACCTGCGGCAAAATTAAACATCGCCGGCCCCATAATGCCAAAACAGCTGTAGGTTACCAGCAGGTAATCCGCACCGGCTCCGGCGCGGAAAAACACACCGAAAAACAGGTAAAACATTAATGGAAACGCCAGCGCCGGTATGACAAAGGCCGGAGTACGCATGATACTGAGTAAATCGTAGCGCGCTTCTTTGTAGTAAAGCGTTATGCTGCTCATGCGGCCTCCTGCTCTGCTGTCAGTTGCAAAAATGCCTGCTCCAGTGCTACTACTTTGATCTCCAACGCACTGACCGAGCGGTCTGCTTGCAACAGCGCCAGCACTGTCTGTTCTGCAGATGCACTGTGCAGCTGCACCAGGCCATGTCGCCGCTGTAAATCTACTATGCCGGGTAAAGCCAGCAGCTGTGCATCGCTAAGTGCAGTGCGGCAACATATTTGCTTACCACCAAGCCGGGCTTTTAGCTGATCCGGGCTGCCGTGCGCCACTATAGAGCCCTGTTGCAACACTGCAATTTTATCGGCCAGTTGCTCTGCTTCTTCCAGATAATGCGTGGTCAGTACTATGCTGACCCCGGCGGCTTTAAGTGCTGTAATTTGCTGCCACAGCGCATGACGCGCCTGCACATCCATTCCCAGTGTTGGCTCGTCAAGAAACAGCAGCTCCGGGTTACCTGCCAGCGCCAGCGCAAATAACAGCCGCTGTTTCTGGCCGCCGGATAAGTTACCAAAGCGGGTATTGGCCTGCGCCTGTAAACCGGCGATATCGAGTAGCTCGGCGACGCTCTTACCGCCCGCATAATAACTGGCAAATAAGTCACATTGCTCTGCCACGGTTAAGTTGGCACTGGCCGAGCCAATCTGCATCATTACCGCCACACGCTGGCGCAGTGCTGCAGTACGCGCGCTGCCAGGCTGAGGTTGGTTAAATATGCTGACATCGCCACTGTCCGCTGATGTTAACCCCAGCACTACTGAAATGAGTGTGGTTTTGCCCGCTCCGTTAGGCCCCAGTATCGCCAGCACTTCGCCGCAGCTGACATTCAGAGAAACCCCTTTCAGTACGGCTTTTCCACCGTAGCTTTTATGTAACTGGTGTAGCGCCAGTACCGCATGCTGATGGTTCATTAGATAGCCTCAACGCTGCAGGTGGCTAAGCAGAAACTGCTGAATTTGCCCGTTCAGCCAGTCGGGGGCATCGGCCATAATAAAGTGCTTAGAGTCACGGGCAAATGCAAAGCTATGGTATTGCACTGGCGCATTGGCCAGCTGGGATTCATAACCGGCTTGCACCTGTTCCGGCGTGGTGTACGGTGCGCCATGC
>NZ_DATCSY010000376.1:0-9423 GCF_036568245.1 Rheinheimera sp. | reverse complement strand
GAGCTGGTAGAAGAAGATATGTTGCGCAAGCCAATGGCCATTTATGCTGATGACCTCGGCAACCCGATGACAGAGCAGCTGACACCTTACGCTGTATATCAGTCTCAGGCTAACCAGGTAAGTTTCAATACCGGCGCAGGTATGAAGGTTTGTGTGATCGACTCAGGCTTAGATCGTTCTAATACCGATTTTAACTGGGGCAACATCACTGGTGACAACGACTCAGGCACAGGCCGCTGGGACGTCAACGGTGGCCCGCACGGCACTCACGTTGCCGGCACAGTCGGCGCTGCGGATAATGGTGTAGGTGTTATCGGTATGGCACCGGGCGTTGCTATGCATATTATCAAAGTATTTAACGCTGAAGGCTGGGGCTATTCTTCCGACCTGGCTTATGCCGCACAAAAATGTACCGCAGCCGGCGCAAACATCATTACGATGAGCCTGGGTGGTGGTGGTGCCAACAGTACAGAATCAAATGCCTTTACTACCTTTACCAATAATGGTGGTCTGGTACTGGCGGCAGCGGGTAACGATGGCAACAACGTAAGGTCTTATCCGGCTGGCTACCCGTCCGTGATGATGATCGGTGCCAACGACGCCGACAACAACATTGCTGATTTCTCCCAGTTCCCAAGCTGTACATCAGGTAAAGGCAAAAATGCGACAACTGATGAAAAGATCTGTGTCGAAGTCACCGCTGGCGGTGTGGATACTCTGTCGACATACCCGGCGGATATGGCTACTTCGTCTTCGCTGTATGCTGCAGGTACTGCTTTTGCCTCATCCGCGATGGAAAATGCCGGCGCAGCCTCTGGCAATACTTACTTTATGGGCCTGGCTACCAGCACTAACAGTGCGGCCGCCGGTAAAGTTTGCGTTATCGACCGTGGCACCATTTCGTTCCACGATAAAGTGAAAAACTGTGAGAACTCAGGTGGTATCGGTGCGGTTATTATCAATAACGAAGCCGGTATGCTGTATGGCACGTTAGGGGAAGGCACAGCCAACACTACCTCTATTCCGGCAGTAGGGGCTGCGCTGGAAGACCGCGCACTGCTACTGGCGGCAGCAACTATGTCTGTCACCATTGAAGGCAGCGATTACGGCTACATGAGTGGTACCTCTATGGCAACACCGGCTGTGGCAGGGGTTGCGGCCTTGGTTTGGTCTAACTTCCCAAGCTGCAGCGGCACTGAAATCCGCAATGCGTTAAAAGCAACAGCACAAGATGCCGGCGCAGCAGGCAAAGACGTATACTTCGGCTATGGTATTGTCAAAGCCAAAGCGGCTTATGATTATCTGTCAGCTAATGGCTGTTCAGGTGCTTCAGGCGGTGGTGATACCGGTGGTGGTGGCGGCGGTGGCAGCTGCAAAGGCGGCCCGAAACAGTGCGGTTAATCCATGATTGAACGACAAACGTGATTGACTAAAGCCGGCGCTATGCCGGCTTTTTTATTAACATTTTTCTTGTACCTGAAGTTCAGTCGGTTAGACTGTTATCACGCCCCACGCTTTGTTGGCTTTTGCAATGACCTTACTGCACAACATCAGCCGCACTTTACAGCGCCGCCGCAACTCGACCTGGCATGCGCTTGGCTACGATACCACCGTAAGGCCTGAACGGCCTGACGATCACAACGCCATCGCCACCCTTACCAGCAATGCGTTTAATGGCGATACCGAGGCCCGCCTTATCAACTCGCTACGTCAGCAATGCGTTGATTACATTTCTCTGGTTGCAGAGCAGCACGGTAACATTGTCGGCCACATACTGTTCTCACCTGCAACACTGGATAATCATCCTGATACCAGGCTGATGGCGCTGGCGCCAATGGCCGTCAGCAACGTGCTGCAGCATCAGGGTATTGGCTCAGCGCTGGTGCGCGCTGGTCTGAAATTGTGTAAAGAACAAGGCGCGGTGGCCGTGGTTGTACTGGGGCACCCTGCATATTACCCGCGTTTTGGCTTTACCGCTGCCAGCCGGTTCAACATCAGTTGCCCCTGGCAGGTACCTGATAACGCCTTTATGCTACTGGAGCTTGACACTGGCAGCCTTAAAGGCAAAAGCGGCCAGGTGAATTATCAGCGCGCTTTTGCTCAGCTGTAATGATACAGGTTGTCAGTTAATCATCATCAGAGGCGCCGTTAACGATATCGGCAATATCAGATAAGCGCTGCAGCGCACGGCCATTGACTGATTTTTTCGGATACAGGCCACGGCTGCTCTTTTCACCAGCGTCCACTCCGGTCAGCAAGGTCAGCGCCTCATCTACCGTTTTTACAATATATAGATGAAACTTATGCTGTTTTACGGCCTGCGTCACATCGTCATTCAGCACCAGATTAAGCTGGTTACTGGCAGGAATAATTACGCCCTGATCGCCGGTTAAACCGCGGCTCTGACATAAACGGAAGTACCCTTCTACCTTTTCATTGACGCCACCGATAGCCTGTACCTGGCCGTGTTGGTTAATCGATCCGGTTACCGCCAGGCTCTGTTTAATAGGGATGTCTGTAATAGCAGAAATAAGCGCACACACCTCAGCCAGCGAAGCGCTGTCACCGTCAATATGGCCGTAACTTTGTTCCATCGCGATATTGGCCGACAACGTCAGCGGAAACTCACGCGCATACTTGGCGCCCAGGTAACCGGTCAGCAACAGCACCCCTTTTGAGTGAATCGCTTTACCCAGTTCAACTTCACGCTCAATATCAATAACGCCACTGGAACCGGCAAATACCGTGGCACTGATACGGGCCGGCGTGCCAAAAGCAGTATCGCCAATCTCCAGCACCGTCAGACCATTTACCTTACCCACCGCAAGCCCGTCTGTGTCGATCAGGATCTGGCCTTCCTGGATATCTTCCAGAAAGCCTTCACTGATGCGGCCGGTTCTGTGCTGTTTGCCTTTCAGTGCCAGTTGAATATGTTCTGCCTTAAGGCTACTGCTCAACTGCTGGCCGGCATAAAAACAGGCTTCGCGTACCAACTCGAGCACATCAGCAAAGCGGGCTGACAACTTACGCTGATGTTCTGCCTGGCGGAAGCTGAACATCAGCAGTTGCTTCAGGCCATCGGCGGTCAGTTCTTCAATATTAAGTTGCTGCATCTGAGCCCGTATTTGCATAGCCATGTAGCTGATGGTCTGGGCGTTATAAGGCAGGTAATGCTCAAAATCGGCCAGTACCCTGAACAGCTCATTGAACTCATCATCGACATCCTGGATCAGGTAATACAGATCCCTTGATCCCAGCAGCACCACTTTGACATTCAGTGGTATTGCCTTAGGTGTAATGATGGTGGAATTGGTCACCGCATGCTCAGACAGCGTATCAATCAGCAACTCACCGGATTTCAGCGCCAGCTTCAGCGCATCCCACAGCGCTGGCTGTGTTAACAGGCGATCGGCATCCAGAATAAGATAACCACCGTTGGCACGATGCAAGGCACCGGGGCGAATCATGCGGTAATTGGTGTAAAGTGCACCGCTGCTGGAATTATATTCGACCCGGCCAAACAAATTGCCATAGCTGGGATTAGGCTCGAACACTATCGGCGCGCCGGACATACTTTCAAAATGCACCAGCACGTTAGGCACAAATTCTTCGATAAAAATCTCGCGATTGTCACTCTCTTCCTGCTTGTCGGTATCTGATTCGTCCGGCAGTAGCTCAAGTACCGCTTTCACCAGATGACTGCGCATTTCACGAATGTAGCGTAAAACGCCAAGCTCAGTGGTATAGTCGTGTTCCAGCTGTTTCAGCAGCGGTTTAATCGCCTGTTCTATTGTGTCTTTACGAAGTGCGCGCATGCCTTCTGACACTTCGCGCTTCCACTGCGGCAATTCAAGCAATTGCTCGTTCAGGATGGTTTCCAGTTCGCTGACCAGCGCATAAAAATATTGCCGCTGCTCTTCAGTCAGCTTAGAAAACTCCTGGTCATCCAGTGGCTTACCGTCAATAATTGGCGAGAAACTGACAGCACCGTTCTCTTCATACAGTACAACGTTTTTTTCCAGCGCCTTTTTCTCAACCAGTTCAATAGCCTGCTCGTATTTATCATCAAAAGCGCGGGCTATGGCTTTTTTCTTACGCTGGTAGCCCGGGTTATCAAAAGCGGCCGGAAAGGTATCTAACAGCTCATCGATCAGTGCTTCAATGCGCTTTACCAGTACTTTGCCCTCGCCAGGCAGTAAACGCAGCGTGTTCGGCACACGCTCATCATCAAAATTATTCAGATAACACCACTCTTCGGGCGTGGCTTTTTCACTGGCAGCCTGCTGCAGAATATCCTGCACCAGCGTAAAACGCCCCAGCGCCGGCTCCCCCATCACATAAAGGTTGTAGCCGGGCATGTCCATACCTATGGCAAATGCCAGTGCCGACTTGGCTCTGTCCTGACCAATAAATGCCGGAATCAGCTGCTGTGGCGACAGCGCCTGTTTAATCAGTTTATTGTCCAGTTGCGGGCCAAGCTGTTGCACATTAAGCGCCAGCGGATGAGAATGTTGGGTCATGTAATACCTTAGCGTAACCAACTGTTATAGCGGGTATACTAGCAAAAAGCAGCTTAGCTGTACTGGTCAATTTCATCGTTTCACTAAAGAAATACCCGCGGTTGTCGATACAGTGTTTACCAAGGCATAGACAACACGGGGCCAGATATGAAAGAAACTTACCGCTTAGAAAGAATCCGTAACCTGGGTGTCCGTCTGCAGGAACTGGAACTGGTTTCTTTAACACCGGGTAAATCTTATGCCAGCGCTGCACTTAATTTTCTGTTTGCCGACCATGAGCTGGAGCGTCCAAGCGGTCTGCCACTGGAACATACGTTAAAAACGTTGGGCGAAGCCATAGTGGCAAAACGCAAAGTTCGTTTTACCAGTCTGGATGCCGACGCCGTCATCGATTTTTTCTGCCGTCTGTATCGCGTGCACTAAGTCGCGTTAGCCCCGCCCCCGGCGCAGTAAAATCGTACTGCGCTGAAATATTTCTGCACACCTGCCGTTCCTATAGCAAAGTGATTGGTTTAGTTACTCAGGTATTTATGCAGACTGTTATATCTCTGTACCAGCGCGCTGTGGCGAAGAGCCAGCATTTATCCGGTCTGGCGCCATTATTGTTGCGGCTTTATCTGGCACCGGTTCTGCTGCAGGCGGGCTGGAACAAATATCAGCACATCGATGACACTATTGCCTGGTTTGGCAACAGTGAATGGGGCCTGGGGTTACCGGCACCGGCGCTGATGGCCGCTCTTGCTATAGCAGCGGAGATCCTCGGTGCAGTGTTACTGTTGCTCGGTTTATTTACGCGGCTGGTCAGCATTCCACTGATGGTAACCATGCTGGTGGCGATCTTCGCTGTACATTGGCCAAATGGCTGGCTGGCAATTGCCGACAGCAGTAGCTGGCTGGCAAACGAGCGGGTAGTCAACGCAGCACAACAACTCAGTGCCGCCCGCAGCATATTACAGGAACACGGCAACTACGACTGGCTGACCAGCAATGGCAGCATTGTCATCCTGAATAATGGTATTGAGTTTGCGGCAACCTACTTTCTGATGTTATTTAGCCTGTTTTTCACCGGTGGCGGCCGCTATACCAGCCTTGATCACTACATCAGCAAAGGGCGGCCTGTTGTAGCGGAGCAGCAACATGGGTGAGCTACATTTTTTGCCAGCGCAGCGAAATAACGCTAGGCTGGCAGCAGAATCAACCAAAGATATCGGGCCGATGGCTGAACACTCTGCAAAAACGCTGCCTCAGAGCAGCGCAACCCTGGTGATATTTGACAACAACGGCAGCAAAACCAAACGTTATGAACAGCTGGTGCAACTGTATCATGCTGATGTGTACCGCTACGGCTACTGGCTGTGTAAAGACCCTGATATAGCCCAGGATTTGGTGCAGGAAACCTTTCTGCGGGCCTGGAAAAGCCTTGATAGCTTGCTTGATGCCGGTGCTGCCAAAGCCTGGTTAATCACGATAGTACGGCGGGAAAATGCCAGGCGCTTTGAGCGGCGTCAGTTTGATTATGATGACGCGGCCGAGCAGGATAGCTTGCCCGATACCGCCCAGACCAGTGCCGAACAGGACTGTGACAATGATACGCTGCGCCGCCATATGGCGGCATTAGCTGAAGAATATCGCGAGCCTTTGGTATTGCAGGTTCTGGGTGGCTTTAGCAGCGACGAGATAGCCGCTGTGCTGCAATTGAATGTAAACACCGTTAACACCCGGCTGTTCCGGGCACGTAAACTGCTACGCGACAGCCTGATGCAACAAGGGGAGTCCCGCCATGGATAACACCGAATTACGCCGTATCTTAATGGCAGATCCTTTTAGCACTGAGCCAGAAGTATTGGCAGCTATTGCCAACGACAACGACCTGCGCTGCTTTGCCAGTGAATTACAACAGCAGCAGCGCCAGTTGGAAGATGCACTGCATATTCCGGTACCGCCGATGCTGGCAGAGCGCTTGTTGCAGATACCACAGCAACAGCAAAAGCCACGCCGTAACTGGTTTAAACCGCTGGCGATGGCGGCCAGTATTGCTGTAGTGTCAGTGCTGGGCTTACAACTGTATTACAACAGCTTTGCGACAGATTTAGGCGGGCATGCCCTGGCCCATGTTTACCATGAAGAAAACTACTTGCTAAATCATGCTCAGGTGCAGCCGGTCAGCACAGTAAATCTGAAACTTGCAGACTTTGATGCCAGCCTGCAGGACTGGCAGGACGAGATTATTTATGCCCGTTACTGTACCTTTCAGGGGGTGCGTTCTTTGCATCTGGCAGTAAAAACCGACAGCGGCTATGCCACTATCTTTGTGGTACCCAAAGAAGTTGAACTGGCCTTTAACGCACAGTTTGCCGACGAGCGGTATCAGGGCATCACTATGGCTATGCCTAAAGCAAATGTCGTCGTTGTCAGCAGCAACGCTACAGATTTGCAGCAGCTGCCGCAGAAGCTGCAGGACAAACTCATTTTTTCAGCCTGAGGAGCTTTACAGTGAATTCACTGTCAGCCGGAAGCCTTATCGCCCCCGTTGGCAACCTGCAGCAGTTGGGGCTGACAGCTTTTATGCCGCACCCGGCTTTAACGCCTTGGGTACAGTGTTACTGGGTAAGGCGCCGGCATTTATCGGTGCAAACCGATAATCCGAGCATGCTTTACCCAGACGGCGGCAGTAGTCTGAGTTTCTGTATAACCCCAGATGGCAGCATTGATACCTCTTTTAGCAATATTCAGGTTCGTCACACCTTCTACCTAGACAGCCCACAGGATCTTATTAGTGTGCGCTTTTATCCGGGCGGCGCCTTTGGCTTACTCGGCCCCGAAGCGTCACAGCAGACAAATCAGACGCTGGATCTTTCAGATTTGGGTATAAGCACACTTTATGAAACACAGCAGCAACTTGGGGCAACAGATAACATTCTGGAGCAGCTTGGCTATGTTGAGCGCTGGCTGCTGCGACAGCTGGACAGAGTAAAAACAACTGATCCGATACAGCACAGCTTAACACTGATGCAACGCCAGCTATGGTCAGTATCGGCATTAAGCAATGCGGTTCACCTTAGCAGACGTCAGTTTGAAAGAAGATTTCTGCGGCAAACCGGCCTAACGCCGGCCCAGTTGAAAATTATGCTGCGGATACGTCAGGCCAGGCAGCAGATTACGCAACAACCACAGCGGCAACTGACCAATATTGCGCTAAGCTGTGGCTTTTACGATCAGGCGCACTTTATACACCAGTTTAAGCAAATTACCGGCCAAACCCCGGGTAGTTACCAGAAACGTAAACAAACAGAAAAGATGTCGCAAAAATACAATCCAACCTGAGTGCACTGCAGCACTATAGCGGCTCTGACAAAGTTAAGGAGCCCCAACATGCAACAACGTCTTGATCGTAATGAAGTCTATAAATTGCAGCCCGCCCTGGTAAAAGCATTAACTAGTCTGAGCCAGGCGACAGATAAAATCATTGAAGCCCGGCTGGTACACCTGCTGCATTTGCGGATATCACAACTGAACGGCTGTGCGTTCTGTCAGCATATGCATGCAGCCGAAGCACGTCAGGATGGCGAACAGCAACAACGGCTTGATGTGCTCGCCGCCTGGCAGGAAACAACCTTTTTCTCACCGCGCGAGCGGGCAGCGCTGCACTGGGCGGAAGCACTGACATTGCTCGCGACACAGGCAATACCACAAGAGGCCTATACCAATCTTATAGATCTGTTCACCGCGGAAGAAATTGTTAACCTAAGCGCGATAATAGTGACAATGAACAGTTGGAACCGTATCGCGGTTGGCTTTCAGTTTCAGCCGCAGCTAAACGCTGGCTAAGCGCCCCTGGCAGCAGCTGATCTTAAAGCGCGCCACATATATAAGCCATACCAGGCATTAAACCAGAAGCCAATATAGACGATAGCGGTCAGCTGTAATTCACGTGAGAAATACAGCGGTATCGCTACCGTATTAACAACGAGCCAGAACCACCAGGTTTCGAGTTTACGGTTCATCAGTAAAAACTGTGCGATAACACTGAACATCAAAATAGCGGAATCAATAAAGGGTGCATAAGCATCCGTCATACTATGTAATATGTAGCCATACAACAACGTCACCAGCGCGGCCAGGGCACTATAGCCAGCCAGACGCCAGAGTGGCGTGTTAGTAACCTGCTTAACACCGCTTTGCCGGCCCCATTGATACCAACCTATGCCATTAGTGACGACAAAAAACAGCATCAGCAGCACTTCCGCGTAAAGTTTGACCTGATAAAACAGTGCCGCAAACAATAGGCAACCAATAATACCCAACCACCAGGTATGAATACTGTTGCGTGCCGCCAGAAATACTGCCAGCAGATAAAAACCGTTTGCCGCATATTCCAGATACATCAATTCCATACCCAAATCCCATCATTACTGTCATAAATCTGCACAGGCAAACTATTCTTTAATGCGCCAGCATAAAGCCTGCGATACCAAGCATAAAGCCCAGCACTGTGCCCATAGGTGGCCCCCAATGCCGATCCAGCTTTACCTGCGGGGCCATATCCTGAAACACCGAGTACAGGATGCCGCCTGCGGCAAATAGCATCATGGCGCTCACTATTACCGGTTGTTGTTGTAACCAGACATAGCCAACCAGGCCGGCAGCAGGCCCCAGCAGTGCCATTGCACTGAAATTGATTATCAGCCGCCTGCGACTGCCAGTGTGGTAAAGCTCACGATAGGCATTAAAACCTTCAGGCAGGTTTTGCAGTGCTATCATCCCGGCCAGTAATATCGCTGTGTTAGGATCTGCGCTAAACGCCGCCCCAAGCGCAACTGACTCTGGGATGAAATCAGCCAGCATTGCTGCCAGCTGACTGGCCGGCGTATTGGCTTTTTTCAATAGAATATCCAGCAGCATA
>NZ_DATCSY010000375.1:0-4691 GCF_036568245.1 Rheinheimera sp. | reverse complement strand
CTAAGCAAGCTGAACAGGCCCGGATAGCGAAAGAGCAGGAGCGCCAAAAAGCCGAAGAGGCAGCTAAAGCTGCTGAACAAAAACGCAAAGCCGAGCAGGAAGCTGCAGAAAAAGCCGCGGCAGAGCGTGAGCGTAAGGCAGCAGAAGCAAGGCAGCGTGCTGAGCAGGAACGCGCAATGCAGGAGCAAATGGCAAAAGAAGCTCAGGCGCGTGCTGCTGCCAGAGCACAGCAGGCCGCTACGGAAGTTCAGCGCTACACTGCGCTGATCCGGGATGCTATTCAGCGTAATTTGCTGGTTGATGAAGGTATGCGAGGAAAGTCTTGTCGCATTAATATACGGTTGGCGAGTAATGGTTTTGTAACACGGGTTGGCGTGATAAGCGGTGACCAAACGGTGTGTGATGCAACAGTCAGGGCCGTAAATCGGGCGGGGACTTTGCCGGTATCGGCAGACCCGGATGTGTATAACCAGTTAAAAGACATTAACTTAACGGTAAGCCCAGAACTTTGATTATGTTTAAATTTATTCGAAACACCTTATTTTTATTCGTCGCGGTGCTAAGTGCGCAGGCTCAGGCATCTTTGGAAATTGTTATTACAGAAGGTATAGATTCGGCGCGCCCGATCGCTATTTTACCTTTTACGTTTAAAGGTGCGACCTTACCCAGTCAGCGACTGGATGAAGTTATTGCAGCGGACCTTATGCGTAGTGGCAAATTCAGCCCGCTGGCGAGTATTAAAATGCCACAGCGGCCACAAAGCGCAGCACAGATTGATTACGCTGCTTGGTCGCGTGAGGGCGTTGAAGCCATTGTTATTGGCCAAATCACTGAAATTGGCATTGACCGCTACACTGTGAGTTTTGAGCTTATTGATGTATTAAAGGGCAGCAACGCAGCCAGCCGCCAGTCGTTAAATGCTGGCCGTCTGGGCTCAAATAATGAGCATATACTGGATAGCCGTGAAACGACCATTAACGGCAGTCAGTTCCGCCAGTATGCGCACCGGATAAGCGACATCGTGTATGAGAAACTTACCGGTGAGCGCGGAGCTTTCCTGACCAAAATCGCTTACGTGTTGGTTAATCGCAAGTTGGAATTTCCCTACCAGTTGGTGGTCGCTGATTACGACGGTGCCAACGAGCAGATCCTGCTGCGCTCTAAAGAGCCGCTGATGTCTCCGAGCTGGTCGCCAGATGGCACTAAACTGTCTTACGTAACGTTCGAGAAACGTCAGTCACAGATTTATATTCAGGATATTTATACTGGCCGGCGTACTATGCTTAGCAGTACACCAGGCATTAACGGTGCACCTGTATGGTCACCGGATGGCAGAAAAATGGCAATGGTATTGTCTAAAGATGGCAACACTGAGATTTATACCATGGATATCGCCACTAAGGCGTTAACCCGGATCACTAATCACCGTGCGATAGATACGGAGCCTTCGTGGTCTCCGGATGGCAAAGAACTGTTGTTCAGTTCTGAGCGTGGTGGAAATCCGCAACTTTATAGCGTAAATTTGTTAACGGGTACGACCAGACGTTTAACTTTTGAAGGTGAAATGAATCTGGCCGGCTCTTATACACCGGATGGTAATTCGGTGGTAATGGTCAACCGCATCCGCGGTGAGTACCGAATCGCGAAGATGGATCGTCAGACCCGCTTCCTGCAGGTGCTTACCAAAACTAACCTGGATGAATCGCCAAGTGTGGCGCCGAACGGTTCGATGATCATATACAGCACCATGCACGGTTCAACGCAGGTGTTAGCACTGGTTTCTATGGATGGTCGTTTTAAAGCACGACTGCCGGCAGTCGAAGGACAGGTAAAATCGCCGGCGTGGTCGCCGTTTTTATAGAAAAGCAAGATAGTTATTACATTTAAATACTAAGGACAACATCATGAAATTAAATAAAGTGTTAAAAGGTTTATTCATTGCATTACCAGTGCTGACTTTGGCTGCTTGTAGCTCAACTTCATCTACTGATCAGTCAGGCGCTGATACGTCAAACGTACCACAAGAGACTGTACAGGTTGAAACTGTTGAGCAAACAATGAGCCCGGCAGAACAAATGCGTCAGAAACTGGAAGCGCTGCGCCAGGAAAACACCATTTATTTCGACTTCGACAAAGCAACTGTACGTCCTGAGTTCATCGAAACTCTGCAGGCGCACGGTGCATTTTTAACGGCTAACCCAAGCGTACGTGTAACAATTGAAGGCCACTCAGACGAGCGCGGCACTCCAGAGTACAACATCGCACTGGGCGAGCGTCGTGCTCAGGCTGTTGTACAGTATCTGCAAAACGTAGGTGTTTCAGCTGGCCAAATCTCTACTGTTAGCTACGGTGAAGAGAAGCCGGTTGATATGTCACGTACTGAAGCAGGTTTTGCTAAAAACCGTCGTGCAGTGTTAGTCTACTAATCCAGACTAATTACTGTATTGATACGCATGACTGTTAAATATACTCTGCTCGCTGCACTGACACTGGTTCATACCGGTGTTAGTGCTAACCCTGCGCCTGTTACTGATATTAATCGTAACCGGGCATCCTCTAACGCCATGTCAGCAGCGCAACCTTCCGGTTCGTTGGAACAGCGCCTGACGACTCTGGAACGCATTGTGGAGGCCCGTACCGAGGCTCAGCTTCGTATGGCGCAGCAATTACAAACCTTATTGGATGAGGTGAGTGAATTGCGGGGGGTAACTGAAACACATACGTATCAGCTTGACGAAATCCTGCAACGCCAACGCGATTTGTATCAGGAAATAGACCGGCGGGTCAGTGCTATCCAGCAGCCAGCTGCCAATAACAGTGCAGCGGTGATGCCGGTAGACACGCCTGTGGCGACACCTAGCTACTCCAGCGATATTTCTGAGAACGACGCGTACGATAAAGCTGTCAACATGGTGCTGAAAGATCGGCGCTATGAGGCGGCAATTCCGGAGTTTGAGAGTTTTATTCAGAGCTACCCCAATTCAGGTTATGCACCTAATGCCCATTACTGGCTGGGGCAGTTATTGTTTAACAATAATGAGCTGGCCAAGGCAAAAACGCATTTTGAGCGGGTAGTGAATAATTTTCCTCAGTCAAATAAAGTTGCCGACGCCTTGCTTAAATTAGGTCAGGTGGCCGAGCGCGAGAACCAAAAAGACGCAGCCCTGCGGTATTACCGTCAGCTGGTTGATAAGCACTCAACTGCGACATCAGCGAAACTGGCGCAAGACAGGATTGACGCACTTAAGTAACTCAACCCGGCGTTAGCCGGGTTTTTTCTGTGCACAAGATGTTAGTATCCGCTGGCATTTTGAGCAGTCAGACCAGTATCAGCCGGTTTTTAACACTTTTTGGTTGCACAAAAGCCGTAAATCAGTAAGATATGCGTCCGCAGTGGGGGTCATTAGCTCAGCTGGTAGAGCAGCGGACTTTTAATCCGTTGGTCGATGGTTCGAATCCATCATGACCCACCATGCAATGTTCTGTATTTTACCAACACGCAGCGCTATAATAGCCGCCCTTTTAAGCCAGCGGGTGAGCCCTATGGAACAAGCGTTGTATTTCACAGAGCAAGATTTTGCCTTCCCTAAAAAGCCGCTGCCATTAAGCAGCGATGACAAGCAAGCCTACAAGGATCGTATTAAAAAGCTGTTACAGCAAAAAGACGCTGTACTGGTTGCACACTATTATACCGATCCTGAAATTCAGGCGTTGGCGGAAGAAACCGGTGGCTGTGTATCTGACTCCTTAGAAATGGCCCGTTTTGGTAATGAGCACCCGGCGAAAACCCTGATTGTCGCTGGTGTTAAGTTTATGGGCGAGACAGCAAAAATTTTAACGCCGAATAAAACCGTATTAATGCCAACGCTGGATGCAACCTGTTCGTTAGACTTAGGCTGCCCGGCTGAGCCATTCTCGGCATTTTGTGACGCGCATCCTGATCGCGTTGTGGTGGTGTACGCTAACACCTCTGCCGCGGTTAAAGCCCGCGCCGATTGGGTGGTTACCTCATCTATTGCCTTAGACGTAGTGGATTACCTCGACAGCATGGGTAAAAAAATTATCTGGGGCCCGGATAAGCATTTAGGTGCTTATGTGCAAAAGCAAACCGGCGCCGATATGTTGCTGTGGAACGCGGCCTGTATCGTACACGATGAATTTAAAGCCAATGCGTTGGTAGAGCTTAAAAAGCAATACCCGAACGCTGCAGTGCTGGTACACCCTGAATCGCCCGATAGCGTTGTACAGTTAGCCGATGCGGTAGGCTCAACCAGTCAGCTGATTAAAGCCAGCCAGACACTGCCAAACGATACCTTTATTGTCGCAACCGACAAAGGCATCTTTTACAAAATGCAGCAGCAGATGCCGGATAAGACCTTTATCGAAGCCCCAACCGGCGGTAACGGCGCCACATGCCGCAGTTGTGCTCATTGCCCCTGGATGGCAATGAACGGCTTAAAAGCGATAGAAGCAGCGTTAACCGACACTACAGGGCATGAGATTTTTGTTGATGCGACACTTCGCGAAAAAGCATTGGTGCCATTAAATCGGATGCTGGGGTTCGCGGCGGAGCTTAAAAAGCAGGTTAAAGGTAACGCCTGATCGCCAAAGGCTGGGCTGTGATGAAAATTCCGGCAGAAACAACCGGCTTTTCGATATAACAGTTGCAGCAGGCGGGGAATTTCCCTAGT
>NZ_DATCSY010000374.1:0-20931 GCF_036568245.1 Rheinheimera sp. | reverse complement strand
AGTGCTTTTAACTAACCCAAATGGATGCGATGAGTGGTTAATTGAGATGAATATATTTTATCTTATTGAAAATATTCAAGAATTTATTTTTTATGGCGCTGGCACAGCAGCTGCATTGTTGGTATTAACTTGTTCAGTATTTTGTTTTCCAAAGGATGAATCATGAAAACGTCAAACACTTTTAAACTCACTGCCGCCGCCGCTGTACTGGCCAGTGTGCTACTGACCGGCTGTAATCAGGCTAACAGTACCACCGCGACCACCACAGCAGAAGCCATCGTTGCCATTCCGGTAGAATCGGCCCTGACGCGTCAGGGTGAGATCAGCAGCAGCTACCGTACCACTGCCACCCTGGAAGCACGTGGTGAAGCTGAAGTGATCAGTAAAGCCACCGGTATAGTGCAGCAAATTCTGGTAGAAGAGGGCGAAAAAGTGGTTGCCGGCCAATTACTGGCGCAACTGGATAACGAACGCCAGCAGTACAGCCTGAACAAAGAGAAAGCCGAACTAAACCGTCTGGGTAGTGAGTTAAAACGGATGGAAGAGATGTATCAGCGTAAGCTGATAAGTGCCGACGTATTTGAAAAACTACAGTGGCAGTTTGATGCATTGCAAGCTTCGGTTAACCTGGCAGAGCTGGCGCTGAAAGAAACTGAAATTCGGGCGCCTATCGCGGGTGTGGTATCCCGGCGTTATGCCAAAGTAGGCCAGCTGGTGAATCAGCATACTACACAGTCGCTGTTTCATATCGTTTCTAACCAGCAGTTGGAAGCTGTAGTGCATTTACCGGAACAACAGTTAGCTCAGGCCCATGTCGGCCAGAATGCGGTACTGCAGTTTGCTGGCATGCAGCCGGTAAAAGCCGAGCTGGTGCGTATTTCTCCGGTAGTTGATGCACAATCAGGCACTGTTCGTGCGGTATTGAAAGTGGCTAACGAGCAGCAGATACTAAAACCGGGCATGTTTGCTCAGGTACAGCTGCAGTTTGATGTAAAAGCCGACGCCTTACTGCTGCCTAAACGCGCGCTGATGAGTACTGACAATAACCAGACAGTATTTGTCATCGACAGTGAGAACAAAGTCAGCCGCAAGCAGGTACATCTGGGTTATCAGGCCGACAATACTGTTGAGGTGTTATCAGGCCTGGCGCTGGGCGATCAGGTGGTGATTGCCGGTCAGTCAGCGTTAAAAGACGATGCGCTGGTCAATGTGGTAACGGTACGCGAGTTTTAAGACAGCTCAAATGGAGTAAAAACCGGCTTATCTTAAGCCAACCGTTGGAGCCCTGGATGGGCGGAAACGAGCCCCCAGGGATGGGTTCAAGGCGTGTTGGCGTAGGTAAGCCGGTTTTTGCAGATATAACTAGAAGTACTGCCTTTCATTGAATAAATACAACAATAATTTAAGCTCACAGGACATGATGCTATGAAGCTGGTTGATACCGCGGTAAGCCGCCCCGTCACTATCTGGATGTTCACACTAGGTATTTTACTTTTCGGTCTGGTTGCTGCAGGCCGCCTGGCGGTGAACTTATTGCCTGATTTATCTTACCCGTCACTGACAGTACGCACCGAATTTGTTGGCGCCGCACCGGCCGAAGTCGAGCAGCTGGTCAGCAAACCTATTGAAGAAGCCGTTGGTATTGTTAAAGGTGTGCGCAAGGTACAGTCGGTGTCACGTTCTGGCCGCTCTGATGTGGTAATGGAGTTTGACTGGGGCACGGATATGGATCTGGCGGCACTGGAAGTGCGTGAAAAGCTGGATGTTCTGTTTCTGCCACTGGAAATCGAAAAACCGCTGCTGCTGCGGTTCAACCCGAATTTAGATCCGATTGTACGTCTTGCGCTGAGCCGTGATACCGAAGCTGAAGCGCTAAGCCCGGCGCAGCTGGTTAGTTTACGTACCTTTGCCGAAGAGGATTTACGCCGCTCACTGGAATCGTTACCCGGCGTTGCTGCCGTGCGGCCTGACGGGGGGTTAAGCCAGGAAATTCAGATCCTGGTCGATCCGGAGAAACTCAGCCAGCTGCAGCTGGATATCAGCCAAATCAGTGAGCGGTTACGTGAAGAAAACCTGAATCAGGCCGGTGGCCGGCTGGAAACGCCTAGCTACGACTATCTGGTTCGTACCATCAACCAGTTTGCAAACTTACGCCAGATTGAAGATCTATACGTAGCCGAAGTGGCTGGCAGCCAGATCCGGTTAAAAGATATTGCGCAGGTACGTGACAGCTTTGTTGACCGGCAGAGTATTACTTACATCAACGGTAAAGAAGCCATTGAAGTGGCTGTATACAAAGAAGGTGATGCCAATACGGTGCAAGTGGCAGAAACACTGCTGGCACAGTTGCCGCAGCTGGAAAAATCTTTGCCCGCCGGCTACCGGCTGACGCTGGTGTATGACCAGTCAGAGTTTATTAAACAGGCGATTGAAGAGGTCAAATCTTCAGCCATTATCGGCGGCTTGCTGGCGATGCTGGTGCTGTATCTGTTTTTACGCAATGTCTGGGCGACGCTGATTATCTCGGTATCAATACCGGTATCAGTGATTGCTACTTTTAATCTGATGTACGGTCAGGGTATTACGCTGAACATGATGAGCCTCGGCGGCATAGCGCTGGCCGTTGGCTTACTGGTCGATAATGCTATTGTTGTGCTGGAGAACATTGCCCGCCATAAAGAGCAGGGTAAAGATGCCTTTACTGCCGCCAAAACCGGTACCCGAGAAGTGGCGATGGCGATTACAGCGTCAACTCTGACTACAGTTGCAGTGTTCTTTCCACTGGTATTTGTTGAAGGTATCGCCGGGCAGTTATTCCGGGATCAGGCACTGACGGTTACCTTTGCGCTGCTGGCCTCGCTGGTAGTCGCGCTGACGCTGATCCCAACCATGGCCGCCCGTGAACGTAGCCGAAGCGTCGATGCCGCTGCGCCCGTTACAGATATCACAACGGCAGAACAGGTGCGCCGCTGGTATTACTGGCCGACCTGGCCACTACGGATGCTGGGCAAGGCGCTGCGTGGTCTGATGTTGCTGGTAATGACCTTATTGACGCTGGTGTTTCGTCTGGTCAGCCGGGCACTGGCATTCGCCTTTAAACCGCTGTTGGTTGCCGTGCAATGGTTATTAACCCAGCTGGAGCGTGCTTATCGCAGTGCATTACAAGCCGCGCTTAATTTTAAAGCAGTTACTATCGCCATTACGTTAGCAGTAGCTGCAGGTTGCTTTGCCTTGTTGCCGCGCTTAGGCGCCGATGTGATACCGGCGATGAGCCAGGGCGAATTTTTTGTTGAAGTACAGTTACCGGTTGGCAGCGCCATTGAGCAAACGGATAAAGTGCTGACCAGTCTGGCCGCTATTGCCGCTGAGCAAACGGTGGTCAAGCGCAGTTATGCGCAGGCTGGCACTGGTGCCCAGATGACGGTTGATCCCAGTATTGGCGGTAGCCATTGGGGGCGGCTGAACATCGTACTACAGCCTGGTAGCAGTGCAGAGCAGGAGCAGCAGGTTATCACGACGCTGCGTGATTATCTGGCGCGTCAACCTGACATTATGGTGAAAATCGACCGTCCACAGCTGTTTAGCTTCAGTACGCCGCTGGAAGTCGAATTGTCTGGTTATGAGCTGCCACAACTTAAAACTGCCGCAGACAATCTGGTTGCGGCGCTTGAAGCGGATGATCGTTTTACTGATGTGAAAACCAGCCTGCGCCGCGGCCAGCCGGAAATCACGCTGTATTTCAATCATGGCTTGTTATCACAACTCGGTATGACCTCACATGATGTGGCCAAAAGGGTTGCCGCTTATGTAGGCGGCGAGCTGGCGGGGCAGTATTCAGTGAACGACCGTAAAGTAGATATTCGTGTCCGGCTGGAAGAGCAGTACCGTCAGTCTGAACAGCAACTGGCACAGCTGATCATTAATCCGGGCAGCGACAAGCCGTTACCGCTGTCTGCTGTGGCAGAGATCAAACGTGAAACAGGCCCGAGTGAGATTACCCGTATTGGTCAGCAGCGCGTGGCCGTGGTCAGTGCAAACCTGGCTTACGGTGATTTAGAACAGGCAACACAAAGCGCCCAGACGATCTTATCAGCACAGCGCTTGCCTTACGGCGTCAGTGCGGCGGTAATGGGCCAAAGTGAGGAAATGGAGCGTGCTTATACCTCACTGACGATGGCGTTGCTGCTGGCAGTCTTTCTGGTGTACTTAGTGATGGCGTCGCAATTTGAAAATCTGCTGCAACCGCTGTTGATCCTGTTTACCGTGCCTCTGGCCGGTGCCGGAGCGGTATTGGGGCTATGGCTGACCGACACCCGCTTGTCTGTCATCGTATTTATCGGTCTTATCATGCTGGCCGGTATAGTGGTAAACAATGCCATCGTGCTGATAGACCGCATAAATCAGCTGCGTGGCGAAGGGGTTGCATTGACGCAAGCGGTACTCGAGGCCGGTGCCAGCCGTTTGCGGCCAGTACTGATGACAACACTGACAACGATTCTTGGCTTGTTACCGATGGCGATTGGTGGTGGTGATGGCAGTGAGATCCGGGCGCCTATGGCCATTACAGTGATCTTTGGTCTGGCACTGGCTACTATGCTGACGCTGCTGTTTATTCCTGTACTGTATGCGCTGTTCAGCCGTGACAGCCAGACACAGACAGCCGGGGCAGACACTGCACACAGCGCGCAGGAGGCTGGCATATGAATCAGCAACCTCTGGCATTAACCCGTTTTGCGCTAAGCCGGCCGGTGACCATCTGCATGCTGTTTTTATCAATGCTGGTGTTTGGCATTATCGCCAGCCGCATGTTGCCGCTGGAGAAATTTCCCGGCATTGATATTCCAGAGATTTTTATCAATGTGCCTTATAACAACGCAACGCCGACAGAAATTGAGCGCCTGATCACCCGCCCGGTGGAAGAGGCGCTGGCAACTGTGACCGGTGTAAAGGAAATGCGTTCCTGGTCAAATGAGAACAGCGCGGAAATCTCGCTGGAGTTTAACTGGGAAGAAAATATCAACAGCAAGAGTATTGAGGTGCGTGAGCGGCTGGACAGCATTCGCCACTTGCTGCCGAAAGATGTTGAGCGTGTGCTGGTGTTTCAGTTTAACACCAATGATATGCCGATATTTCAGCTTAGGATCTCCAGTGAACGCGACTTAGCAATGGCATATGATCTGCTGGAGCGGCAAATTAAGCGGCCGTTGGAGCGGGTGGCCGGGGTATCAAAAGTTGAGCTGTATGGTGTTGAAAAGCGCCAGGTCGTGATCCGGCTGGACCCGGATAAAATGCGTGCCCTGAACATTGATGCTACGACGATCGTCAGTATGCTGCAAAGCAATAACTTCGCCATGACCGCAGGCGAGCTGCGTAATAGCCAGAACAGCATACTGGTAAAACCGGTTGGTGAGTACCGTGAACTGGAAGAGATAGCATCACTGCCGCTTCGGCCCGGGCTGAGCCTGCGTGAAGTGGCTACAGTGCAGCTTGAACTACCCAAACGTGAAGATGGCCGCCATCTGGATCAAAGCTACGCGGTGGGCATGAACGTATTTAAAGAGTCGGGAGCTAATCTGGTTGAGGTTGCCCGGGCCGCACTGGCCGTGGTTGAAGCGGCCGACAACGATCCGGCGTTTAATGGGATCAGCTTGTACATTATGGATGACACTGCCAAAGGGGTCACCACGTCACTGGCCGACTTGCTCAGCGCCGGTGGTATCGGCGCCTTGTTGTCTTTTGCTGTGTTGTATCTGTTCTTACGTCATCTTGGCACCACTATGGTAGTGGTACTGGCGGTGCCTGTATCTATCTGCATCGCGCTGGGGCTGATGTACTTTATGAATTACAGCCTGAATATCCTCAGCATGATGGGGCTGATGCTGGCCATCGGGATGCTGGTAGATAACGCCGTGGTAGTAACCGAAAGTATTTTCCGTGAGCGGGCGCTGGGCGGTGATGTTAAAGCCGCTACTGCCCGGGGTGTACGCCGCGTCAGCCTGGCAGTTGTCGCAGGCACGGCTACTACAGCGATAGTGTTTCTGCCGAATATTGTTGGCCAGAAGATGGAATTAACCATTTTCCTCGAACATGTCGCAATAGCGATTTGTTTGTGCCTGGCAGTCAGCTTGTTAATGGCGCTTACGCTGCTGCCACTGTTAACTACCGGGTTGAAGGTACAGCCGGTAAAAGAGCAAAAATCAGGCGTGTTTGAAGCGAAGTATCGCCGTATTTTGGGTTGGGTAATGTATCACCCGCGCTGGTCTGCCTTTGCCGCAGTGCTGCTGCTTGGCAGCATTGTGATTCCGATGGGCGCAGTGTCCGGTGGTGACGAAGACAATGAAGATCGTGACCGCATTTTTCTTAATTACAATGTGCAGGGTAACTATGCTATTGCCGAGGTTGAGGCTGAAGTCAGTACAATGGAGCAATACCTGTATGCGAACAAAGAGAAGTTCGATATTGAATCGGTATACAGTTACTACCGCTCGGGCCATGCTATTTCAATCATCATATTAAAAGAGCAACTGAGTCAGCCGATGGCGCAGCTCAAAGAAGCTATCCGCAAGGACTGGCCGGCACTGGTGCGTTCAAAGCCCTCTTTTGGCTGGGGAAACAATGGCGGCTTACAGGTACATTTACTGGGCAGCTCTACCGAGGTATTGCTGGATTTGGCCACTGAAATTGAACCTATGCTGTCGGCCATTAAGGGGTTGGAGGATGTTAGCTCAGAGATTGCCCATGGCCAGCAGGAGATACAAATTACGCTGAAACTGGACCAGTTACAGCGTCAGGGGTTATCTGCGCAGCAGGTAGCCGGTGCTGTATCGCTGGCATTGCGAGGCACTAACTTACGCACTTTCAGAACGTTAGAGCAGGGTGAGCTGTTAATGCGGGTGCTGTACGATGAAAAAGTCAGTCACTCACTAGCCGAGCTCTCTGCATTACCTATTCTGAATAAAGATGGCGTAGTGATCAGCCTGCAGCAACTGGCGGAGATTAAAGCTGCTCCGAGGTTGGATCAGATCCGCCGCTTTGACCGTCAGACTGGTATCGCCATACGGATGAATCTGGCGAAAGACTACACGATGGACACGGCGCGGGAAGACATTAAGAAGGTGATGGATCAACTGGCGTTGCCGTCGGGTTATCGCTGGTCATTTCAGGGCAGTTTTCAGCGTCAGGATGAGTCTCAGCAGGTGATGATGGTAAACATGCTGCTTGCTGTGGCGATGATTTACATCGTGATGGCGGCATTGTTTGAGTCATTATTACTGCCAACGGCCGTCATTGGCTCATTGTTGTTCTCGCTGGTCGGGGTGTTCTGGACCTTTATGTTCACCGGCACCAGCATGGGCATTATGGGCATGATAGGCATGCTGGTGTTAATGGGAATAGTGGTAAATAACGGCATAGTGCTGGTTGACCGGATCAATCAGGACCGCCAGGAGCAACCTGAGGCTTCACTGCGTGAATTGATTATCCACGCCAGTGAGTCAAGGCTGCGGCCCATTTTAATGACCGTTGCGACAACCGTGCTGGGGCTGCTGCCTTTGGCACTGGGCGGGACGCAAATAGGCGGTGATGGCCCAAGCTACGCACCTATGGCAATTGCTATTATCGGTGGCCTGTTGTTTTCCACCCTGACCAGTCTGGTACTGGTGCCGCTGACTTACTGGGGCCTGGTTAACCTGATCAACGGCTGGGCCAGCTGGCGTGCACAATCAGTGCGCCTTGCCGACAAATTAGTAAAAACCAGGGGCTAAAACAAAGCTGGCGTTGCCAGCTTTGTTTTTAAACTGAACTGCAATTTTGCTCAACATTACCTTGAGGCCGGCAGGGTTTTACGCTAGACTGCGCGCCGTCCTTAAGGGAGTAATCTGCTGCTGTGTAATGCATAGTAGCGCTACGGTCAACATACTTGTGCCGCATGGCACATGGCCGTATCGTTCAGCGCACGCTGAATTGATGAGACTTAAGACATAATACCGGTCCATAGCGGGAGCCGTGTTATGTCTTATGTTTATTCCCGCCAAGGTTGTATTATGGACGCGTTTATCTCTTCTTTTACTGCTGTCGCTGTTGCAGAAATTGGCGACAAAACCCAATTATTGTCGTTATTTCTGGCCGCCAGATTTCGCGCCAGAGGCGCTATAATTGCAGGCATTCTGGTGGCTACCTTACTCAATCATGCGGCATCAGCCTGGCTGGGCGTCTGGGTAGCGCAGTTTATTCCCCAGGGGTGGCATAATGTGCTGCTTGGCGGCAGTTTTATCGCGGTAGCGCTGTGGTTACTGATCCCGGACAAAGATGACAGTGAAGATAATGGTATGCTGCGTTATGGTGCTTTTGCTGCCAGTTGTCTGCTGTTTTTCCTGGCTGAAATTGGAGACAAAACTCAGATCGCTACCGTTATTCTTGCCGCCAGTTTTGAACAGGCTGTGTGGTGGGTCATAGTAGGTACTACTTTGGGTATGTTGGCCGCTAATGTACCTGTGGTTTACGCCGGCAGCTGGATATTGCAAAAAGTGTCTCTGGACTGGGCCCGGCGTTTTGCCTGTGCCGTCTTTATTTCACTGGGGCTTTATATTATTTTCTCCGCTCAGATAGCTGTGACCGGCTAATAGCCATTGATGCAGCATCATAGTTATTAAGAAGTTTTTATTGTTAGGGTTGCGGTAAGCTTTAAACTATTTTACATTCAGCTGTGCTCAATGCCGTAGATAATTAAAAGCGATAAAAGGATGTTATATATGAGAGATGTGCTGTTTTTTGATTCAATGTTGACGCCAAAAATTATTACTTTTGTTTATTGGCTAATGCTATTGGGAGTATTGATCAGCGGCTTAGGTTCTATGTTCACTGCCTACGGTGGTTTTTGGCAGGGGCTGGGGATCTTAGTTTTCGGTAGCATCGGTGTCAGGATATGGTGCGAGCTATTGATCGTACTGTTTAAAATACATGAGAATTTGAAAAAGCTGGCTGAAAAAGAGTAATTAAATAAAAACAATATTAAGCATTTTCGCTGGGTTTTTATTGCGAGCCTTAAACCACCTGCTATCAAGGTGGTTTTTTATTTTCAACCGCTTTCTAACGTATTTCCGTCACAGTGCTATTGAACTGCCGGTGTGCTTTTTCTACCCTGTATCCGTTCAGCAAAATGTTGCATGACTAAAACAGGATCCTACTATGCGTTATAACGCCCTTTACCTGGCTCTGGCTTTTGCCGGTGTGCTAAGCGCCTGCTCTCCGGCAGACAACACCTCTTCCTCTGCTGTGTCACCCAGTTCTGACGCTAAAGCAGCTGAAACAACGGCAACGGTAAGCTTGTTACCGGCATTTGAAAAGCGACTGGATATTTATCGTAGCGTTGATTTAACGGCGGATTTATCCGCACTTAGCGACAGTCAGCGCACTATGCTGGGTAAACTGATCGATGCCAGCAAAATTATGGATGATCTGTTCTGGCAACAAGCCTTTGGTGAAGAAAAAACGGCGTTTCTGGCTAAACTGCCCCAAGGTAAGGTCCGCACTTTTGCAGATATCAACTATGGCCCCTGGGACAGGTTAAAAGGTGATGAGGCATTTCTCAGTGGTTATGCTGAAAAGCCAGCCGGGGCACAGTTTTATCCGGCCGATATGACCAAACAAGAGTTTGACGCAGCAGAGCTTAGCGACAAAACCGGGCTGTATTCTGTTGTGCGACGCGACAGCGAAGGCAAGCTGCATACCATACCGTATTCTGTGCAGTACAACACACAGCTTAAAGCTGCAGCAAAACTGCTGACTGAAGCGTCAATACTGGCAGAAGACAAAGAGTTTGCCGATTATCTTAAACTGCGGGCGCAGGCGTTACTGACCGACAACTATCAGCCATCAGATTTTGCCTGGATGGCGATGAAGAATAACCCGATTGAATTGGTGATTGGCCCGATTGAAACCTATGAAGATCAGCTGTTCGGCTATCGTGCAGCATTTGAAGCTTACGTGCTGGTAAAAGATTTAAGCTGGAGTGAAAAACTGGCGAAGTATGCGGCTACCTTACCGGCGCTGCAAAAGGGCCTGCCGGTAGCAGAGGCTTATAAAGCTGAAACACCGGGGTCAGACGCTGACTTAAATGCTTATGATGTGATTTACTACGCTGGCCACTCTAACGCAGGCTCTAAAACCATTGCGATAAACCTGCCCAACGACGAGCAGGTACAGCTGGAAAAAGGCACCCGCCGTTTGCAGCTGAAAAACGCTATGCAGGCCAAATTTGACCATATTATGTTGCCAATTGCAGATTTACTGATCGCGCCTGAGCAGCGTAAGCATGTCACCTTTAATGCATTTTTTAACAACACGATGTTCCATGAAGTAGCCCATGGCCTGGGTATTAAAAATACCATTAATGATAAAGGCTCTGTACGTCAGGCTTTAAAGGAGCATGCTTCAGCGCTGGAAGAAGGCAAAGCCGATATTCTCGGGCTGTATATGATTACCCAGCTAAAACAGCAGGGTATGCTGGATGAGGGGGAGCTGGAAGATTATTACACCACCTTTATGGCGGGTATTTTCCGCTCAGTGCGTTTTGGTGCCTCCAGTGCGCATGGTAAAGCCAATATGATCCGCTTTAACTATTTTGCCGAACAGGGCGCTTTTGTCCGTAACGACGATGGCACCTATCAGGTAGATTATCCGAAAATGCAGGCTGCTATGGCGTCGTTATCTGAGCTGATCCTGACCCTGCAAGGCGATGGCAATTATGATGGCGTTGCCGCGCTGGTAGCGGATAAAGGCGTGATTAAACCGCAGCTGGCGGCAGATTTAGCGCGTCTGGCCGATGCTGATATTCCGGTAGATGTGGTGTTTAACCAGGGTAAAGAAATCCTCGGTTTAAAATAAACACAGTGTTCGGGCAGCATGCGTGCTGCCCGTTATGCATTTATCTGTCGGGAGATAAATATTCCCTGTCATAGAAAGTACGCAACCAGTGTGGCCGGTAGATGGCCATTAAAGTGATGGCGCTGCCATTTAGTAAGGCCTCGGGAAACCAGAGCAGCAACGCAAGCTGCCAGTAGTTATCGATAATGATTTGCCAGCTGTAGCGGCCTTCCAGACCAAACCAGAGCGATGTCAGGCTGATCTGCAATACAATCGTCAGGGCGGCGCTGATAAAGCCCGCGACAAAAATATAGATAAATAAATGCCGGCTCAGGTAACGGTAACTGGCCAGAAACAGCGTATAGCTAAACAGGCCGGGTAGAATAAAACTGCACAGCGCATACAAGCCGCTGTCCTGCCATGCCAGCTTGCCAAAGCCAATCAGCAACAACATAGGCAGCAGACAAAGCCAGATAGCAATGCGCCAGCCATGACACAGCACTACTGTTGTCACCAGCAGAAAATGCAGGTTCAGGCCTTCTTTGATTCCGGCCTGGACACTCCAGAATAAACTGAGCGTGACTGCGGATGCCAGCACCAGATGCTGATAACCCGGCTCGGCCAGCAACTTGGGCATAAACTCACGCGGAAAGTAATACCACAGCAGCGCCAGCGTAATAAGCGCCCCGGTAATCTGCCAGCTTGTCATGTTCTTTAATCTTACACAGCTACTTTGGCGCCAGTATAACGGTGTCTTGCTGTTTAGTCACCGCCATGGCGGGGATCCGAGCCTTCCAGCATTTGCCCGGCACCTATTGCCGTGCTTATCAGTAATACTGGCACGGCAAACAGATGCATCATTAATGACAGCTCTGCTGCAAAGTTGATCCAGAAAATGACCAGCCAGCTGCCAAGCCATATACTGATTGCCGGCCATTTTTTGTTTAGCGTGCTCATACAGCCTCCTGCGTTATGTTGATGCTACGGTTGCAGTGTAAAACTTGCTAAACCCTGACAGCAGTGTCACTATTGATAAAAATAAGGTGGATAGTGACAAATGCTGTCGTCATCAGGGGGAGCAGGAAAAGCATGAAGCACATTGCCGTATTAGCGACAAACAGCAGTATCAGCAGCGATGTTTTTGGTTTGCTGGATTTTTTTGAGTATTGTAATGTGCTGTGGCGTTATCAGCATGGAGAGCAGGCAACGCCACTGTTTCACTGTTATCTGGTATCGCCTGATGGTAAGCCGCTGACATTGAGACAGGGCGTAACGCTTAACGTACAACCGCATAACTGGCAAATGGCAGACGCACTTATCCTGCCAGCGGCGTATGCCTATAGCCGGGCACAACTGAGTGCATTAGCACAGCAGTCAGCAGGTTATTTTGCCGGCTTAACCCAGGCGTTGGCTAGTGGCAGCATGATAGCGGCGCACTGTACCGGTACTTTTATTCTTGCCGGAAGCGGCCTGCTTGAGCACAAAAATGCGACATCGAGCTGGTTTTTCAAAGACGTTTTTCAGAGCCTGTACCCCAAGGTGCATTTACAACTGAATAAACTGCTGGTGCAGGATGGCAATTTGCTAACGGCTGGTGCGACGACTGCTTTTATGAATTTATGCCTGGCGTTGACAGAACGCATGGTTGGCGAACAGTTTGCACGCCAGATTGGCAAAATCATGCTGACAGATCCCAACCGCAGCTCGCAAATACCTTATATGGATTTATCCGTCGGGCAGCCGCATACCGACTTACTGATTGCCCAGGTGCAAAAACACCTGCTCAAATCGCTGGCAGAGCCTTTTGCGCTGGAAGCTCTGGCGGCACAGTTTCATTTAACCAAACGGACTTTACTGCGCCGCTTTAAAGCAGCACTGAACGATACACCACTAAATTATCTGCAGCGGTTACGGGTAGAGCAGGCTAAGCGCCTGCTGGAAACTACCAGCATGCCAATAGAGCAAATAGTGTTACAGGTCGGCTACGAAGACATGAGCTCATTTCGTAAACTGTTTCTTAACTACACCGAGTTAAGCCCCAGCCAGTACCGGCAGAAATTTATGCAGCAAGAAGACTTTGATTGTTGTCCGGTATCTTTGGCCACAGGTAACTCAGAACCAGCCAAACGCCAGGACAGTTTTACTTAGCACGTCATCGTTAAATAACAGTTCGGCAGGGCTGCCTTTGGCGGCGCCAAAACAAACATGCAGCGGCAGTAAATGCTCTTCCCGCGGATGCATTAAGCGGGCATAAGGCGCATCTAACCAGTGTCTTAGCTTGTCGGCTTGCTCTGCATAATCCCGCTCTGGCGATAAGCTGGTGATCAGATACTGATTAAACGCATCAATCTGCGTTTTGCTAACCAGATCAGGCCGGAAGAACGCCTGCATATTATGAAAGCTCATACCTGAGCCGACAATCCAGACATTTTGCCGGCGTAAAAAGGCCAGTGCTTCACCCAGCGCAATATGTTGTGCCGGGTCCAGCCCTTTGAGCAAGGATATCTGTAAAACCGGAATGTCGGCTTCAGGGCGCAGCATCAATAGCGGAACAAAGACGCCATGGTCAAGGCCGCGGTTTTTATCAAGCTGTGGCGTAAAACCTGCTTCGGTAAGCTTCTCAGCTATGTTTGCGGCCAGCTGCGCAGCGCCCGGGGCCGGGTAGGTCAGCTGATAACTCTCAGCGGGAAAGCCGGAATAGTCATACAGCAAATGTGTTGAATTATTCGCTGTCAATGCCGGTATCGTTTCTTCCCAGTGGGCGCTTATTACCACAATTGCCGTAGGTTTACTAAGCTCCTGCTGCAGCTGTGTTCCAAGGTTACTGATAAAGCGGGTCAGCCCGGCATGGCCAGGATCACCGAGTAACGGCAGCGGGCCACCGCCATGAGGTAAGAACAACACAGGGGCCAGAGCAGTTTGCATAGTCATATCCTTCAGTGCGGGCAAGAGATCAGCTTAAAGAGTAAAACCTTTCTACACAACTAAGATAAGGTTGATATTTTCGGCGTTAACCTATCTAAAAAATAGATTCAATGGTCGGGTGGCAGCAAGATAAACCAACACTCCATATTGTTTTTATTGGCCACAGGCCGCATTATAACGCCCAGTTTTACTGCAGCAGTCGGGGCTGCGGTGTGTTTTGGGGTGTTATGCGCTGGCTTAGCCGTTTTGCCATACTGTTTTATTTAAGTTTATTGTGTACACCGCAAGCTTTTGCCGTGCACGATTTACGCCTGTCGCCTCTGGCTGACACTCAGCTACAGGCAGTATTGCCAGCACTGCCAGTGCATCTTGCCGACAATAGCCAGACCGACGATAACGACCCGCCCGCACTACCAACGACGTTAACCGTTAGTGTTCGTTGTTTATATTGCCATCATGTTTTGCCTGCCGCCGGCCAGTGCTACAGCGCTGTCGTGCTGGTATGCCATCAGCCGCGCGCGCCGCCGGTTTCTTCTCACGCTGAATATTTACTGCCAGCTACTGTGCTGGCCTGAGTTATTTTGCTAAGCCAGCCGCTCTTCAGGCACTGGCAGTGAGGACGATTATCCATGTTGAACAAAAACCCTGCATGGCGCTATGTCGCCGTGCTTGGCATGCTGCTGCTCGCGCTGCTGTATGCCTTACCCAATTTATACCCTGAAGATCCGGCACTGAATATCAGTGCGACCCGTGGCGGTACCATCAGCGCTGAGGTCAGTAGCGCATTAAATCAGCAGTTTGCAGCTGCTAACCTGACTGTCAAAGCTCAAACCTTAACTGACCATAAATTACTGATACGCTTTGCCAGCACAGATGCACAGCTAAAGGCGCGTGAAATCGCCAGCCAGGTGCTTGGTGACAAGTTTGTCGTGGCGCTGGATTTGGCACCAGCCACACCGGCCTGGCTGCAGGCTATCGGCGCTGAGCCGATGAAGCTCGGCCTGGATTTACGTGGTGGTGTGCATTTTTTAATGGCAGTAGATATGAAAGCTGCTATCGATAAAAACCTGACAGATCTGGCGCAGACGCTACGCAGTGAGCTGCGTGACAATAAACTGCGCTATCGTAGTGTGCAGCCTGATTTAACCAGACAGCAACTGGTTGTTAGTTTACGTAGCGCAGAGGATATGGCTGCTGTGCTGGCTGTACTGAAACAGCATGACCGCAATTTGCTGTTAACTGAGCAAAGTGATGGCTTAGCAGTGCAGGTCGCCCTGAGTGAGTTGCAGTTAAAACAGATCCGTGAATATGCGCTGGCGCAAAACATTACTATTATCCGTAACCGTGTTAACGAGCTTGGTGTGGCCGAACCTTTGGTGCAGCGGCAAGGCGCTGATCGTATTGTGGTGCAGCTACCCGGTGTGCAGGATACCGCTAAAGCCAAAGAAATACTGGGGGCAACCGCAACACTGGAGTTTCGTCTGGTGGATGAGCAAAGCGATGTTGCAGCCGCGCAGGCCGGGCGTTTATCGCCCGATGCCGGGCTTTATCACAGCCGCGATGGCAGAGCCTTGTTACTGGAGAAAACCATTATGCTGACCGGTGAGCATATTACCGGTGCCAGCAGCGGTTATGACGAATACGGCCGGCCGCAGGTAAATATTAAGCTCGATACTCAAGGCGGCGAGATGCTATCGGCGCGCACGAAAGACGCCGTAGGCCGGCGCATGGCATCGGTGTTTATTGAATACAAACCTGGTACTGAGATAGGGGCAGACGGCAACCCTGTACTGGTTAAACAACAGGAAGTGATTAACGATGCCACTATTTCACAGCGGCTTGGCCGCGACTTTGTCATTACAGGCCTGAGCTCACCCTCTGAAGCACAAAACCTGGCAACGTTATTACGCGCCGGAGCCTTGATTGCACCGGTACAAATCATAGAGGAGCGCACCATAGGCCCAAGCCTGGGCCAGGAAAATATTTCACTTGGTATGACCGCCATTGTCTGGGGTATGGCTGCAGTACTGCTGTTTATGCTGGTGTATTACAAAGCCTTTGGCTTGGTAGCGAACATTGCGCTGGTTGCCAATCTGGTGCTGATCGTCGGCGTGATGTCGATGGTGCCGGGCGCCACACTGACACTGCCGGGAATGGCAGGCATAGTGCTGACCGTCGGTATGGCCGTAGATGCAAACGTGCTTATTTTCGAGCGCATCCGCGAAGAGCTCGCTGAGGGAAGGTCTGTACAGCAGGCGATTCATCTGGGGTATGACCGGGCTTTTGCCACTATAGCGGATTCAAATATCACTACCTTGCTGGTGGCGCTTATTCTGTTTTCTGTCGGCACCGGGCCGGTAAAAGGCTTCGCCGTCACGCTGGCTATCGGCATTATCACATCGATATTCACCGCAGTAGTGGGTACCCGCTTATTGGTGAACCTGTGGTGGGGCGGTCGCCGTTTGCAGTCACTGCCGGTTTAAGGAGAATAAAATGCAGATTTTTCAATTTACTTCAGCCATTAATTTTATGCGGCTGAAATGGCTGGCGGTGGGGTTGTCAGCGCTGCTGATGGTGGCGTCGGTTATTGGTTTTGCCAGCAAGGGGATTAACTGGGGGCTGGATTTTACCGGTGGTACTGTTATTGAGCTGGGTTTTAGTCAGGCGGCTGATTTGGCCGATATTCGCCAGACACTCAGTAAAGCCGGCTTTAGCGACGCGGTTGTGCAGCTGTTTGGCACCAGCCGCGATGTGCTGGTGCGTATTCCGCTGCGTGATGACATGGCGCAGGCCGCCGTCGGCGAAACCGTCGTTTCTGTGTTAAACGCCGCGGCAGAGCAGCAGATCACGTTGCGCCGGGCAGAGTTTGTCGGCCCGAGCGTAGGCGAAGAGCTGAAACAGGACGGTGGTATGGCGATGCTGGTCGCGTTGCTTGGTATCTTATTGTATGTGGCAATGCGTTTTGAATGGCGGTTATCGGTGGGGGCGGTAGCAGCACTGATACACGATGTTATTTTAACACTGGGACTGTTTTCCTGGCTGCAAATTGAGTTTGACCTGACAGTACTTGCCGCGATACTGGCGCTGATTGGTTACTCGATTAACGATACCATAGTGGTGTTTGACCGTATTCGGGAAAGCTTTCGCAAACTGCGTGATACCGCCGCAGCTGATGTGATCAATTTTGCTATTACGTCCACGCTTAACCGCACTGTTATCACTTCGCTGACGACGGTGCTGGTGCTGATAGTGTTATTTTACATGGGCGGTGCGCTTATTCATGGCTTTGCTACCGCACTGTTGTTTGGTATCGCCGTAGGCACTTACTCGTCCATTTATGTCGCCAGTGCTATTGCTGAAATTCTTGGTATCAGCCGCGAAGACATGCTGCCACCTCCGCCACCGCCGACAGAAGGAGAACCGGGAGGGGCCGTGCTGTAAAGCTGCGGTGCTCCGCCGGCGCCGGGCCGTTTAGCCGGGCGCCGGTATTTTATTTTGACGGCAGAATTCGTCAGGCTTTATAGTCATATTTTTATGCATAGCAGGGCAACTGATGACACCAGCAATTGATTTGGCTAAACAGCAGGGTATTCAGTATCAGGTGCATCAGTATCAGCATGATGCAACAGCTGCATCTTATGGCCTGGAAGCCGCTGAAAAACTGGCATTGGCACCAGAGCAGGTATTTAAAACTCTGGTCGTGCAGCTTGATACTAAACAGTTAGCGGTGGCGGTATTGCCAGTGAATCTGCAGCTGAATATGAAGCTGATGGCCAAAGCGCTGGGAGCAAAAAAGGCGGAAATGGCAAATGCCAATGATGTGATGCGGTCCACCGGCTATGTGCTGGGGGGCGTAAGCCCACTTGGACAGAAAAAACGTCTGCCTACGGTTATTGACAGTTCTGCACAGCAATTTAGCAGCATTTATGTCAGCGCCGGACGGCGCGGGCTGGAAATAGAGCTAAAAGCCACCGACTTATGTCAGTTACTTGGCGGCAGTTTCGCACTGATCGGGCATTAGATTGTTGCAGTGGGTAAGTTGTTAAGTCGCGTTTTCGGCGGCACTTTCTTCACTTTTCTGCTGGCTGAAATGTACCAGCCAGTACGCAACCGGCTTGGGTTTAGAGAACCAGTAACCTTGTAACTGCTCTGCGCCGAGGCTGGATAAAAAGCGCTGCTGTACCTCGGTTTCTACGCCTTCAATAACCAGTCGCAATTTCAGTGCTTTTGTCATTAACATCACTGATTGCACCAGCTGTGTCTGGCGCGGGTCGCCCGGCACATTCAGCAAAAAGCTGCGATCGAGTTTTACCGTATCTACCGGCAGTTTATTCAGCATGCTCAGCGATGCCTGGCCGGTGCCAAAATCATCCAGTGCCAGCGTATACCCCAGCCGCTTTAACGCATGCAACTTATCAAACAAGGGTTGCTGATGTTTAGCGATGCTGTTTTCGGTCAGTTCAAGCGTTAGTTGTTGCAGCAGTGTAGGCTGGTGTGTGGCGATATGTACCAACTCGTTGTAGAACGGTGCTGCGAGCAGATCACTGCCGGTCAGATTAATCGCAATGGCATAATGTAACTTATGCTGGTGAAAGCGTTTAATAATGGCGATGGCCTTGTGCAGCACATGTGAAGACAACTGCGCAATCAGGCCATATTGCTCTGCAAGGGCAACCACTTTCTCCGGTGGCGCGTAACTGCCATCTGTTTGCTGCCAGCGCAGTAGGGCTTCAAAGCTTTCAATTACACCGTCCGGCTTCACTTTGGGCTGTAACCACAGCTCAGGTGTATTATGCTGCAGTGCGGTTTTAAACTCGCTCAGCAGTTGTAATTCGGCGTTACGCTGCTGTAGCGTGTCGGGCTGAAAAAACGACAATGGGCAGTTGTAGGCATCGGCCTGCTCCAACGCCGACTCGCATTGCTCCAGTGTTTGTTCAACTGATGCATGTTGTCGGCCGCTGATGCTGATGCCGGCTTCAAACACCGGGTTAATCGTGCCGACAGACAGTGCCAGCTGTTGCGGCAGAAAGCTTACCAGGCGGCTGGCTTCCGTTGTCAGCGATGTACTGCCGCCGGATAGTGGCCGCCACAGCGCGAATTTAACACCGCGCAGTCTTGCTGCGATGACATTTTCAGGTAGGACGGCTTTAAGCTGCGACGCAAAAGCCGCCAGCAATTCATCACCGGTATGATAGCCGTGTTGCTGATTAAAGGCTTTGATATGGCACAAGCGGATAATAACCATCAGGCCGCCGCTGTCTGCATGCTGTTTTACCAGTTGCAGGAAAAAACTGGGGTTGGGCAGGTTGGTTAAATCATCGTAATTGCGCCATAAATCTTGTTTCTGGTGGTTGCTGGCCAGTTTCTGATGCAGCTGTTTTAGTGGCGTAATATCGTCCAGCTGCACCAGATGATGTTGCTGTTCAATAGTACACATATGATTAAGCAGAACATGGATGCCCGGCTCGGTCGTCAGCATGCATTCTATATCATGGCCTTGCCAAAAGGCAGTTTGTGGCGCTGAAGTCGTGTGCAGCAGATCAGTAATATTGCGCTGCTCTGCAGTGATGCTGCGCAGTACCTGACGGGCTTTATTATTCGCCTTTATAATATCGCCGTTAACGCTAAGCAGCAGTGAGGCTTTACTGCGCTGATTAAAGATATCCTGATATAGCTGATTACTTTGGCTGATAAGCTGATTTTGTTGCCCCAGCGTGAGGGCGTTACGTTTTAATGTACTGAACACCCTCATTACTGCCAGCGGAATACACAGGTTAAAAAACAAAAACAGCAGGCTGTGCAAATAAATAGGGGTTGCAGGTAAGGTAATGGAAAAATTAAACAGGTTAATGGGGGCTGTACTATAGAGTAAAAACAAGTAGGGAATAAAGTTCAGCAGCATTACAGCCAGCGTGACACGGGCATTGAAAAATAATAACGCAATCAGCGGCGCAGTATAAACAAACAATAACCCGAGTTTTGATAATTCAAAGTTATCAATAAAAAACAACATGCAAAGGCCAGCGCCAAAGATGATAACTAACAGCAGGGTTTTACTGACGGACAGCAGACGGCTTGAAAAGTACAGCGCCAGTAACAGCGCGATATAAAAAACGGTCGTAATAGCGATGATATACCAGGCATTTATCTGATAAGCCTGCCATGAGCTGTGCAGCACGATGCTCAGCACCAGTAATAACCCTGAGCTTAGGATGATTCTTAACACACTTTGTTGCAACAGCGTCACAGAGCTGGAGTTAAGATCTGTTTCGGTTAATAGCAACAGCTGCTTGATACGGCTAAGCATGGCACTTCCATGGTAAAGATAAATACGACATCCTTACTGTGCCTGAATAAAATACCGGCACACAATTTTAACTCCCTGTTAAAGCCTGTTCATGCTAATCAATAAACTCAATGGATACAACCGCTATCTGTTGCTAATGCTATGATATAGAAAAATAAAAGCCCGCACTGCGGGCGGGCTTTTAACGGTTGTGCCGATTATTTCAAGTCAAAGCGGTCAGCATTCATCACTTTAGTCCAGGCCTTGACAAAATCGCGTACAAACTTCTCTTTAGCGTCGTTAGCGGCATAGACTTCAGCCAGTGCCCGCAGCTGCGAGTTAGAACCAAACACCAGGTCGACCCGGGTTGCGGTCCATTTAAGTTTACCGGTTTTGCGATCGCGGCCTTCAAACAGCTCGGCGGCTTCAGAGGTAGGTTGCCACTGCGTACTCATGTCTACCAGATTGACGAAGTAATCATTGCTCAGCATACCGGGCCTGTGTGTAAACACACCGTGTTGTGACTGAGCATAGTTTGCATTCAGTACCCGCATACCACCTACCAGCACTGTCATCTCGGGTGCAGTTAGTGTCAGCAGCTGCGCTTTGTCCAGCAGCAACTCTTCTGCCGAAAAGCTGTAGGCTTTTTTACTGTAGTTGCGAAAACCATCAGCTAACGGTTCAAGCACATCAAAGGACTCTGCATCAGTCTGCTCATCTGTTGCGTCCGTGCGGCCGGCAGCAAACGGCACCGTTACAGAAGTACCGGCATCTGCCGCCGCCTTTTCTATTGCGGCGCCGCCGCCAAGCACAATCAGATCTGCCAGCGAGACTTTTTTGTTGCCACTTTGGCTGCT
>NZ_DATCSY010000373.1:0-17714 GCF_036568245.1 Rheinheimera sp. | reverse complement strand
AGGTGGCAACAATTCACCTGAGCCAGGCAAAGTTAGCGCGGATCTTAGGTATCAGCATCGATAAAGCTGAAGTCAGTGCCATTTTTAACCGGCTGGGACTCGAAGTGAGCGATACTACAGACGGCTGGCAGGTCGCAGTGCCGGGTTACCGCTTTGATATCAGTATTGCTGAAGATTTGATAGAAGAAGTTGCGCGGGTGTACGGCTACAACAGTATTCCCAATCTGGCGCCAAAGGCCAGTTTGAAAATGCGTACCTTCCGTGAAGCAGAATTGAACATACAGCGCCTGCGCACAGTATTAGTCGATCGTGGTTATCAGGAAGCTATCACCTACAGTTTTGTCGACCCTAAAGTGCAGCAGCAGCTCTTTCCGCAGCTGCACGCCTTAGTATTGCCAAACCCGATTTCTGCTGACATGTCGGCAATGCGGTTAAACCTGTGGCCAGGGTTATTGCAAACAGTACAGTACAACCAGAACCGCCAACAAAGCCGCATCCGGTTGTTTGAGTATGGTCTGAAGTTTATTCCAGATACTGCAGCTGAAGGTGGCGTACGGCAAGTGCCGGTCATCGGTGGCGTTATCGTAGGTTCAATGCATAACGAACACTGGAACATGGAAAACCGCAACGCCGACTTCTATGATATTAAAGGCGATGTTGAGGCTTTACTGGCGCAAACCTCTGCCACTGAGCAGTTCCGCTTTGTAACCGCTGAACACAGCGCATTACATCCGGGCCAGACTGCGGCTGTTTACCGTGCAGATCTGCTTGTTGGTTATGTCGGTGCATTACATCCGGAAGCCGAGCGTAAGCTGGGTATTAAAGGCAAAGCTTACCTGTTTGAGCTGGAGGTTGCCGCGTTGGGCCTACGCGAGATTGTACAGGCTCATGAATTGTCAAAGTATCCGGCAAACCGGCGTGATTTGGCGATAGTGGTGAAATCAGAGGTGCGTTTTGCTGATATAGCTGCTACTATAAAAAAAGTTGGCGGAAATCAATTAGTTGACCTAAAATTGTTTGACGTGTATACAGGTACGGGTGTGGCAGAGGGTTTTAAATCACTGGCCATTGCTGTTACCTTGCAGGATATAGCGCGTACCCTGGAAGATAAAGATATCCAACAGTTGGTAAATCAAGTAGTTAGCGCGCTTGGTGAAGAGTTCAACGCAACGTTGAGGGATTAAGAATGGCGCTTACCAAAGCCGATTTAGCAGAACGTCTGTTTACAAAATTTGGTGTCAGCAAACGCGACGCTAAGTTAATAGTGGAAGCTTTTTTTGAAGAGATCCGCGTCGCCCTCGAGGCGGGTGATCAGGTAAAGTTATCCGGCTTTGGAAATTTTGACCTGCGGGTGAAAAATGAACGTCCAGGACGTAACCCGAAAACCGGTGAAGATATTCCAATCTCTGCCCGTTGTGTGGTGACTTTCCGGCCAGGACAAAAATTAAAGTCGCGGGTCGAGTTGGGTACCAGCAAGAAATAACCTGATCCGGCGTCAGTCCAAGGGTTTGAAAAACGGTAAGCAGTGCAGACTGCTTGCCGTTTTTTTATGCAAACACCTCTGCAGCATAAAATATTTCCGATCCAGATAGCTGTTACATCAGTAAATAGCGCTACTAAGTAATGGATTTATATTATGGCGATAAAAATTGGTATCAGTGCCTGTGTACTGGGTGAGAAAGTGCGGTACGACGGCGGCCACAAAGCGTCTGCATTTTGTATGCAGCAGCTCTCTGCGCAGGTAAGTTATGTCCCTGTATGTCCTGAAATGGCGATTGGTATGCCTTCGCCACGTCCGGCGATACGCCTGCAGCTTGATGAAAACCAGAATGTCCATCTGGTACAGAGTAATGATAGTGCGATTGATCACACTCAGACGATGCTGGATTACACAGCGAAGACCTTACCAAGGTTTAATGAGCTGAGCGGGTATATTGTCTGCGCGAAGTCACCCAGTTGCGGTATGGAGCGGGTGAGGCTATTTGATGCTAAAGGGCAGCAAATGGGCAAGTTAGGCGTGGGGTTGTTTACCCATCAGTTGATGCAGAAGTATCCCTGGTTGCCGGTTGAAGAAGACGGTCGGCTGTTTGACAGCGATTTAAGGGAAAACTTTATCTGCCGTGTATTCAGTTGCCACGATTACCAGCAGACCATGCAAGATGGCTTCAGCGTCGGAAAGCTGGTGGCATTTCACAGCCGTTACAAATTTTTAGTTATGGCACACAGCCCCGCTGCGTACCGCTCACTTGGGCGTCTTGTTGCCCAGGCCAAGCTGTTTGCGGCGGACGAATTGTGCCAGCGCTATCTGCTGGAGCTGATGCAGGCGCTTAAAAATATCGCTACCCGTAAACAGCATACTAACGTGCTGCAGCACTTGCAGGGCTTTCTCAAACATAGCCTGAGTGCAGATGCCAAACAGGAACTGACAGAGCTTATTCATCGCTACCGCCAAGGCTTTGTGCCCTTGCTTGCCCCTATTACATTATTACAGCATCACCTGAAGTTGCAGCCCAACAGCTATGTTAGCAGTCAGCGGTATTTTGCGCCTTACCCTGAGTCATTAGGGTTGAGGGCCTGAGATGCAGAAGCTGAATGTGGTATGGCTGCGTAACGACTTAAGACTGTTGGACAATGCAGTGTTATGCAGTGCATTGCAGCATGCTGAAAAGTCTGCTGCAGCGATATTGGTACTTTATGTCGCCACTGCGGAAACCTGGGTTTTGCATGATATGGCAGCTATAAAACAGGATTTGTTGCGCCGGCGGGTATTACAGTTAAAAAAAGAGTTGGCAGATGTAGGGTTGCCGATGCTGGCTGTCGAAGGCAGCAGCTACCAGCAGCTACCACAAATTTTTAGTACTTTGTGTCAGCAGTTCGAACTGAATGTTTTTGTTCAAACGGAGTACGAGTTGCGTGAGCAACAGCGTGATGAGGCTGTTGAACAGCTTATCCTTAAGAGCGGCGGCCAGTTTATTCGTTTTGATACCCAGTGCATTATGCCCCCGGGTAGTATCAGAACTCAGCAAGGCGATATCTACAAAGTTTTCACCCCCTTTAAACGTACCTGGTTGGCACAGTTGCAGGCAAACGGCGTGCACTGCGTCGGACGGCCGCAAAAGATAACTCAGTCCGAACTGCAGTTGCCGGAGTTTCCGCCACTTCAGGGCGGTGACGGCAGCTCAGCCGGTTGGGATGTAGCAGAAAGCAGCGTATTGGAGCTAATGCGAAGCTTTTGCCGTGAAAAAGTGGCCAGCTATCATGAGCAACGCGATTTTCCTGCGGTAGATGGCACGTCCCGCTTATCTGCGTATCTGGCAATCGGTGTGGTATCGGCAGCACAGTGCGTTGCAAGGCTACAACTGGAGGCCGGTAATAGTTGGTCTGAGGATAAGAGTGGTGCAGGCATATGGTTATCTGAGCTTATCTGGCGTGAGTTTTACAAGCATATTCTGGTTGCATACCCACAGCTGATAAAGCACCAACCGTTCCAAAGCGAAACGGCGGGTATTCGCTGGCAAAACAATAAACAGTTGTTTGACGCCTGGTGTAACGGCAACACGGGCTATCCGATTGTCGATGCGGCTATGCGGCAGTTGAATCAGACCGGCTGGATGCATAACCGGCTCAGAATGATTAGTGCCAGCTTTCTGGTAAAAGACTTACACATCGACTGGCGCTGGGGCGAGCGTTACTTTATGTCCAGGCTGATAGACGGAGACTTTGCCGCTAATAATGGCGGCTGGCAGTGGGCAGCATCTACCGGGACTGATGCGGCACCGTACTTCCGTATTTTTAACCCGGTGACACAAAGCGAAAAATTTGATCCACAAGGTGACTTTATTCGTTTATATGTGCCTGAACTGAGTAAGTTTACTGGTAAGTCGATACATTGGCCGCATGGTGCTGGCTTGGTGAATTATCCCAAACCGGTGGTTGATCACGCTGAGGCGCGTAAGTTGACACTGGAACTTTTTGCAGAGGTTAAAAAAACACATGCGAACTGAAGCCGCACCAAGGATTGAACATTTTCTGCAGTTCTACAATGGTTTATCCAGCACCAATCTGCAGCAGTTGGACAAAGTCTACCATGCCGATGTTGAGTTCACCGACCCGGTACATACCCTTACTGGCCGTGATGCGTTAGGGCAGTATTTCAGCCATGCCTATGCCCGTCTGCTTTATTGCGAATTTAGTGGCGGACAAAAAATGGAGCAGGGCGATCATGGTTTTCTCAGCTGGCGTATGCAAATGCGTCATCCGGCAATTAACAATGCACAGTTAGTCAGTCTTGATGGCTGCAGCGTACTGCGCTGGCAGGACGGATTGATCATATACCATCGCGATTACTACGATTTGACCGACATGGTGTATCAGCATTTGCCGGTAATTGGCTGGCTTACGACAAAAGTGAAGCAACGCATGAGTGGCGACAAGTAAACTTAGACAGATAATTGTATTTAAAAGGAAGAGTATGCGCATAGCTGTTGTCGGTGGTGGTATTTCGGGCATGATGTCCTGGTATTTACTGCAGCAAAAACATGATGTAACCCTGTTTGAGGTGAATGATTATCTTGGTGGGCACACCGCGACAGTCACAGTGAATGTCGCAGGACAAGATTATGCTGTCGACACTGGATTTATTGTATTTAATGATTGGACTTACCCGATTTTTAACCGCTTCCTGAATGAATTGGGGGTGGCATTTCAGCCAACCCAGATGAGTTTCTCGGTAAAAAATACTGCTCAGAACCTTGAGTACAACGGTAATACTTTAACCAGCCTGTTTGCCCAGCGCCGTAACTTGCTTCGGCCATCTTTCTGGCTGATGCTAAGAGATATTGTTCGTTTTAACCGGTTAGGTAAGCAATTATTGGCCAATAACGATGCTGATCTCGATTTGGCGTTAGGGGATTTCCTCGATAAGCATGGTTTTGGCACAGCAATACGTGATAACTACTTATTGCCAATGGGGGCCGCTATCTGGTCTGCCGGTCTTGCCGACATGCCGGCTTTTCCGCTGCGGTTCTTTCTGCGTTTTTTCAATAACCACGGTTTGCTTAATATCAGTAACAGACCACAGTGGTCCGTTATCAGCGGCGGTTCGAAGCGCTATGTTGAAGCGTTAGTGGCAAAGCTTGGGCCTGAAAAACTGAAGCTGGGTCAGCGTATCAGCGCTATATCACGTAATGACAAAGGGGTTACGCTTAGTTTTGATGATGGCCGTACCGAGCATTTTGATAAACTGGTGCTGGCTTGTCACAGCGACCAGGCTTTGTCTTTGTTGGGTGAAAGTGCCAGCTTGCAAGAGCAGCAAATTCTTGGTGCCATTGCGTATCAGCAAAATGATGTAGTGCTGCACACCGATACACGTTTATTACCCAAGCGCCAGCGAGCTTGGGCGGCGTGGAATTACAATCTCGATGCCAACGTAAACGATAGAGCAACCCTGACTTACAATATGAACCTGTTACAGGGTATCCGTGCTCCGGTTACGTTCTGTGTCACGCTGAATAATACAGATGCTATTGCAGAAGACAAAATACTCGGCGTTTACCGTTATGCGCACCCGGTATACAACCATTGTACGCTGGCAGCGCAGCAACGCCGCGATAGCATAAATGGAAAGAACAACACCTATTTCTGCGGCGCATACTGGTATAACGGCTTTCATGAAGATGGCGCCAGAAGTGCGACTGATGTTGCCGCTATGCTCGGGGTGTCGTACTGATGCTGAGCGGTCACGCAGTCTATCAGGGGGAAGTGGGGCATTTAAGGTTGACGCCACGGCGGCATGGTTTCAGTTATCCCTTGGCGCTGTACTGGCTGGACTGCCATGATCTGACTACAGCATCACTGAAAGATGTTGGTATCGAATACGAGCGCTTCGGGGCTCTGAGCTTCAGGCGCACTGATTATCTGCCCGGTGCCGACAATTTATATCAGGCTGTGTGTGAAAAAATCGCCGAGTTAGGTGGCGTAACGGAACCTGACAGAGTTTTTGTGCTGACACCACTGGCCAATTGGGCGGTGTATTTCAGCCCACTCACGCTGTATTACGGCTTTGATCAGCAGCAGCAATTCTGCTATCTGTTGGCGGAGGTAAGTAATACTCCCTGGAACGAGCGCCATTACTATCTGCAGAAAATCATTCACGGACAGCAGCATTATCAGCACGATAAGGCCTTCCATGTGTCACCTTTTAATCCAATTGATATGCAATATCACTGGCAAATATCAGCACCCGGCCGGGCATTAAGATGCAGTATTGCTAATACGCAAGCGGGGCATCAGATATTTAGTGCCTGGTTCAGTTTGCAACGCCATGAATTAACAGCGAAATGGAAACGACAATGGCTGATCCGCCAGCCATGGCAAAACGTACAGGTAGTATGGCGAATATATTGGCATGCACTAAAGTTGTTTCTAAAAAGAGTGCCTGTGCATGCTCACCCTAAAACGAAGGATAACAAATCATGACGATGAGCCTGACAGACGTTTCTCTGTTTGATAACCTGAGCTGGTTCGAACGCCTGTGCCGGAAATTCACACTGAACTTTATCAGTCAGTTAAGGCACGGTGACATCACCCTGGTAGAGGGTAACCAGCGTATACGGCTTGGAGATGAACAGGCAGCGCTGAAAGTGGTTATTACCGTGCTTGACCCGGCTTTTTATCAGAAAATGGTGGTTGCTGGCTCTGTAGGTGCTGGTGAGGCATATATTTTGGGCTGGTGGCGCTGTGATGATCTGACAGCGTTGGTGCGTATTTTTGCATTAAACCTGACTACGTTAGATAAGCTTGATTCCGCGATCAGCAGGCTTGGCCGTCCGCTGCTGAAACTGTTGAACTGGCGCAACCGTAACACCAAAACGCAGGCCCGAAAAAATATCGCCGCACACTATGATCTGGGAAATGACATGTACAGTCTGTTTCTCGATGACAGTATGATGTATTCAAGCGCTGTATATCCGGATCACAACGCCGACCTCGCTCAGGCACAGCAGCATAAACTGAAGCTGATCTGTGACAGACTGCAGTTAAATGCTGATGATCATTTGCTGGAGATAGGCACCGGTTGGGGCGCGATGGCAATTTATGCGGTACAGAATTATGGCTGTAAAGTCACGACGACCACTATCTCAGAACAGCAATATGAGTATGCTACCGCTCGGATTAAAGCATTAGGATTACAAGACAGTATTACCGTTTTGCTCAGTGATTACCGGGATTTGAGCGGCCAGTTCGACAAGCTGGTATCTATCGAGATGATTGAAGCCGTTGGGGAAGAATATCTTGATACCTATTTTGCTAAATGCAGCAGCCTGTTAAAGACCAATGGCCTTATGCTGTTGCAGGCAATAACGATAGTCGATCAGCGTTATCGGCAGTATGTCCGCGAAGTAGACTTCATAAAGCGCTACGTATTTCCGGGGGGCTGCCTGCCTTCCGTTAGCAGAATGACAGATGCGGTCTGTCGTAATACCGATCTGGTACTGCGTCAGTTGCATGATATTGGCTTTGATTATGCCAGAACGTTGAAACACTGGTGCGATAACTTTATGCAAGCGCGTGATAAGGTGCACCAGCTTGGTTATGACGATAACTTCGTCCGGTTGTGGCATTTTTATCTTTGTTATTGTGAAGGCGGATTCAGGGAACGCGCAACCAGTGCTGTGCATATGCTGTTGTCCAAGCCGCAGAACCGCGATAACCTGATCTGAAAAAGTTGCAACGGTGCAGGTAAAAGCTACCTGCACCAAAGATACGCTTTACCTGTTCTCTGGCTCCACTCTTGATTTTTCCAATGTTTTACAGTTGCTTAGTTGATTTTTATTTTTTGGTGCGGACCTTGCAACCATACTTGTAGCTGCAGTGATGCCTGAATTCAACTGTATCTGGCTGCAGCAGAGAGTATTTAATCAACATTGGAGCAAAGCTATGAATAGTGATATTGCAGAAGGCAAATGGCGCCAGATTAAAGGTTCTGTAAAAGAGAAATGGGGAAAGCTCACTGATGATGATTTACAGGAAGTAAATGGCCGCTTTGAAAAGTTTTGCGGCAAAATGCAGGAACGCTATGGCATGAGCCGCGAAGAAGCTGAAGATGAGTTTGAGCGCTTTCGCTAATTAACGTAAAACATTAAAAGGGCCGGTAGGCCCTTTTAATGTTTTACAGTCACTCTTTTACCAGAATGATGCCTGCGTCTGAAATGACAATTTTCTTATCTTTATACAGGCTGCCAATGGCCTGTTTAAAGGCTTTTTTACTTACGCCAAACTGGGCATAAATCAGTTCAGGAGCGCTTTTGTCTGTTAACGCCAGCTTACCGCCGTTTTGCGCCAGTTTTGCCAGCACTTGTACCGTCAATTCTTGTGCCTGCTTGAAGGTAGAGGAGCTAAGGCGTAAGTCAATTTTGCCATCTTCCCGCACTTTGCCAATATAGGCAGACAGTTTGTCACCGCGACGCAGTGGTTTAAACACATCACTTTGGTACAACACACCCCAGTGCTGATGATTAACTACGGCTTTGTAGCCAATATCGGTTTGTTCACTAATGATAATATCGACTTTGTCACCAGTCCGGTACTGCGGTGCGGATTTGTGCAGATGCCGATCCAGCTTGCTGGATGCAACTATCCGGTTGCTGTTATCGACATAACAGTACAGCAAATAGCTTTGTCCTTCTTTCAGCGGAATTTGTTGTTCGCTAAAAGGCACCAGCAGGTCTTTTTTTAACCCCCAGTCGACGAATGCTCCAACCTTGGTTGTTGCGATCACTTTTAACATAGCAACTTCGCCGACCTTAATTTTAGGCAGCTCAGTTGTGGCAATCAGCTGATCTTCTGAGTCGAGATAGAGGAACACATCAAGCTGGCTGCTAATTTCCAGGCCGGGTGGTGCGACATTATTTGGCAGTAATATTTCTCCCCAGCTTAGTCCGTCCAGGTAAAAGCCAAACTTCACCTGTTTTTTAACTGTTAAATGATTGATTTTTCCAAGAGCCAGCATGTGATATCCAAATTTCTGCCCGGCGTGGGCTGTGTTAATGCCAGCTATTGTAACGGTTTTTTGGCACCGTTGCTTAAGATAAGCCAGAACATGATAAACTTTGCGGTATTATTTTTGTTACGGGTAAGTAGTACGTGTCTTCTTCATCTTCGCTGCATCCACGCAATCTGCACCAAGGTCAGTACGACTTTTCTGAGTTAGTGAAAGTTATGCCTGCGTTGCAGCGTTTTGTCTGTCGTAATAAAACCGGCGGGCAAACTATCGACTTTAGTGACAATGCTGCTGTAGTGGCCCTTAATCAGGCCATACTCGCCAGGTATTACAATATTAAGTTTTGGCAGTTACCTCCGGGATATCTGTGCCCACCTGTGCCGGGCAGGGCAGATTATGTGCATTATATCGCTGATTTATTAGCCCGGGGTTATCCGGAGCTACCGATGGGCAGGCAATTTAAATTGCTGGATATTGGCACTGGCGCTAATGTGATTTATCCGATTATAGCCAGTCAGAGTTATGGCTGGCAGGTATATGGCAGTGAAATAGATGCGGTTGCTATCAAGGTAGCTAAAACAATCGTTGCCAGTAATCCGCCACTGCGGCAGCATTTGCAGATTGTGCCGCAAACAGGCAGTAAGATTTTCAGCGGCGTTATTCAACACCAGCAGCAATTTCACCTGACGATGTGTAACCCACCTTTTTACGCCTCCGCGGCTGAAGCGGATGCAGCAAGCGCTCGTAAATGGACAAATCTGGGGAAAGGGCAGCAGGGGGCTTCACGGAATTTTGCCGGCCAGCAACATGAACTGTGGTGCTCTGGTGGTGAACTGGCTTTTATTCGCCAGATGATTGAGGAGAGTTGTTTGTTTAAGCATAACGTGTGTTGGTTTACGACATTAGTATCGCAGCACAAGCATTTAGTGCCACTGAGCAAGCTGCTGAAGAGTATTGGCGCCGTCCAGACTGAAGTAATTGAAATGCGACAGGGACAAAAGGTCAGCCGCATACTTGCCTGGAGCTTTCTGACCAGTGCCGCACAGCAGGGCTGGCCTGCCGCCTGACCGCTATGCTTAGCTGGTGAATTTCGCGACGTTTGCCGGCTGTGGCGTTTTAGCTATTTTCTGCCAGATCTTCTCATGAAAAAAGTAACCGACAGTATTTACGGCTGGCTCAACCACTGCAATTACACCACCCAATATAAAGTTACCAGTGATAAGGTAAGTGACAGCAAAGGCAATACTAAAATGCATAACCGCGAAGGTGATCGTCTTAAACATAATGTTTATCCTAGCTTTGTTTCAATATGCTAATGATAAACATTCTTATTATTGATTAAAGTGAATTAAAGTGTTTGCCTTAATCGGTTTTAGCTATCACTTGCTTAGCTAATGCTCTGTAGGCGATTCTATGCGCTTTAATGCATCTGTCAGCATCGGTAAATCTAAGCGGTCATTTAATGGCAACAAGGTGCCTGCCGACCACACGCCATAGCTGCCATCAGCGCGCAGAATCACCATTTTATCTTTTTTGAAACTAATGATTTCGCCATCACTGATATTCAGTTTTGGCAAAATGCGCGGCTGCAATAAATTATCCCCCAGCCAATTAGCATTAGCATGACAGCCCGCCTGTGCCAGTAATGTCGGCAGCCAGTCCAGATGCTGGGTAACCTGATGAGGTTGTAGTTGGCGTAAAGCAGACCAGTTTGACCAGGCAACCGTGGGGGCCAGGCTAAACTGCTTGTGGTTACCACTCAATCCCATCACTACGATGTTGTCAAACGGGCTGTAGTCTTGCCAATGCTGCTGTGGTGCATTGTCAAAAATAATACTGTGTGTCTGAAGGGGGGCAACATTAAGCCAGGGCAATTGTACAACTTTGGTATCCGCAGACCGGCTTATGCTAATGCGGCCTTCAGGCACTTGCGCTAACCAAGATGGAGCATCCTGCAATTGTTTATCCGCATCCTGCTCTATCATGAGTTTGCCATAGAGCAGATTAAGCAAGGCTTCGTCTGTTGAAACGGGCGCAAAGTGCTGTTCTAGCGGCCGAAGACCAGCGGCCACAAGCTGTTTAACCAGCTCAGGGCTGAAGTTATCCGTTACCAGCAATAAAGTTGAATGATTGTTTGTCGTTTCCTGGCATACCATATTGTGTTGATGACTGAATTGTTCGGGTAAGCTCAGCTTATCGAGCTGTATCTGGCTTTGTTTATTGAGGTCAATCAGCTGATACCGGGCAAGAAAGGTTTTAGCTGTCGCAGGATAAGACAACGGCAGCACATTATCCTGACGGGTAACGTCGTACTTTACATTGGCATCGGCATATATATGCAGCAGATGGCTCAACATAAAGCTGCCAATAAACACGGTAAACAAAGGTGCTGCTATAGCGGACTTTTTCAGTCGTTCTATTTTCTTCCAGCAAAAATTGCTGAGTGTCAGCTCGACTGCTAATAAAAGCGCGGCTACGGTGATAACAATTAGCACGAAGTTGCGCAGGTTAGTCACAATTTGCTGGCGCAGCAGTTCTACTGCCTGGTCTAAAGATGCGCTGCCAACGTGGTAACCCAGGTTGGCATAAACATAGGCATCAAAAATAAGTACGATCAGTGCGACCGTTGCCAGTATGGCTGCCAGGCCGCGTACATGGCGCTGATATGGAAATACCAAAGATACTGGAAAGATCGTCAGAATAAAAAACATAAAACACAAAAATGCGGTATGGCCTATCCAGTTCAGAGGAAGATACAGCCAGCCCATCATTGAAACTGGCAATGGTTCTGCCAGCCAATAAACGGACGTCACTGCCAGCGCCAGCAGAATATTAAAAAAGCTAAACCAGTGTCCCCAGTTCAGTAGCCGGTTGACCTTTTTAACCAGTGACAGGTTGTTTTCCAGCACCATAAGTGTTTAGTTTGCCTTATCAACAACGGCGTCAGCCAGTGCCTGACTGAAATGGCTGACAACAGTAGCGCGTTGACTATGCGGTACACTGCTGTTAACAACGTGGCTGATGGCGTTACCTAAACACATCAGGCTCAGTTCGGTGGTGGCTTTTTCAGCATGCAGCACATCCAGCAGCTGATTTACCAGCTTTTCAATTTGTGCAGTGGAATACTTTGATACAATTGGCATGAATTATCCGCAGGTCACGTGAATTAAACAGTTAGAATAGTATCAGAATTCATTTTAAACAGGAAAAGTTATGTCAGTAGATGTGCAGCAGTTGGCGATAAATTACCTAGAATTGGATGAGCAAGCGCAAAGCAAGGCGCATTACAGGCCATCGCTTGTGACGCCTACGTCAGCCGTAGCACACCTTGTCGAGCAACTACATCTGGCATACAACGGTAAACCAGCAAAGGGCTATGCTGCTTTCAGTCCGGATAAAGATCAGCAAGTTGTGACTGTGCTGAACGATTGGCAAAAGCAAACCAGTGATTTTAATGCCCTCGCTAATACCGCTACTGCAGTACTGGAGCAGCAACTGCAAGCGCATCAGCTACCTGAAAGTGGTTATCTGTTGGTGTGTCATTATCGCTATCTGACCAGTGACTATCTGATGGTCTGTCTGCTGGGCAGCAAAGATCATTTCTCACTGACGGAAGAGCTTGAACTGGCAACATCCCGCCATCTGGATATTGCCCGGATGCAACTGGCAGCCCGGATTGATTTGACCGAATATCAAAGCTTACCGGAGCAGGGGAAATACATCAGCTTTATCCGTGGCAGGGCCGGGCGGAAAGTCGCAGACTTTTTTCTCGATTTTCTCGGTTGTGAAGAGGGCACTGACGCGAAAGCCAACAGTAAAGCCGTACTGGCATCTGTTGAAGAATACTTTACTGCGGCAGAGTTTGACAGTGCTGAGAAAAACGATGCGCGCAAACAGGTTTACAGTTACTGCGAGGAGCGTGCCAAAGCGGGTCAGGACGTTGTGCTGACTGAATTATCTGCAGTGATAGATGAGCAGGAGCAACAAGGATTTTTACGTTACTGTCAGGAGCAGCAGTTACAAGTTGCTGAGCAATTCCCGGTTGAAGTAAAAGAGTTAAAGAAGCTGATTAAATTTAGCGGTCAGGGCGCTGGCTTATCAATTAGTTTTGAACAGAAGTTGCTGGGAGATCGTGTGCAATATGATCCACACAGCGATACTATTCTGATTAAAGGTACACCACCTAATTTACGTGATCAGTTACAGCGTTTTATTCAGGGTTATTCCGCTTTTGACCGTGCCGCCGGCGAATCGGAGTGAGTGCTGCGTTCCTTGGAACTATCGGTTAAGTTCAGTCGGGAATTCTTGCCTGAATGGTGTTTAAAAGGTGGGATCTTTAGCCTGGCGGTGTGCTTAAGTAACATGATATTGCCGACAACAACGGCAAAAGCCAGTGCAAGAGCGATTGCCAGCGGCCAGTTCATGGTTGTTGCCTGCAGATATTAGTAACATAGCGGGTAAATATCGTATCAAGATGCTCAAGTACCAGCTCCTGTGCTGTCAGAGGATGCTGTGCGATGCATTGACGCAATATCAGCGGTGAAAATTGCCCCAGATACTGTTCAGCGACGGGTCTGTAGCTCAGATGCCATGGCTCGGCAGCAACCCCACCCTGATAAACCTGATAAGGTTGAAAAAAACCAAATTCAGCAGCGTATTTTTTTAACCATTGTTGCATGGCATAAAATGGGCCGTCCTGGCCGTATTCTTCTGGCATCAGTCGTGGTTTGTAATCTGCTGGTACGGCAGCGGCGTCATATATATCAACCTCTGTTCCCCAATGATGCCGGCTGGCGCCCGGCAACGCAGAATACAGTAAGACTGCTTCGAGTTTCGCCATGCCGTTTAATTCAATGATATTGACGGTATTGCCATCTCTGTCAAAGACGGCTCTTGCGCCAGTTATTTTTGCATGCCAGATCGCAGCCTGACGTTGATAAGAACGAAAAGACGACGCTATCCTGATATCTATACCAGACATTTTCGCAGCCTCACACAATGCATTGAACGGCGAAATGGCTGCAGTATGTAAGCTAAAAGTATGCTGATAATTAACTACATGCTGCTCTGTAAGACCAGTCAGGATAGCGATGTCTGTTGTAATCATAGGCTGATCTGTAATTGCTCCAGCACGGTTTCATACATTTTAGCCAGTTGCTCGAGATCTGTAACTGAGACACATTCATTAACTTTATGGATGGTGGCATTACATGGACCAAGCTCAACCACCTGAGCGCCAGTGGGGGCAATAAAGCGACCATCTGAAGTGCCTCCGCTGGTTTCAAGCCGCGGCTCAAAACCCTGCACTTTTTTTATTGCCTCAACAGTGGCCGCGACCAGGCTGCCGCTGTCGGTCAAAAATGGCAGGCCGTTTAATGTCCAGTCCAGCTCATAGTTAAGGCCATGTCGGTCCAGCAATGCAATGACACGTTGTTGCAAGCTCTCAGCCGTGCTTTCGGTACTGTAGCGAAAATTAAACATAACATTTAACTCGCCCGGTATTACATTCGATGCGCCGGTGCCAGCATGAATATTCGCTATCTGGAAGCTGGTGGCCGGAAAATAAGCATTCCCTTTATCCCATTGTTCAGCCGCAAGCTCTGCTAAAGCTGCAGCGGCTTTATGTACAGGGTTATCTGCTAATTGAGGGTAGGCGACATGACCCTGAACGCCTTTTACGACAAGGTTGCCGGTTAAAGAACCTCGGCGGCCATTCTTCACGACATCGCCGGCTTTGTGGCTACTGGACGGTTCGCCCACGATGCACCAGCTGATTTTTTCCTGCCGGGCTTCCAGCGTTTCAATTACACGCTTAGTGCCGTTGATAAAGGGGCCTTCCTCGTCACTGGTAATGAGGTAGGCCAGGTCAAACTCAGGCTCAGGGTAATGCTGTAGAAAGCGCTCTGTAGCGACAATCATTGCTGCCAGACTGCCTTTCATATCTGCTGCTCCGCGGCCATACAAAGTATCGCCAACGATAGTGGGTTCAAACGGCGGCGTATGCCATTGCCCAACCGGACCGGTTGGCACAACATCGGTATGTCCTGCGAAGCAAAATACCGGTTTACCGCTGCCGCGGCGTGCCCACATATTCAGGGTATCTTCAAAATGCATGACTTCGATATTAAAACCAATGGCGGCTAAACGAGCGGCCATCACGTGCTGACAGCCTGCATCCTCTGGCGTAACCGAAGGGCGGGCGATCAAATCCATTGTCAGTGCAATAACATCACCGGAAGTTGTCATAGTTATAGTCCGAAAAACTGTTGATATTGCTCAGCTTTAAACCCCAGAATGTACTGGTTATTATGCACCAGCAGCGGGCGTTTTATCATTGCTGGTTGCTCCAGCATTAATTTCAATGCTTTATCTTCTGTTAAATCAGCTTTGTCAGCGTCATTAAGCTGGCGATAGGTTGTGCCTTTGGTGTTGAGTAAATTTTGCCAACCGCAGTGAGCCGAGAAATTTGCCAGTTGTGCCTGTGTCAGACCATCAGTACGGTAATCGACGAATTGATAGGCGATTTGCTGTTGTTCAAGCCAGGCTCTGGCTTTTTTAATGGTGTCGCAGTTTTTAATTCCATATAGAGTCGTCATTTTTGTTTGTTCTTCAATTGTATAGTAAATATAGTGTCCTGACCTGCTGCAACAAAGCGCTCAGCGCTGAGCACTGTTGATATAGCAGGATGTTGCAATAGCATCAATACAAGCATATACCCCCCGTCAGCCTGAAGTAGTTTGGGATCAAGCCGGAGCACTGGCTGCCCCGCTATAACCTGGCTACCATCCTTAACCAGGTGTTTTATCGCCCCGCCATGTTTCAGGCTTTTATCCTCCGGAAGGTCCAGTTGCAAAGTTAAGCCGGTTTTGTGTCTGAAGCTTAATCTGCGACCGACTAGCAGGCTGCTGTTATAAAGACCTGCAAACGGGGCTACCAGAGTGTCGTGTTGCAGTTTAATGCATAATGCCTGAGGCAAAACGTTGGTGTTGTACAGCGGATCGGGATGAGCATGCAAGGGCAGAATGATACCTGACGCCGGGCTTTTGATCGCTAACCCCGGTACTACAGCAGTGTATTGTTCTTGCCAATTTATCAACAGTTGCTCCGGCTCGTCGTGTTACGAGCAGTTTTAATTCAGGATGATTCTCTGGTTGCGAAGTAGGAGTATGCCGTGCGATGCATACTACTGCAACTACAGGAGTATGTTGGAAAAATTAAATGTGACATTTTAAAGGGTTTTGCATGAATATTTGATGAAGCCTTTTTTTCTGACGGTAATTGCCCGCTTTAGCTTTGTGCTTTTGTTGAGTTATATGGGGCGTTGTTGTCCACAGATTTTGTGGATAACTTTGTGCGTAACGTTGTTTAATTCAATTAACTTGTTGATTTTACATTATTAAGTAAGTTGGCATATTTTTTGTTAGTTTGGGCTTGGCGTAAAGGCATGATGAAGTGAGGTAAAATACCAGTTTAATATTTTATAACCAATGCAACTGGCAGTAAAACGCAGTTTCCATGTCAAAAGCGACGTGGAAATCGCCCAGTAAAATGATTTATGGCGCAAGTCGTTAAGCGAAAAATGACGGCGGCACGTTAACCGGCGCAGGTAAAGACATAGTATTTATGCTATCGTTCTGATGTGAACCTACTTCAGGAGCAAACAATGCAGTATCCGCTATACAGCACTCTGCGAGAGGGCAGAGAATACAGTAAGCAGTGGCCGGCCAAAGCAGAATTAAACAGTTTGTTTATTGAAAATAAAGTTATTTTACTGACGTCAATCGCTGGACGTTTTTTACCCTTGCTGGCGATAGTATGTGCCGTGATTCAGTACTTTTATCTGGGGAAAGCCTTTCTTCCTCAAATACTGGCGATGATGCTGTTCGTAGCGGCGCTGCCATTACAGGGGTGGTACTGGTTAGGTGTTCGCGCTGCCACTCCGTTACCGCCTTCGATTGCTGGCTGGTATTTGCAGATCAGACAAAAAATGCAGCAGCAGGGTATTAGTATGGCGCCGGTAAAACAGCCTGGGCGTTACAAAGATCTGGCCATACTGCTGCAGCAAGCGTATCAGCAGTTGGACAGAGCTTTCGTCAGACAATGGTTTTAATGCGCCTTCGCTGGCAGCTTTGTTACACTTCGCTGGTTAATTAAATACAGACCATACTGGCGCGTGATCTGATGGTCGCTCTATTGCACGGATTTCATAATCTATACCGCACTCGGTGCAGCGCTTGGCCAGTGGTGCGGTGGCCATAATAACATCAATGCGCAGCCCCCTGTTATCGTCAAAGCCTTTTGAGCGATAGTCAAACCAGCTGTATTGTGCTGTGACGTCAGGGTTGAGCTCTCTGAACGTATCGAATAAACCCCAGTCTTTTAGCTGCGCTAGCCACGCTCGTTCTTCTGGTAAGAATGATGTTTTACCTTCGCGCAGCCAACGTTTGGCATTTGCCTCACCAATTCCGATATCCAGATCTACCGGCGAAATATTGATATCGCCAATGACAGCCAGGCATTCATCTGGTGTATGGTGCTGAGTCAGGTATTGCTGCAGATCAGCGTAGAATTTTGTCTTTGCCGGAAACTTGACCGGATGATCACGGTTTTCACCCTGTGGGAAGTAACCGTTAAGTAAAGTAAGAGGCGTGCCATCAGCCATATTGAAACGACCAATCAGCATTCTACGCTGAGCATCCGGCTCATCTGTAGG
>NZ_DATCSY010000372.1:0-2375 GCF_036568245.1 Rheinheimera sp. | reverse complement strand
GTATCGTCAGGGTAGGCTTGCAGCGCAGCTTCGTTAATGCTCGGGTAGGGCAGCAGCACAGCACCGGCAATATAGCCGCGCCTGGCAGTATCTAAGCCGCGTACATCCAGCAGCACAAAGTCATGCAGGTTATTGTTCAGTGCATAGTGCACATCCCAGCAGTCTGTTTCAAAGCTAAGTAAACGCTGAAAATGTGCCAACGCATCAGCGCTGTCGGCAGGTTTGGGGTTAACGACTTTAGATGGCATACTGTTTCTCCGTATGGTGGTGTTAACCCTATTATCAGCTGCGCCGGTATTTAGCGAAATTGTCTAAATAGACAACATTCGTTAATATCAAGCCATTATTGATTAGGCTAAAGCGGCTTTATGCGCGTTATTATTTTGCTGACCGAACAGCTGTCGTTATTTGAACTGGGCTGCGCTGCGGAGCTGTTTGCGATGCCAAGGCCCGAGTTTCAGCCCTGGTACAGTACAGAAATTCTGTCGTTATCTGCGGGCAGCTATAACGGTTTAGCCGGCAGCAGCTTGCAGTGCAAACAGGTTGATACCTTACCGCCAGCCGATTTATTGCTGATCCCAAGCTTTCCGGTTTCGGTAACAGAACCGGATCCCAGGCTGATTGCCGAACTGCAGCGCCATTACCAGCAGGGTGGGCGTATCATCAGTTTTTGCTCGGGCTCGTTTTTACTGGCTGCGGCAGGGCTATTAGATAACCGCATTGCCACCACCCACTGGCGCTACGCCGGGCAGTTTAAACAGCGTTATCCAACGCTTGAATACAAAGACAATATTCTTTATCACTACGATGGTGTTATCGGCTGTTCAGCGGGCAGTGCAGCGGCGATAGATTTAGGCATCGAGGTGATAAGGCAGGATTTTGGCTATCACTGTGCCAACAGCGTCGCCAGGCGGCTGGTGCTGCCTGCACACCGTAGTGGTGGCCAGGCGCAGTTTGTTGAAAAGCCACTCACGCTGACTAAATCGGGTATTTCACAGGCACTGGACTGGGCGACCAGTAATTTGTCGGCACAACTTAGCATTGACGACATCGCCAAAAAAGCCAATATGAGCCGGCGCACTTTTGACCGGCATATCAACAAGCACTACAACATGACGGCACTGCAGTGGCTAACCGAGCGTAAGCTCGACAGTGCCAAGTCGCTGCTGGAGGCAAGCGAACTGTCTATTGATGAAATCGCCGTTAAAGCCGGTTTCGACAATGCGGTAACGCTAAGGCATAACTTCAGAAAGTACTTGTCGGTATCGCCGATGCAATACAAACGCACCTTTTTACGCAGTTAAGCCGTTATCGCTTTTCATGTTAAAGCTGATTAACATTCACCACGATACGGCCGCGCACCTGCCCATCAAGTAAACGCTGAGCGGTATCACACACCCGCGCTAAACCTATCTCGGTGGAGACTTGTTCCAGTGTATTGGCGGTTAACACCTTGGCTAATCTGTCCCAGGCTTCGATGCGATCGTGAATTGGCCGCATCACGCTGTCGATACCGGTCAGTGTGACACCGCGTAAAATAAAGGGCGCGACGCTACCGGGTAAATCCATCCCCTGGGCCAGGCCACAAGCCGCGACTATGCCGCCGTACTTGGTACTGGCGCAGGCATTTACCAGCGTATGGCTGCCGACCGAATCCACTACAGCGGCCCAGCGCTCTTTGGCCAGTGGCCGCCCGGGTTCCGACAGCGTATGGCGGTCAATAATCTCGCTGGCGCCAAGCGCTTTTAAATACTGCGCTTCTGCCATTCTGCCTGTGGCGGCAACAACGCTGTAACCGAGCTTAGCCAGAATCGCGATGGCGTAGCTGCCCACGCCACCATTGGCACCTGTTACCAGCACTTCGCCGGAATCCGGCTTTACACCATGCTTTTCCAGCGCCATGACGCACAGCATAGCGGTGTAGCCTGCGGTACCGATGGCCATTGCCTGTTTGGCCGACAACGCCTTGGGCAGGGCAATCAGCCACTCACTTTGCAATTGGGCCTGTTGCGCCAGGCCGCCGCAGTGCACTTCACCCACACCAAAGCCGTTTAGCAGCACCTCGTCACCGGCTTTAAACTTTCCCGAGCTGCAGCTTATTACCGTACCGGCTAAATCAATGCCCGGTATCAGCGGAAATTTACGCACCACCGGGGCTTTACCGGTAATCGCCAGCGCATCTTTATAGTTCAGCGTGCTGTAGGCCACCTGTACCAGGGTGTCGCCTTCCATCAGTACGGTATCGTCGAGATCACGCAGCGTGGCGCGATAACCTTGATCGTCTTTTTCAATTAATACGCCTTTAAACATAGTGTCTCCCAGCTAAAGCGGTGTGGTGCAGCGGCGTTAAGCGCACTGACAGTGCGAGGTGCGAT
>NZ_DATCSY010000371.1:0-46124 GCF_036568245.1 Rheinheimera sp. | reverse complement strand
TATGGCGGGGAAGAGTTTGTTGCAGTATTACCAGATACCACTGCCGACGGAGCCCGCACTGTAGCGGCCAAAATTCTGGCGGCTATCACAGCGTTAGCTATCGCGCATCCGGCATCGAAGTATGGCGTGATCAGTGTCAGTATCGGTATTGCAGCCGCAGATCCACATTGGGGTTATGAAGCAGACATCACCGAGCGTGCTGATAAGCAACTGTACCTGACCAAGCAGCGGGGCCGAAATGGCTTCTCGCAGCAGGAAACAACCAGCTAGCTAAACCTCTTAACAGTGAAATTGTGCAATTTGTCGCAATTGTTAGGCGGTCAGCCTTGCATATTTTGTAAACAGCCAGCATATTTGATTTAGATCAATATCGGTTTAATAAGGTTACCCGTTGTGCGTTGGCTAAGTAGTTTTGCCTTAATACTGTATCTAAGCTTGTTGTGTACGCCACAAGCCTTTGCAGTGCACGATGCACGGCTGTCACCGCTGGCCGATACACAATTCCATGCCGTCACACCTGAAATACCACAGTGTACCTCTGATGTAACACAGGATGGCACTGACGAGCCACAACCGGTTTTGCCGGTTACCGCTAACAAGCAACTCCCCCACAACGGCAATAACTCACCTGAGCAACTGATAGCTGCCGGTATTGCTGCCAGTCTGACACTGCAACAGGCGCGTGCGCCACCGGTACTTACCTCACAATTTGTTTAATTCTGAACAGCCAGGCTGTTTATTTACCAAGAAATAATTGTTCCGGCATGGCCTCTGCGTGCCGGTTTGTGAGGAATACCATGAAAACGTTAGCCTTATATGCTGTTGAAGCTATTGACCATTTAGTACAACCAGCTGATTTTGACGATACTACTCTGAGTTCACCTGCGCTGTCTGTTGTTACTGATTTCAAACACAGCCTGCCTAATATGATCAGCGCCGCCAGTTCTGCCAGTGATGCGCTTGAAATGATGCAACAAGAACAAAGCAAGTTAAAACTGGTTGTTGATAACGACGGTGAGATGGTCGGCTTACTGCATCTGGAACAGTTGTCAGATCAGGCCATTATGCGCCGAGTAGCCTTCGGTGACAGCCGTGATGATATTCTGGTTGCCGATCTGATGCGCCCGCGTGAGCGCATTAAAGCGCTGGCGTACCAACAGTTAAAACAATGCAGTATCGCTGATGTTGTTAATACACTGCAATCCAGTGGCGAACAACACTGCGTCGTCATCGACCGCGAAAGCCATCAGATCCGGGGCGTAATCAGCGCACAGGACATCGCACGGCGACTGAAAGTGAATCTGCATATTCAGCAAACGCCGACTTTCCTGCATATCTTCGACAGCCTGAGTGCCTGAGGCTAAGACAAAACAGGCTGGCAGTAATAGCCAGCCTGTTTATTCAATGCTCACCACTGACGCTGTTAGGGCATCACTTTTACAAAACGGCGGAATAACTGCTGACTGCGCACAACCCAGGCCGGTGTAGCCTCGCCCTGGCCGACACTTTTCAGTTTCGGGTAATGTTGTATCACGCCGTTAAGCACTGCTTCCTGCGCTGGTTCAATATCGATAAACAACACATGTTGCCCCTGCTGTAGTTCTCCCTGAAAGCGCTTGAAGTGGGTATTGGGCTGCTGAATACCAATAAAGCCGCCTTCCCAGGTACAGAAGCCAAGCACTACTACAGCCAGAAAGATAAAAGGGATCCAACCGGCTGTTGTCTCTGTCCAGCCAAGAATATAGGCCAGGGCCAGGATAAACAAAGCCGCTATCACGCCAATGACTGCGCCAATTTCTGTTGCGTGCACAACATCGCTTTTCAGCACAGGTGCAACTTCATGTAAACGGTGTAGTTCTATCGCAGCATCATTGTCACTCAGTACATGAACCTGTGGCGCATCGATACCGTGCTGCTGCAGTTCATATTCTATTTTCACAAAATCGGTTAGGTCGTCACTGATAAAGTAGTGCCTTAACATGTCGCCATCCTCCATACAGATAAACAGCCGGGTGTTAAGTATAGGCAATCAGTCGCATAACTGTACAAATATTAGCCATACCTTAATACTGCAAACACACCTGCTTTTAGAGCTATGCCGCTTAAAACCTTCAGTTTGCCGCTAACAGGTTTGTCACAGCAAACAGATCAGGATAGTTTTAAGGACCAAACTATAAGATTAATGATATCCGGGAGATTTATGTCTACTTTTACCCGCTCAGCGTTGGCTATCACGGCCAGTCTGCTCCTGGGCAGTGCTGCGTTACAGGCAGAAACCACCAGCCAGACGCCAGTCAGTGCCAGCAGCCGTTATTTTGAAGCAGAAGATATATTTGCGCTGGAATACGCCAGCGACGTGCAGATATCGCCAGATGGCAGCAAAATTGTTTATGTTCGCGCCAGCAACGACATCATGACGGACAGCACGCACACAACCTTATGGCTGCTGGATGTCAAAACCGGTAAACAACTCCCGTTGTTTGCTGATAAGTTTAACTATAGCCAGCCGCGCTGGTCTGCCGATGGTAAGCAGCTGGCGTTTATCTCAGATGTTAGCGGCAAGCGCCAAATTCACCTGCACTGGCTGGCGGAGAATAAAACCGCACAGTTATCCACGCTGCAAAACAGCCCGTCCAACCTGACCTGGTCACCGGATGGCAAACAGCTGGCATTTACGATGAATATAATGGCCAGCGAGGCCGACGTAAAACAACGGGTTAAGAAGGTGAAAAAGCCTGCAGGGGCAAAATGGTCTGATTCAGCAGTCGTGCTCGACAGAGTGCGTTATCAGGCGGATGGCCAAGGCTTTCTGAAACCCGAGTTCCGCCAGATCTTTGTCCTGCCGGCCAGTGGCGGTACCGAGCGCCAGCTGACCAAAGGCGATTTTCACTATGGCAGCGATTTGCAGTTCACCCCCGACAGTAAAGCGCTGGTATTTTCCGCCAATCTGGATGCCGAGTGGGAGTTTCAGCCACGCGACAGCAACCTGTACCGGCTGGATTTAGCCACAGAACAGCTGGTTGCGCTGACTACCATGGCCGGAGATGAGTCATCTCCGGTGTTCTCGCCTGATGGCAGGCAACTGGCTTTCCTGTGGCAGAGCAACGATCTGGTGCCTTACAGCAACAGCAAGCTAAAAATCCTTACGCTGGGTAATAATACTGTTACTGATGTCGCAGCAGACTTTGACCGCAGTATCGACAGCCCTAACTGGCTGAGTAATTCCAGCTTTGTTGTGCAATACGATGACCGCGGTCAGCGCAAACTGGCCAGTTTAACCAGTAAAGGCAAACTGACAGACCTGACGGCCAGTTTAGGCGGCGTCAGCCAGCCACAACCTTATCTGAGCGGCCAGTACAGTGTGTCAGACAATGGCGTAATAGCCTACACCCATGGTACCAGTCAGCGTCCAAGCGATGTTGCAGTACTGCAAAAAGGCAAAAGCACAGTGCTGACGGCACTTAACGAAGATTTGTTAGGCCACAAAAAATTGGCTCAGGTGCATGAAATTACGTATAAATCTTCATTTGACGGCGAAGAGATCCAGGGCTGGTATATGACACCTCCGGATTTCGACCCGGCGAAAAAATATCCGTTACTGCTGGAAATCCACGGCGGCCCGCATTTAGCGTACGGCCCGCAATGGAGCGCCGAAATGCAGCGTTATGCCAAAGAAGGCTATGTGGTGTTTTACGACAATCACCGCGGCAGCTCATCTTATGGCGAACGGTTTGCGATGTTGCTACATAATAAATACAGCTCACCGGAAGACTATGCCGACCACGACAGCGGCGTAAATGCGATGCTTAAACTGGGCTTTATCGACGAAAATAATCTGTTTATTGGCGGTGGTTCTGCCGGTGGTATCGCGACCGCCTATGCCATTGGCCTGACCAACAGATATAAAGCAGCAGCAGTCGTTAAACCTATTATCAACTGGTTAAGCAAAGTGCTGACCGGCGACTCTTACACCTACCAGACCTTCCATCAGTTCCCGGGGGTGCCATGGGAAAATGTGGAACATTACTGGCAGCGTTCACCACTGAGCCTGGTCGGCAATGTCACGACACCAACCATTCTGATCACCGGTGAAAGCGACAGGCGTACGCCAATCTCGGAATCAGAGCAGTTTTATCAGGCGCTGAAACTACGGCGGATTGATACAGCGATGGTGCGTATTCCGGGCTCTCCACATGGTATTTCTAACCGGCCAAGCCGGATGATTGAAAAAGTAGAATATATGCTGGCGTGGTTCGAGAAGTACCGCACACCAGCAGAAAAAACCAACTAGTTATTTAACCCGGTATGCTGGCTGCCAGGCGGTAGCCAACGCCGGGTTCTGTTTTCAGATACATCGGCGCTGCCGGATTAGCCTCCAGCTTCTGCCGCAACTGCGCCACGTGCACCCGCACATATTCCGGCCTGTCGACATAAGCCTTACCCCAAACCTGCGTCAGGATCTGGTTATGTGTCAGTACCTTGTCACAATGCCGCATCAGCAGTAGCAAGATGTCATATTCGGTTTTAGTCAGGTGGACTTGTTGCCCGCCGCGCTGTACAGAGCGGCTTATCGGATCCAGCTGCACATCGCCAAACACAAACAACTGCTGGCCGGGCGCCACTTTGCGCAGGTTTGCGCGTACCCTGGCCATCAGCTCAGCTGCACTGAACGGTTTGGTGACATAATCGTTTGCACCGTTATCCAGAGCCTGAACTTTATCCTGCTCACTGTGGCGGGCCGATATCACGATGACAGGTGTGTCGCACCAGCTGCGCAGTTGCTGCAGCCAGAGCTGACCATCCATATCTGCCAGCCCCAGATCAAGTAAAATAAGCGCTGCCGGCTGCATAACCAGATACTGTAATGCCGGCAAGCCGGCGCTGAAGCTCTGCACCTGGTACTGCTGGCTGTTTAACAGTGTAGTCAGGAAGCTCTGCATAGCCGGATCATCTTCCAGTACCAGTATTGACTCAGCCATGCTGTAGCTCCGTGACATCTGTTATCTGCTGTGGCCAGCGTAGCTTAGCCGATATGGTATGGTCCACTGAGGTTTGCAACGTAAACTGGCCGTTATGCAGCTGCATTACCGCCTTGCAAATAGCAGTACCAAGCCCGGTGCCGCTGTCACGTTGGCTCTGTTGCTGCGGTGCCGGGGCATTGCTGACTTCCAGACTGTAATACCCCTCTGATAGGTCAAAACAAACCATAAAGGGCGCGGCGCCGTGACGCACGGTATTTTCCAGCATATTTGCCAGTGCTATTTCTAACAAGGTGCTGTCGGCGACACACTGAGAGCCCGCTAGCGCTGTCTGCAGTGGCAAGCTATTTAACAGCTGCGCCCGGCGGCTAATTGCGGCGGAAATGATATCTGCTACATCAAGCTCTGCGAGCGTCAGTGTCTGCTGTGGCTGCTGCACCCGGCTTAACTCCATCACTTTGTCAAAGTGACGACTGAGTAAACTGCTTTGCTGAAAAATATTCTCGGCCTGTTGCTGTATGGCTTCTCGGCTGAGTGTCAGCTCTTTATCGGCCAGCATACTGGATGCTCCCATAATCGTTGCCAGCGGTGTACGTAAGTCATGTGAGATAGACCGCAGCAACATCACAATAAAGGTGATCAGATAGTCGATCTGGTGCACATATAAGGTGTTATAGGGTTCAACAAAAAACCAGTCGAGCAGTAGTACACTGTTTACCGTAGTAATCACGGCCCAGCGCTGTCCGGCTTGCTGTGCCATCCAGGTTACCCATAGCAGCTGTAACATGGCAACATCCGTGGTTGTTAATAAATCGCGCCCCGGTAACAGCAGCAATGCAATCAGTACCGGTACAATCAGGGCCAGCAGCAACAGTGGCAAAATAGACAAAGGCAAACGCTAATACCGCCCCCAGCAAACTATCGTCGAGCTTTTTGCTGCCGTATTTACGTGTCCATACTGCATTAGGGTGGATCAGTAAATTCAGCTGCTTCAGTAGTAAATACCCAGCCAGCTGGGTTCGGAAAATTTTCAGCCCACCCGAAGTTGAACCGGAACAACCACCGCTGAATGTCAGGTAAAAAAACAATACCACCGCCATCGCTCCCCACTTTGTATAGTCCTCAGAGGCGTACCCACAGGTGGTAATAACAGACACCACATTAAACACACTGTGGGTCAATGCTGCAAACCAGTCCCGGTCATTGTGCGCTATCTGGTACAGCGCCAGCAGTATGGCGGCCACCAGTACAATAGCAATAAAGGCTTTAACCTGCGGATCGCGCAACAGTGCCCATCGATCCCCCCGCGCCATACCAACAAACAGCACAAACGGCAAAGCAGCCAGTGCCATCCACACACTGCTTAACCACAGCAATCAGGGCTTATCATTGAAATAGCCAAACGAGGCGTCATAGTTTGCAAAACCGCCGGTAGCAGCAGATGTCATGGCATGTGTCAGCGCATCAAACCATGACATGCCACCGACATAGTAACTAAGCGCTGCACCAGCACTGATGGCCAGATAGACCAGCAAAATAGAACCGGATAAATGGCTGCTGCGTGGCAGAATCTTCTCAGAAATATCCGAGCTTTCCGTTTTAAACAGCTTCATGCCGCCAATTTTCAATGCCGGTAATATTGCTATCGCCATCACAATAATGCCAATTCCACCAATCCATTGTAAAATAGCGCGCCAAAGCAGCACAGCTTTGGGCATAGTATCCAGTCCGCTAAGCACGGTAGAGCCTGTCGTTGTAATAGCGGACACCGCTTCAAACCAGGCATCAGTCATACTCAATTGCGGTAAACTCAGGTACAACGGCAGTGCAGCAAAAGCGCATACCGATAACCAGCAAAGTGTGGTCAGCAAAAACAAATAACGCTTTTTCAGCTCTGTCGCACCGCCTGAACGCACAAGCAGTGCGGCACCCGCACCAGCGGTAACCAGCGCAGACAACAAAAAGCTCCAGAATGCTTTGTCGTGCAACATAAAACTGATTGCCATAGTGGTAAATTGGGCGACCGCCAGGCAGGCCAGCAGATAACCAATCACCCGGTAGAAAAAGCGTTTATTATTGATAGCGCTAACATTGAGCACAAAGGAGTAATCAGACATTACAACACAACCCCTGTTTCAGATGCCGCCAAGCCTACCGCTATCACAGATGTTGTGTTGTAAAGCTTTTCTAAAGATTTAGGCTATCAGTATAAAGATTTTATAAAGACGCCACGCAACCTGCTTCAACCCGGTCAAACTGCCAGAAAAAGCCTCATTGCACGCTGTTCTGAAAGAAACTCCCGGATATTTAGCAAAAACAACGCTTAGAAATTTGACGTACCGGATAAGCTGTGTCAGTTTTTAGGGCCTGAGCAAGTCAAGATCAAGCGCAACATGTTAACAACAGGATTTGTTAAATCATTTCTGATACGGCTGATGCAACCTGCACTTTGCCGCAGTGCAAACGCAACAGACGTGCTGCTGGGACAAGCAGCAAAGTTATACCTCGGCAAATCAGATGCCTATCAGTTAGACAAAGAGCTGAACCGGTATTATCAAAACATTGAAATCCCCCGTTTACTGCAAGAGATTCAGTTTGATGCGGTGTACCCGCTACTGAAGAAAGACGGTTATAAGACAGATATTCTCGATATGCCGACCCGCTCGCCGTCGCTATGGTTCAGGCCGTTTTCATTGTGGAACAGAAGGTTGTACCTGCTGCGCCATGCCCGCATCAGAATTGATATTTTGTTGCTGAAAAAAGGTGATAGCATTCCGGCACATGCCCACAGAGGCGTACTGTCAGGCTTTTTAGTACTCAAAGGCCTGGTGAATATTCGCCACTATGATGTGTCGGAATACCAGCAAGATGGCGTGATTTGCCATAAAACAGTCGACAAAGACCTGGGTGCAGGTGGCTATACCACCAACCATGATGAAAAAGACAATATCCATTTTTTAACCGGTCTTGCGGATGAGTCTGTATTATACCGCTTTAATATCACAGGCCTGCAATCCCCTGTCCCCGTGCACACTGCGCTACGCGGCAGAATGTATGTGGACGTATCCCGCATCGATACTGACGGCGGCTTTGCGCCCTTTAAGTAAACTGGCACACTCCCGCGCGGCACAGACTGCAGCACTTCAGTGCTGCATAACGCCGCGCCAGCATTTTGCATATAGCGCTGAGTTAAAAAAACCTGTCTAAAATAGCGAGCATATCGCGGATATAAGCAACACGTAGCTCAACCGGTGCCTGGTGCGGCCGGATACCAATTTTCGCCCCCAGTACCGGTAGCTGCTTCAGATTATCGATGGCTGCGAGGCATTGGTGTATCGCCTGCTCACTCATCCAGCTGCCAGGCTCGCCATGCTTTACCTGTTCACTGCTTTGCGGGGGCTGGTGACTGTCGCGCCAGGCGCCGTACTCACTGTCCTTATCAGACACACCAGAAAACATCACGCCACTTAGTAAACCAGCGTCCTGAGCGGCCAGAATATGCTGCCTGGCACCGTCTACTTGCCGGCTTTCAAATACCGAGCGGCCCCAGTTAATCACCATGCCCAGCTTTTGCTGCGGGGCGGCCTGTTCATTCAATCGCATTAGCAGTGCCAGCTCATCCTGCAGCGCTAAAAAGCCTTTTGACGGTTCATGCCCAGGCATCAGTGCGTCGCAATGTTCAATCACGATCTTGGCGCCCTGCCAATCCCACTGCAGCATAGTGTGCAATGATTGCTCCAGCGCCTGTACCGAAGAGTCAGCTTTGTTGCGCGCCGGTGCAGTTTGAATTTGAATAGCGGTAACGGCCTGACGACCAAGATGATGGGTTAACCTGGCAATCGCTTCACATGCTTGCTGCATAAAACTCAACGCAGCCTGGCGCCCAGTTTCATCTGTCGATGCCAGGCCAAACTGCGGATTTTGCCCAAGCGCATTCATAATGCCGGGAATGCAAGTAAACACATAATCCCACTGCGGTGCGATATTGGCTAAAAACCAGTTGTCGTCATGTATATGCAACTTGCCCAGAAACGGATGCTCCAGCCCTTTAATGTTGCTGAGCTGTTTCAGTTCATTGTAATAAGCGGTTTCCAGTTGCTGATCCCAGCCGGTTTGATTGGGCGAAGCGGCATAAGCGCCAACATAATATTTCATTGTTACTTTTATCCTGTGACAGAATCTGTGACCAGCGTAGTTAGTCGTCCGGGCCACTTAACGTAAACACCAAATGCCGGCGCATATCCTTAAGCACTATGCCTTGTTTCAGCAGCAAAGCACTGAGCTTTTTTTGCCACAGCAGCAGCTGAGTTTGCGCCTGATCCAGATAAGGCTGGCCGCTAAACTGCAGCCGCACCAGCAGCGAGCCGGGAAAAGCCTCATACTCCATACTAAACCAGCACTGCGCGGTGCCGGGCAAACCCGCCAGAGCTTGCTGCTCCAGTGCCGTTACCGCCTCCAGTACAGCCGCCTGCTGTTTTAACTGAACTTTAGAAAGTTTTTTCATTGCAATCCCACACTAACAATACTGTCCGGCTACCCAGCCGCTGGCCCAAGCCCACTGAAAGTTGTAGCCCCCTAACCAGCCGGTGACGTCTACCACTTCGCCGATAAAATACAGGCCTGGCTGGCTTTTTGCTTCCATGGTTTTTGATGACAAGTAATCGGTATCGACACCGCCGATGGTGACTTCTGCGGTGCGGTAGCCCTCGGTGCCGTTCGGCTTAAACACATAGCCATGCAGGCTGTCAGCAAGCTGTGCAATGCTTCTTGGGGTTAACGCTTTCAGCGGCTGATTCTTGAATACATTTAGCTCCAGCAGTTTTTCTACCAGCCGTTTTGGCAGCAACTTGCCCAACGCGGTTTTTACTTCTTGTTCAGGGTGAGCTTGCTGCTGAGCGGCTAAGAATTCAGTGATGTCAGTTTGCGGTGACATATTCACTGTGACGTCGTCCCCCGGCTGCCAATAACTGGATATTTGCAAAATGGCTGGCCCGCTTAAACCGCGGTGGGTAAACAACATGTCTTCCGGAAATACAGTGCCATTAGCTTCAGCCGTTACCGGCAAAGACACACCGCTTATTTCTTCAAACACCGCCTTGTCGGCCGGCTGCCAGGTTAATGGCACTAAGGCCGCTCGCAGTGGCAGTACTTTTAAACCAAACTGTTCGGCCAACTGAAAACCAAAGGCGGTGGCGCCTAAATTAGGTAAACTCAGGCCGCCACTGGCAATCACTAAGCTTTGGCACTGCCGGCTCAGCTCTGGCGTAGTAACCGTATACTGGCCCTCAGCAAAACTGACAGCGGTAATGTTCTGCTGCAGCGCAATTTGCACATTAGCGGTTTTCGCCTCTTTTAACAGCATATCGACGATATCTTTCGCAGAATCATCACAAAACAGCTGCCCCAGTGTTTTCTCGTGATACGCAATACTGTGCTTTTGCACCAATGCAATAAAATCCCATTGCGTATAACGGCTTAAAGCAGACTTACAGAAGTGCCTGTTTTGCGACAGAAAATTCTCTGGCCCAGCGTACATGTTGGTGAAATTGCAACGGCCACCGCCAGACATCAGAATTTTGCGCCCTACCCGCTTGCCATTGTCCAATACTAATACGCTACGACCACGCTTTCCCGCCTCTATTGCGCACATCAGTCCGGCGGCTCCGGCACCAATTACAATTACATCCCACTGCTGCATCAGGCTGCTCTACCCGCTCTTAATCAAAGAGCCGCTATTGTCGGCGACTCTGCCGATGGATGCAATCGACGACTGCTTAGCAAAAAGCATTATAAGTTATGCAGAATCGACATATGGGAAAACAGGTACTGCCAGCGTGACCGGGTGCTGACGCCCATCCACGCTGTAGCGTTCCCAAGCAGGTGACTTGCAAAAAGACCTTTTTTCCAGACAAGGCGTGTGCCGGCGCGAAAGCTGTAACAAATGTCACCATTTAGCAGATTTACATAAAATTACAATTTAGTTAAAAGGGTGAAAGATGTTGCTGCAAGGTTGCAGCAGGCCGTCATCATCCAGGAAACATACAACAATAAATAATTCGAGAAACAGATGAAAAAACCTCAGTTCACCCTTAATAAGCTGGCTTTACTTTGCCTGCCAGCCACCTTGCTGACTGCTGCTGCAACTACGCAAGCGGCGGATCAGGCCAGCCGTTACGCCAGCCCGGTCATAGCGGCGGCGAAAAACCAGCAAACAGCAAGTGACGGGACAAAGCGTTACATAGTGAAATATAAGCAACAACAACTTGAGCTTGCCAGCCCGGGAACATTCAATGCCAGCGACACACAACGCAGGTTAAACAATCTGCAGCACTACAAAGCCAAGTTTGAGCAACGTGGTAACCGTGTTAAAGAAGTGCTGGCTGCACAATCGGCACTGGCTGTTGAGTTATCCGCTGCGGAACTTGCTGCTCTGGCTCAAGACAGTACCATTGAATTGATTGAAGAGGATTATAAACGCTACCCGATGGCCCAGCAGATACCTTACGGCTATACCATGGTACAAGCGAATCAGGTCAGTGACGATTTTGCATCCAATCAAAAAGTATGTGTCATCGATTCAGGTCTGGACTTACCGCATGAAGATTTTCTGAGCGCTAACATCACCGGCACCAATAACTCCGGCACTGGTAACTGGTCTGACAACGGTGGCCCGCACGGCACTCATGTAGCCGGCACTATAGCGGCGCTAAACAATGCGACCGGCATGCTCGGTGTTATGCCTAACGCCAACGTGAAACTGCATATCATCAAAGTATTTAACGACGATGGCTGGGGCTACAGTTCTACCTTATCTAACGCAGTAAATACCTGTGTCAGTAACGGTGCTACGGTAATAAACATGAGCCTGGGTGGAGAAGGCTCCAGTACAACAGAATCAAACGCTATGCAGGCAGCCTTTGATGCCGGCGTATTGTTGATTGCCGCAGCAGGTAACGACGGTAATACAGCGCTGTCCTATCCGGCGTCTTATAACTCTGTTATATCTGTTGCCGCAATAGACAAAAATAAGCAGCTGGCAGATTTCTCGCAGCGTAACAGCCAGGTAGAACTGTCCGGACCGGGTGTCGACATACGCTCGACATATCCGGAAGGGACCGGTCTTGAGGCCACGTTAAGCGTAGGCAGTACCAGCTACGACAGCAGCCCTATGACTAACTCTTCAGATGGCAGCGCAAATGCCCCCCTTGCCAGCTGTGGTTTAGCAGAAAGCACCTGCTCAGGCGTCAGCAACAAGATTTGTCTGATCGAGCGCGGTAATGTCAGTTTTGTGCAGAAAGTTCAGTCTTGTGAAGCGGGTGGTGGCCTGGCAGCGATTATTTATAATAACGTGGCAGGTGATTTCGGTGGCACACTGGGAGATAACCCTGGTACCACTATTCCGGCTTTGGCTGTGACTCAGGCAGTGGGTCAGGCATTGATGACGAAACTCAACCAAACTGCCAGCCTGAACTCGGGCGCCAGTAACTACGGTCTGATGAGCGGCACTTCGATGGCCTCTCCGCACGTAGCCGGTGTAGCTGCCTTGTTGTGGAGCCATTATCCACAGTGTACTAACGCCCAGATCAGAAACGTGCTGGCCACAACAGCAGAAGACTTAGGCACAGTAGGGCGCGATAATTCATATGGCTATGGTCTGGTTCGCACTAAAGCGGCATACGATTATATTGCCCAGAATGGTTGTGACGGTAATGGCAGTGAGCCACCACCACCTGCAGGTAATGAGTTGGTTAAAGGTATTGCTACCACCGGCATCAGTGGTGCCACGGGCAGCAGCACACTTTATACCTTTGCGGTGCCCTCTGGTGCTACTAACCTGACTGTCACTATGTCCGGCGGAAGCGGTGATGCCGATATGTATGTTAAATCTGGCAGCCAGCCAACCAGCTCGGTCTACGATTGCCGTCCTTATAAAACCGGCAACAATGAAAGCTGCAGCTTCACAGCGCCTCAGCCTGGCACATACTACATTATGCTAAACGGTTACAGTGCCTATTCCGGTGTGTCGCTACTGGCTGATTACACTGCAGCAAGCGGTGGTGGCACTAACCAGGGTGCAACTATGACGGAATCAAACATCAGCATTGCACGCCGCAGCTGGAAACACTACACCGTAACGGTGCCGGCAGGCATGAGCAGCCTGACTATTGATACGTCTGGCGGCAGCGGTGACGCAGACTTGTATGTAAAACGCGGCAGCCAGCCAACCACAACCAGCTACGATTGCCGGCCCTATAACACTGGCAATACTGAGAGCTGCAGCTTTACCACCCCTCAGGCTGCAACCTGGTACATCTCAGTTTATGGTTACAGTGCAGTAAGTGGCTTAACGCTAACAGCGACTTATCAACCTTAAGCTGATAACAGGCAATGAAAAATCCGGTGATTAATCACCGGATTTTTTGTGTTGAAACTGTGCACCAATACACAGTTTCATTCATCACATCAATTACGGATTGGCAATCACTTCAATCAGCGTCGATGAATGCTCAATGCTGTCAGCATCTTCGAATGCAACCACACCTAAATATGGCAACGGGCTGGCCGTCAGGTTAGACGTCATGACAGTAACAATGTTTGACCGGCCCATAATAGCGCGTGGGCTGGAAACAAGGCGGGTAGTGCTTTCCTGGCTATCCACAATCCATAGCGGCATAGTGTATTCAGCCTCTGTTGCACCCAGCAAGTCATACGCATGTACAAACACCAGATAGAAATCACCCGCTGCGTCATTTGCTGCCGGAGCAGGGTCGCGTAGCGTCACTACCTCATTACCACCTGAAGCTGCAGAAGATCCAACTGGATCACAGGCATAACCAATACAGCGATAAACATATAGATCTAGATCTGCACCCGGTACAGAAGCCAAAGCTTCATTCAAGCTGAAGCGAGCTACGCGGGTCCCCTCAGGTACCAGGAAGGCATGGAAGCCCAAACCAGCTTCATTAAAGCTAAAGGTCCGATCCGGGTCTTGAGTCACAGTGCGGGTTGAACCAAACGGTGCACTGACACCTACCACAGAAGCACTGGTAGTGCCGCTATAGCGCATATCAACCTGGAAGCTTAAACGTCCAGATTTCGCTTTAACCGCGCCACTGATCACTTCAGGCGCGACGATAAGCTGTGGTGATTCGACTTTAACAGCAATAGGGCTGCGTACACTATGCACACCGTTAGACCAGGTAATAGCGCCAAATACCCACTGACCAATAGTTGCACTGGCATTAGGTGTAAATTTCACACCATAAGCCACTGACGCATTAGCAGCCACCGTCATCTGGTTAGCCCCGTCGTTGGTAATAACTTCAACATCAACACCGGCAGGCGCTTCAACAGTTGCGGTATATACCGAGCCTGAGCCACTAACATCGGTTACCACACGGGTCAGCGTTTCGGCACCGGTTAACTCAGCGATGGCCATAGATGGCAGGTTTAGCTGACTTGGGTCAGTATCATAGCCCGCAGCTTCGAACTGGGCACAGGTAACACCTGTAGTATTAGCTACAAAGCTACTGTTGCCGATACCACACAGGAAGGCAAAGTAATCATTGTTGGCAATATCATAGGTCAAGCCTGGTTGGGTAGCCTTGTTAGGCACTGCGTGACCAGCACCAAAGTCAAACGGATCTGCAGGAGTTACACCGTTTTCTTTGGTGAGATTCTGCCGCGCCGTAGTCATCAGTGCTGATTTCACCATAGCGGCTGACCAGTCTGGATGTACCTCTTTCACCAATGCCGCCATACCAGCAATATGCGGGCTGGACATTGACGTGCCCTGCAGGTAGGTAAAGCTGTTACCTGGCGGAGCTAACATAGGCTGAGATGAAGCACCCGCCAGAATTTTCACACCAGGCGCTGTAATGTCTGGTTTAATCACGTCGAACGTTGACAGGTTAGGGCCACGTGACGAGAAGCTGGCCATAACATTACCCACTTCAACCACGTCATCAACAAATACCGACGGGCTCATTTTGACGTTGACCACACCGCCGCCAGTGATTTCAGCATTAAAGGCACTGCCTGCTGCCAAAGTTGTCATCACTGCCGGAATACCAAAGCTACCGGTACCGCCCATAGGAATAGGCGCAACGGCAGAGTTGTTATACACAATCACGCCAGCCGCGCCTGCTGCTTCTGCTGCTGCAATTTTGATGTCAAAACTACAGGTACCGCGTTGAATAAGCGCAAATTTGCCTTCAATTTCAGCAGCATTTGTTAGTTCAGTACAGGCCAACAGTGGCTCTGCAACAACAACATCAGCACTGATATCACCGACCTGGTTAAGAGGAGTTGACGTTACACCCTCTACTGCAATGTAAGTGCCCTGCAGCGGACCTGCGGTCACTTCGATACCATTGGCAATACTCAAACCATCATAAGTTGAAGCTGCTACAGTAGTTACCCAAGGTGCTGGCGTACCTATAGTACTGGCTGTCGGGCCATCATTACCGGCAGATACGGAAACAAATACGCCTGCCTGAGCAGCGCGTAATTTAGCGGCAGCAGATACAGTGGTGAGATTAACTCTGTCACCACCGATAGAATAGTTAATGACGTCTACGCCATCTGCAACCGCCTGATCAATCGCCGCCATAGTATCGCCGTAGAAGCAACCACGCTCGTTTACCCCTTCAGGGCTTACGTAATCACTGTTCCAACAGGCTTTATACATAGCAATACGCGCACGCGGCGCAATACCGGATACCGTTGCTACCGGTGTGCCATTAAACACAGCGGTAACACCTTCGTTACCGCCTGCGGTTGATGCCACGTGAGTACCATGGTTATCCGCGTCACGGGGTGAAATAAATTCGCCCGGCTGAATTTCGTACACAGTTTCAAAAGTGCTCTTAAAGTAACGCGCACCAATCAGTTTATTGTTACAGCTAAATTCCGGGTCCTCACCCACATCACAGGTACCGTTCCAACCCGAAAGCGGCGCGTAAGAACCATCATCAGCGAAGCTTGGATGCTCTGGCCAGATACCGCTATCGACAACACCGATAACCACATCTTCACCTTTAACACCCAGTGTGTGCAGGCCATCAGGTGAGCTGGTTAAGCCTAAAAACGCTGGCGTATTGGACGTCGTCATCTGCTGCGCTTCGTCACGCCATACACCTGCAACATTCGGGTGATTACGCAACGCTTCTGCCTGAGCAGCTGTCATCTTGGCTGAAAAGCCGTTAAAGGTGTGGGTGTAAGAATAGATCAGTTTATCAGCACCGCTTTGCGCCGCCAGATTCTGATGTAACGCCTTCAGGCTTTTGGTATAGGTTTGCAGCCTTGACGATGATGAGTTATAGCGGTTCAGCGCTCGGGTAACAGACTGACGCGCTGGCATTAGCTCGCCTAATTCCTGCGCTTTTTCGATGCCGGTTTTACCTTTTACCTGCACAATATACGGGGCGACTCCGGCATCAACAGCTTCTTGTTTTAATAATGCCGGGTTTATCTGAACTTCATAAGGGTTATTCATTTGCTGGGCGTGCGCTACGCCCGCAGCGACCGCTACCGCAAGGGCGGTTCTGGTCATAATTTTGGTAAGTTGCATGCTCGTTCTCCGTTTATTTTTATCGTTCGCAACACGTATTTTTTGCCTGCAAAGCAGCATAACAGCCGGGTTAATGCTAAAGAGTGGCAGTATGTTTTTACGTCACTGTATAAAAATCAGACACCTTCTTTTAACCATCCCAGACCAAAGCCCAGCTTTAACGACCACAGCATACAGATAACAAATATTTACAGCTGTAATGTTATTGATAAAAAAGCTGACACTTTAGCGCTTAACAGAGTTAACAGCTTAAACGCGGCGACGCAGTAATAAGCCACCAACACTGGCTAACAGTAAAAACATAGTGCCTGGTTCTGGTACATTGACTGACGCAGCGCTTAGCACAAACAACCCCTGATCAATGAATTGACCATCGGGAGTATAAATGTCCAACAAACCAAAATCTGTATCCCAAAATCCTTGGAATGCATAGGTACCGCTCACTTCGTTAACGTCGAAATATAAATAGCTAAAACCAGTGAATAAATCTGCTGGATCAAACATCGCAACAAACTCAAAGCTTTCACCAATTGCCAAACCAAATAGTTCAAACACTTCCCACTCAAGCACATTGCCGAGCTCGTCGATATTATTAATGTCTACTGACAAAGTGCCAAAGACAGTGCCATCTTCAAGTAAAAAATCTTGCGTAATAATAGGTGTGGCCTGTGCGGTTTGAGGTAAAGCAAAACTGCTTAACACTACTGTCGCAACAGCAAATAGTATGGACTTCAACATGGATATACCTCTGAATATTGTTATAGATTGTGTTTTTGCAAAAACTTGCAACATCTGTAATGCATAAACCAATCCAACTAAAAATTCAGCTTTATATCAGCACATTAGGCCAATTCAGTTCGTATCTATTGTCAGAGCCCAATCTTGATTGAAAAAAAAACCGACAATAAAAAAGCGAACCTCAGTTCGCCTTTTTATCATCGGTGTAGCGTACGGTTTTAATTGTCAGTACCAGTTTAGTACCACTTTTCCAGACTGCCCAGAGCACATAATGTCAAAGCCTTCCTGAAAACGTGACACTGGCATTTCGTGCGTGATCATTGGGGATAAGTCCAGCCCGGACTGAATTAAACTGGCCATTTTGTACCAGGTCTCAAACATTTCACGGCCGTAAATGCCTTTAATGATCAAGCCTTTGAAAATAACTTTGTTCCAGTCGATTGCCATATCTGATGGGGGAATGCCCAGCATGGCAATTTTGCCACCATGGTTCATGGTATCGAGCATACTGCGAAACGCCGCCGGGACCCCTGACATTTCAAGGCCAACATCAAAACCTTCAGTCATACCAAGCTCTTGCATTACCTCTTTCAGGTTTTGCTTGCTGACATCCACGGCACGGGTGGCCCCCATTTTCAGCGCCAGCTCTAAACGGTAAGGGTTTACATCAGTAACAACCACATGACGGGCACCAACATGCCGTGCTACTGCCGCAGCCATAATACCGATAGGCCCAGCACCGGTTATTAGCACATCTTCACCGACCAAATCGAACGATAAAGCAGTATGCACCGCGTTACCAAAGGGGTCGAAAATGGCCGCGATGTTATCCGGAATATTATCCGGCAATTTAAATGCATTGTATGCCGGGATCACCAGATACTCGGCAAAGGCACCCGGGCGGTTAACACCAACACCTGTGGTATTGCGGCATAAATGCACACGGCCGGCACGGCAGTTGCGGCAGTAACCACAGGTAATGTGGCCTTCGCCTGATACGCGATCACCTACTTTAAAGCCGCGAACCTCAGAGCCCATACCCTCGACCACACCGACATACTCGTGGCCAACTACCATACCGTGCGGAATGGTATTTTGTGCCCACTCATCCCACTTATAGATGTGCACATCAGTGCCACAAATAGCGGTTTTTCTGATGCGGATAAGCACATCGTTCGGCCCGACTTCAGGCTTATCAACTTCGGTTTGCCAGATCCCAGGTTCTGCTTTTAATTTTGCTAATGCTTTCATCTTTACGCCCCGCCCTTATGCGATCACGCCCATGTCTTTACCTATGCGGATAAAGGCATCAATTGCCTTGTCCAATTGCTCTTTACTGTGTGCTGCAGAAATCTGGGTGCGGATCCTGGCCTGGCCTTTAGGCACCACCGGGAAGGAGAAACCGACCACATAAATGCCCTCTGCCAGCATACGTTTGGCCATTTCAGCAGCCACTTTGGCATCACCCAGCATTACCGGAATAATGGCATGGTCTTTCCCTGCCAGGGTAAAACCGGCGGCGGACATTTTCTCGCGGAAGTAATCAGCGTTCTGCCATAACTTTGCCCGTAAGTCATCGCCCTGCTTTAACATCTCAAGTACTTTGATCGACGCCGACGCTATCGATGGTGCCAACGAATTTGAGAACAAATAAGGCCGTGAGCGCTGACGCAGCCATTCAATCACTTCTTTCTTGCCAGACGTATAGCCGCCCGATGCCCCACCCAGAGCTTTACCAAGGGTACCGGTAATAATGTCTACTCTGTCCATCACATCGCAGTATTCATGCGTGCCACGGCCATGTTTGCCAACAAAGCCAACTGCATGGCTGTCATCTACCATCACCATGGCACCATATTTATCAGCCAAATCGCAAACGGCTTTTAAATCAGCAATAACACCGTCCATAGAGAACACGCCGTCGGTCGCAATCAGCTTAAAACGTGCGCCATCAGCATCAGCCTGCTGTAACTGAGCTTCAAGTTCTGCCATATCATTATTGGCATAGCGGTAACGTTTTGCTTTGCACAACCGCACGCCGTCGATAATGGACGCATGGTTCAACGCATCGGAGATAATGGCGTCTTCAGCACCAAGCAAGGTTTCAAACAAACCGCCGTTAGCATCAAAACATGAGGAATATAGAATAGTATCTTCTGTGCCAAGAAACTCGCTGATGCTCTGCTCCAACTGCTTGTGAATATCCTGAGTACCACAGATAAAACGCACTGACGCCACACCAAAACCATGGCTATCAAGGCCATGTTTAGCCGCAGCAATAAGATCAGCATGGTTTGCTAACCCCAGATAATTATTGGCACAGAAATTCAGTACCTGCTCGCCGCCAACATCAACACTGGCTTGCTGTTGCGAGGTAATAATACGTTCTGCTTTGTATAAACCTTCTGCTTTAACATCATCTATTTGTTGTTGTAGGTGTTGCAGAAAAGCGCTGCTGCGCATAAAGCCTCCTGTTACGGGGTAGAGAGAACAGAAAAAACGGCGCTATTGTATAGCTAATATCGGTGCTGTGCAGGGGTTTTGCTTAATAGCTGGTGCTGCTCAGACCTGCTGCTGTCAAGTTTAGCCTACAGCAGCTTAATATCGCCGGCGAGCGCCTCATAATGTTGCTGCAGACGGGTAATGCGTGGTTTCGCCTGTGCTGTTGCATAAGGTTTGAACAATAACAGCACTTTCAACACCCCCTGATAGACGCTGGCCTGATCGATATCTTTGTCAGGTGCCTGGGTCTTCAGATAACTGATCCAAAACGTGACCAGCAACTTGATGCTATGAGCCAAATCAGTGATATCTTCATCTTCGATATCAATAATATCGGACTGCTTCAATGCTTTAAGCACCGCAGTAACACGCATCAGCACCCCTTGCTGTACCTGCTGGTAGTCCTGCTGCAATGCCGGGTCCCGCGATAAAATATCCGGCAGGTTGGCATAAAAGAAATGAAACCGCCACATCAGCTCAAATACGGCATCCAGATAATTGGCCAGTGTATCCAGAGCTTCAGCTTTATCTGATGGCGGTTTAATTTTGGTTTCCAGTAGCTTGGCATACTCTTTAAAGATCTGCCGTACGATGTCTTCTTTATTGCGAAAGTGGTAGTACAGATTACCGGGGCTGATCCCTAAATGGGCAGCGATATGGTTAGTGGTAACCTGACGTTCACCGACCTGATTGAACAATTCTATGCTGGCTTGCAGAATTTTATCTTTGGTTCTTAACTTCTTTTCCATCTGCGAAACAGGCTTATGGTTAGCGAATTTAATTTGCTATAGTAACGCCAAATTGACTAAAAACTCTAGTCGCAGCTTATACAAGGCTTTTGCCCTGACCCAGGAATGCCGACAACATAATGAAAATAAAAGCAATTTACCCAGGTACTTTTGACCCCTTGACCAATGGCCATGCCGATTTAGTGCAGCGTGCCGCACGCATGTTTGACACCGTCATAGTGGGTGTTGCCGCTAACCCCAGTAAACAACCGCTGTTTACGCTGGATGAAAGGGTTGCACTGGCGCAACAGGCATTTTCCGGTATCAGCAACGTTAGTGTTATTGGCTTCTCCGGCTTACTGGCAAAGTTTGCCGAAGATAATGCTGCACAGGTACTTATTCGCGGCGTAAGGGCGGTGGCGGATTTTGAATACGAATTCCAGCTCGCCAGCATGAACCGACAGCTTAACCCGGCACTGGACAGTATTTTCATGACGCCGTCGGAAAAAAATACCTTTATTTCTTCCACTCTGGTCAAAGAGGTTTGCCGTCACGGTGGTGACGTATCCAGCTTTGTACCGGCCCATGTAGAAACAGCCCTTAAAACCAGACTGAACGTATGACAAAAAAACTTTCCATGGCGGCGGCCTTGCTGTGCGCCATGCCAGTTGCGGCTGCGCCCTGGGTCGATACCACAGATAACTACTTACGCCAGTCACTGCAAACACTGGCGCATGCTGGCGTGATATCGGGCCCGGTGAATACTTACCCGTTGATGTGGAAAAATATTGTTGCTGATTTAGCCTCAGCTCAGGAGCAACCCACAGCTGAGCTGCAGTTTGCTCTGGCGCATGTACGCTCTGCACTGAACGCCAGCCAGAAAAACTACATTGCCGGCATGAAGGTAAGGGGCAGCAGTGATCCGTCACTGTTTCAGAGTTTCGGCGAAACCTATGTTGAAAAAAGCGCTGTCACCTTATTCAAAGAGTATCTGGGCGATGGCTGGGCAGCGAAAACTCAGGTTAATTACCGTCAGACAGAAAACGGCAGCACAGAACAGGATCTGACACTAGATGGCAGCTATCTGGCGCTGATCGCCGGTAACTGGGTGCTAGCGCTGGACCAGCAAGCTATGTGGTGGGGGCCCGGCCAGCAAACAGCCTTGCTGGTAAGTAATAACGCCCGACCTGTCCCATCATTGAGGCTCAGTCGGCACAGCTGGCAGAGCAGTGAAAATCCACTGTTCAGCTGGCTCGGCCCCTGGAGTTTTACCACTTTCATCGGTCAGGGCGAACATAGCAGCCAACCTCGGCAAATCAAGTACTTTGGTGCCCGTTTCAGCGCCAGACCACTGCCTCAGCTGGAGTTGGGGCTGTCCCGTATCAGTCAGTGGGGCGGTGATACGCTGGATAATGGCTTCGATGCCTTTACCGACATGCTGCTGCTTGATGACAAGATGAACTCAGACAATATGGCTGCAATTGACCTGACGTTCCACACCACCTTGTTTGACCGCCCGTTCAGTTTTTACACCGAACTGGCAGACGATAACAACGGCGGTAACCTGAGCAAACCGCTGCAGCTATATGGTGTACGAACATTTTTTGGTCATACCAGCGCGGTTCACACGCTGAATCTGGAGTGGTCTGATACCTATATCCGCTGCGAAGACGCCCTGACTGCCGGCCACTGCGCCTACGAGGGCGATATTTACCCCCAGGGTTATCGCCGCTATGGCAGGGTAATAGGCAGTGGTTACGGCAGCGATGCCCGAGTATTGTCTGCCGGTTACCGGTACCAGACATTTGATGGCTACAGCTGGGCTGTCAGTGTACTGCGCGGTGAATTTCTTGCCGCCAGTTCCGCATTAAAAAACTGGCAGCTGCGGCTGGAATACCGGCAGCCGTTTTTCAACGGTTTACTCAGTATTGAAGGCCGGGTATTTGATAAATCACCGCAGCCCGAGCTGGAAATAAAACGCGGTAGCATAGCCGCTACCTGGGAATACCGTTTCTGACACGTTAAATATTATTATCTGCCTGCAGACTACAGGCGGATAATGATATTACGCTGATATAACACACGCGATAACCACCAAAACCACAGTACATGCAGCACGGCAAACAATAACGAAGCCTGCTTTGGTGCCAGTACGGTAGTAAGTAGCTCAAAACTGTACTGGTATAAATTGCTATCGCCTGCCGGGATAAGTGACAGACAGACCGCCCACAGCCACGACAAAATATAGATAAATAGAGGATTGGTGCCGTAAGTAATAAGCGGCTGTACCAGCGCACGTTTTGCCAACACATCTGAAACCCATACCAGTACGGCCAGTATCAGCAACAAAATAGCGCTGGAAAGCAGTACGTAGCTGCCGCTCCATAAGGCTTTATTAACCGGCCAGAACGTACTGCATAACCAGGCGGCAATGAACAACACCGCAGCAAACTTAACCAGCCAAAGCGCACCGGCTCTGGGACTGTGCTGCACCAGCTTAGCCGCCACATAGTACCCCACCAGTACCGAGACCACGGCAGGCAAAGTGCTGAGTAGCCCTTCCGGGTCAAAAGCAATACCAAATCCCTGATAAAGATGATTAGATCCAAACAGCAGCATGTCCAGCTTCAATACTGCATTACCCGATAGACTAAAAGGCTGCCCGCCACCAAAGGTGAGCAGCAATATCCAGTACAGTGCAAGCAGCGCTATGCTCAAAAGCGGTATATAACGCACTTTAATCAACAGCACTAACAACGCTGCCAGCATGTAGCACAGGCCGATGCGCTGTAGCACGCCAGGTAGCCGCAGTTCATTAACTGAGTGAGTGAAAGGGAACCAGTTGAGTAAAATGCCGATGGCAACCAATAACACGCCACGTTTAACAATGCGCTGCACCATCGCAACTGTCAGGCTGGTATGGCGTAAGGCGTAAAACATCGCCGCACCGACAACAAACAGAAATGCCGGAAACACAATATCGGCAAAGGTGAAGCCGTCCCAGGATGCGTGTAACAGCGGGCTATAAACATGCTGCCACGATCCCGGCGTATTCACCAGGATCATCAGCGCGATAGCCAGCCCACGCAGTGCATCTAATGCATAAAAACGTGAGCTGCCTGTCATTATTTCCAGCTTGTCATCTTATGGCCTTTGAGCGCATAAAACAGAATAAACAGGTAACATGGCAGCATCACGATATAAGCCCCCTGCTGCCCTAGCCCTGTGCCACTCGCCAGCCCCCAAAACAATGGGCCAAATGCACCGCCGGCAATGCCCATAATCAATAGTGCAGAACCTGTGCTGGTTAGCGCACCTAAACCAGACAATGCCAGTGGCCACACAGCTGGCCAGACAATGGCATTAGCCAGCCCGAGTATTGCAATATACAACAAAGTGTCCGGCAGTGCCGTGCCACCTAAAGGTACCAGTAAACTGTTTGCCAACGCGTAAGATGAGGTATCACCCAGCACTATTGCCAGTACCAACACCACACCTAACACGGCAGATACCGCCAGCGCAGTCTGCTGCGACAATACCCGTGGAATTAACACTATGCCCAGCACATAACCCAGCACCATACAGCCCATGGTGTAGGAGGTCATAACGGTATAACGTTCAACGCCCAGTGATAACGCGAACAAACCTATGGTATCGCCAGCGATCACTTCTACAGCAACATATACAAACAGAGCCAGCACACCCAGTGCCAGGCTTGGCCTTGCCAGCGCTGCTTTTATCTGCGCTGAGTTGTTATTATCTGCGGTTTCTTTTTCCAGCTCTGGCAATGGCGAAAACTTAACCGCCAGCGCCAACAGGCCTAAAAACGCCGCTAACCCCAGATAAGGCACCACCAAAGCAGATGCCATTTCATCTATCTGCGCCCCCGTCAAAGCGGTATCCGGCGAGGCAACAAAGCTATTGGCCATTAGCGCAGTAAATACTACTGGCGCTACAACACCGGCAGTTTTGTTCAGAATTCCCATGATACTGATACGCACGGCTGCCGTTTCTTCAGGGCCAATTTTAACCACATAAGGGTTAACCGCAGTCTGCAGCAACGTCTGGCCGGTACCGATCACCAGCTGCGCAAACAGAAATAAGGCAAACGTCTGTGTTTGTGCCGCTGGAATATACAGCAAACCGGCCAGCATCATGGTCGCCATGCCCAGTGCCATGCCACTTTTGTAGCCAACTTTACGGATAATCCATGCCGATGGCAGGGCGGTAAAAGTGACAGCAATGTAGAAGGAAAACACCACTAACGACGCCTGAAAAGGGCTCAGAGTAAGCATTTGTTTTAAATACGGCATAAGCGAACCATTTAGCCAGGTTGCAAACCCCAGCACAAAAAACAATATCGCCACTATTACCATCGGCACCACACTGCTGCGGTTTTTGGCTTGTTCAGCTGTCATTTCCATTTTCCTTCCCCGTTTGCTTTTATCATTGTTATTTTGTGCTGAAGACTGGCTTACCGCTTATCCAGCTTTGCTGTACCTGCCAGTTATCATTAAGCAGTACCAAATCGGCCTGCGCGCCGGCGACAATACGACCGCTATGATGACAAGACAGAAACTGTGCCGGATACAAAGATGCCATCCGTAGTGCCTCTGCCGGGCTAACAGCTAACACCTGTACCGCGTATTGCACTGCTGCCGCCATATCCAACACCGAACCTGCCAGTGAACCCGCCTCGTTAGTTAACTTGCTGCCTTCACGTATTACTTTGCCGGTAAAAAAATCGAACTCGGTATCATCTGTACCTACCGGTGACATCGCATCCGTCACGATCATCAGCTTACCGCGAGGTTTAGCTGCCAGCGCTACTTTTGCCGCAACCGGGTGCATATGATGGCCATCAAAAATAACACCACACCAACTGTCCGGATCGCTGAGGGCTACCCCAACCATGCCTGGCTCACGTGACGTAAGCGCAGACATGGCATTATATAAATGCGTGAAGCCGGTTGCGCCGGCATCCAGCGCTGCCTGTACCGTCGCCGCATCAGCATTGGAGTGACCAAGGCAAACGATGACATTGAGCGCTATCAGCTGACGGATCTGTGCCGGAGTAATATTCTCCGGCGCGACAGTCACCAGTTTAATGCCCAGATCGTCACGGCCATAAATAGCCAATTCTGCAGCACTTAGTTCGCGGATATGTTGCTTAGGGTGCACACCTTTTTTCGGCACCGACAAATGTGGCCCCTCAAAATGCACTCCAATAATACCCGGTTCTTTGTCTGCAATGGCTGACGCTATGGCCTCTGCTGCCTGCTGCATTACGCTGATGCTGTCAGTGATAACAGTGGGCAGCATTGCCGTAGTACCAAAGCGGGCATGTGCCTGCATCATAGTACGCAGTGACTGCCGGTTGGGCGCGGTGTTAAACAAAGCACCACCACCACCATTTACCTGAACGTCAATAAAACCGGGCACTAACAACCCAGGCTGTACATTACCGCTGGCAGGCGCAACGGCGTGAATAACACCATTGTTTATGCTCACGCTGACATTTTCAAACCATTGTTCACCGTCAAATAACCGGCTGACACTTAACTGCTGCATTTGTTATTACCGTATAATTGCACTAAACCGTTTTTGTCACTTTATTCAGGCCAGGAGGCGCATCCGGGTTTATCCCTCTGCTACGCGCAACCACTTCTACATCCAGATAAAAGCGTTGTAAAATCAGCAGAGGCAACACTCTGGCCTGTGCATCTACGCCTTTGTGATGCAATTGCACTATTGCCGCTCCACGGCTACGGACATCTTCGATCTGATTGCGATGTGCCGCCAGGCTCTCATCCTCGACTGTTACATCAACAATGGCGAACTGATTTTTAACCAGTGTCACGGGCCCATGCAGAAATTCTGCACTGGAAAACGCTTCAGCATGAATACCACAGACCTCTTTTAATTTCAGCGCGATTTCACGTGAAATGGCGTAACCAAGCCCCCTACCCAACACAACCAGATGGGCAACTTTCTCCAGCGCTGCGGCATTCAGTTGCTGTGGCAATGCGATGGCTTGTTCCAGGCTTTGCGGCAACTGCTGTACCGCTTGCTGCAGTGGCTGATTGCCAGACCAAACCGATACCAGCTGTAAAATAGCGCTTAACGTAGCCAGATAGCTCTTCGTTGCAGCAACGGCTTTTTCTGCCCCTACATGCAGAGGTAGCGTATAGTGCGCCTGCTCAGCCAAGGGTGACGTCGTATCATTGACCAGTGCCACCACCATAGCGCCACTGCGTTTTGCCATCTCTACCTGAGCCAGAATATCCGGGCTGCGGCCGGATTGCGAAATAACCAGCACCAGCGCCTCTTTTAACTGCAGCGATTTGTTATACACACTGGCAATTGACGGCGCTGCGGCAGCTACTGGTAAGCCAATTTCAATTTCAATCAGATATTTGGCAAATACACCTGCATGATCAGATGAACCGCGGCCTACCATATAGACAAATTTAGGCGCGCGCTGGCGAATTTGCGCCACCACCTGCTCTACCGTGGCGGCATTAGCAGCCAATTGCTCTGCAATACGTTTTGGCGCCTCTGCGGCCTCCAGAGCCATAATACTGTTGCTCATTACTTCTTTACCTATAACGATAGTGCGATAGATTGCGACTGGTCCCGCTGTAACGCAAACCAAATCGCTCCGAGTTCCGGCGTTTGTTGAGCCGGTGTAACCTGTTGCTGAATATCCAGCGGCAAATAAGGCAATAACTTATGCGCCAAACCACCAATAAATGACAGTCGTGGCGGGCCGGCTTTAAGCAACCGCTGTGCAACCGCGGTAATAAACGCCGCGCCCTGTTCAATCAGGGCCTGTGCTGTTGCATCCCCCGCCTCTGCGGCAGTAAACACCAGAGGAGCATATTTAGCATAAGTCGTTGGGGTGGCATGCATAAAATGTGAGACCAGTGCCATCGTATCGCGTGCAGCTAACTCCTGCATCAACAACGGGGTCATCGCCGTGGCGGGCGCCAATTGGTCAAGGCTTAACAGGACTTTGTGCACCAGTTGCATTCCAAACCAGGCACCGCTGCCGTTATCACCATACGGAAATCCATGGCCGCCCACCTCTACCAGCTGTCCGTTCACCGACGCCAGACCACAGGAGCCGGTACCGACGATGATCACAGCCCCGTCTTGCCCCTGATGAGCGCCCATACAGGCAATATGTAAATCACTGGTCAGATACAATTTTTTGAACGGATGCTGCCAGTCGGAAAACAGTTGATAATATTGCGGTACATTGACGCCCGCCAGACCAGCCCCTGCCACCAGTCGTGACATATCATTAAATGCCAGACCTGCGCAGGTCAGTGCCTGCTGAGTTGCCGCCAGGATAGAATCAGTGGCAATTTTCATACCGCGTAACGGGTTGGCAGGGCCAGACAACCCCTCACCCAGAATTTGCTGATCTGACGATACAATGACAGCACGGCACTTGCTACCGCCGCCATCAATTCCCAAATACAAAGGCGTATCGGCCTTCAGCATCCCATTCATTCTTCAACCTCTTTACGATATAACCCGTAACGCCAGTGACTTTGCAACGCGCTGATATTTGTTTTAGCCAGTTTCGGCTGACAAAATTGACAGCGTTGTCATTTTTAGAATCCAGCATATAATAAATCTGACAAATAACAAGTGTCTTGTTTAAAAATCGAGCTAAAAGTTTGGCATTACAACGATAATTTCTTTATAAAGATATTTAATATCATTAACTTAAATAACTGCTCTGAGCTGATAAGCAGCAAGCCGTAGCAAGCTCAGCAAACATGGGGAGAGAAGATTTGCGACAATATATCTTTTTATTGCTGGCGTTAAGCTGTCAGCCATTGTCGGCAGCTGCACAATTTACCCAGCAGCAGTTAGCGCAATTTGCCAGTCAAAGTACACTGAGTTTTGCCGTGGCGCAAAAGCAGCCAGCCACGCCAATGCAGTTCAATGCGGCCATTACGCTACACAATGGTTCAAAGTTTGCGTTGCCTGCGGGTAAGTCAGACTGGCAGGTCTATTTTCACCTGATCCGGCATATCGACACAGTCGAATTGCAAGGGGTCAAAGTTGAACATGTGCAAGGTGATTTACATCGTATCAGCCCGACTGAACACTTCGCGGGTTTAGCGCCGGCACAGCAACTGGTGTTGCCGTTTAGTTCAGCACCCTGGATGGTGAGCTACAGTGACTTTATGCCGCGGGCTTTTATAACCGCGACAGGCCTGACACCTGAAATTTTCGCAAACACCGACACTGAGGATTTCAGCGCTTTTGTGCAGCCTCTGGTTTCACCGGCACAGTTGCAGCGAAACTTCGCTGAAGGCGACCAGGTTGCTGTTGTAACGCCGTCCGGCCGGTTTGAACGCAATACCGCACTGTTATCAGGTAGTACATATACTGACAGCCGTCACCGCATCATTCCGGCGCCCCTGCATGCTGAACTGCGCAATCAACTTGTCTCACTGACCCCAGACTGGCAGATACAGTTTACTGATGCGCTTCAAACTGAGGCTAACTACCTGCAGCAGCAGCTACAACAGCAAGGTATTAAGCTAGTGCTAACGAGCAACAAAGCTTCAGAAATGCCGCTTATCCGGCTGAATATCACACCTGAGCTTGAGCTTGGGGCAGAAGGTTACCAATTGATCATCAGCGAGCAGCAGATCAGCCTAAACGGCAAAGACAGCAGCGGGGCTTTTTACGCTGTGCAAAGCCTGCTGGCGTTACTACAAAACACCAACGGCGGATTAGCACTGCCTGCAGGGCAGATTACCGACCAGCCAAGATCAGGCTGGCGTGGTATGCACTACGATATGGCGCGTAACTTTCATGGCAAAGCCGTTACGTTGCGCCTTATTGATAACATGGCACGCTACAAGCTGAATAAATTGCACCTGCATTTAACCGAAGATGAAGGCTGGCGGCTGCAAATTCCCGGTTTACCGGAGCTCACTGACATAGGTGCAACACGTTGTTTTGATTTATCCGAACAAAAGTGTTTACTGACCCAGCTGGGCACGGGCCCCCATGCCAGTGGCGGTGGTAATGGCTATTACAGTACAACAGACTTTATCGAGATCCTGCGTTATGCCACTGAACGCCATATAGAAGTCATTCCCGAGATAGATCTGCCGGGCCACGCCCGCGCAGCCATCGTCGCCATGAAAGCCCGTTATAATCGCCTGATGGCAGAGGGTAAAACCAAAGAGGCAACACAGTATCTGTTGTCAGACCCAGACGACACTTCTGTTTATCTCAGCGTACAGAACTATAACGACAACTCCGCTAATGTCTGCCTGCCCTCAACCTACGCCTTTATCGAAAAAGTATTGTCTGAGCTGCAGAAGATGTATCAGCAAGCCGGTATCAGGCTAAACACCTTCCATATGGGAGGCGATGAAGTAGCCAAAGGTTCCTGGCAAGGTTCGCCTGCCTGCCAGCAGTTATTCGCTCAAAGCAACGACAATATCGGCACAGTCGCGGATTTAAAGCCTTATTTTGTCAGCCGGCTGGCTGAACTTACACAACAACATAAGCTGGTATTAGCGGGTTGGGAGGATGGCTTGATGTATGATCAGCAAAATACCTTCGACCGTAAGTTACTTAATAACAAGCAGATTATTGCCAACGCCTGGGACAACATCTGGGAATGGGGTGTTGCTGACAGAGCTTACCGCCTGGCGAATAATGGCTATCAGGTGGTATTGTCACCAGCAACCCACCTGTACTTTGACCACCCACACGAAGCTCACCCGCAAGAACGCGGCTATTACTGGGCAACACGGTACGCAAGCATCGACAAAGTGTTTGGTTTTAAGCCTGATAACCTGTATGCCAATGCAGATACTACCCGCAGCGGTGCCAGCATTACCGATTTACCCGCTTTGGTTGGCAGAGCCTTGCCTGAGTTAACCAAACCGGAAAATATACTGGGTATTCAGGGCCAGGTATGGAGTGAGACCATACGCACTGAACAACAATTGGAGCAAATGATTTACCCACGCATGCTGGCACTGGCTGAGCGTGCATGGCACAAAGCTGCCTGGGAAGACACCAACGATGAAGCCGGGCGATTGAGGGATTGGCAAAGCTTCGCAGCCAGGTTGAGCGAAATCGAACTGGGCCGGCTGAATGACAGTGGTAGTAGCTTCTACCTGCCGCCGCCGGGAGCAAAGTTTAGCAACACTGGCTGGCAATTTAATACAGCCTTGCCCCATCTGACCATCGAATGCTCAACAGATGAAGGCAATAGCTGGCAAGTCTGTAACACTGCGGAGCTTGCAGAACAAAGCTTTTTGGCGCGAAGCCGCCACGGCAATGCTGTCAGTCGCACGGTGAGACTACCGCTTAACCAGTAAACATAAAAAAGCCAGCTAACCGGGGTTAGCTGGCAAAACACCCTAAAGATTGGCAAATAAAAGCAACATCCTTGTCGGCTGTTTCAGGCCACAACAACTACCCTGCTGCCTGAAATAGGGAGATATACGCAGACATCAGCCAGAGCCTGCATCCCGACGGTCACATGAAACCGGACAGCGCAGCCATGACAACGCTGTCATCCAACATACTATGAACATTTTTTAATCAAATCAACAGAATTATGAAATTTTTCTGGCGGGAAGCGAAGAAGCAGCATGGTAACGGCCGACAGCCATTGCCATGCTGCGGGGGATTAGCTGGCTTCAGCTACTTTTTTAACCAGCTTCTGAGTGTGTTGTAATGACATCAGCTGAGCATAGATAGCGGTCAGATAACCACTCTTACGCAGCTCCAGGAACACTTCGTCACTAAGCTCATTAAGCTTTTTCTCGTCAATCAGGTGAATACCGTTAATACGGCGCTCTTCACCGTTAATGTTCAGTGTCAGGGTCTGCTCGGTGATCAAGTCTAAGCTTTGCAGTTTGGCAATGAAATTACGGGTAATCACGCCCATATCAACATATTCAGACATCAGCTTTTTGCGGTGCGCCAAAAACTCACTTTCACTGCCGTCTTCATTAAACAGTGCATGGCCTTCGTTTTCACCAACACGCTCAGAGTTTTCGTCCAGAGCTAACAGTAAACGCTCGCTGTCTTGTTTTTCCTGCACCAGCATCAATGGATAGTTACGAATGGCGCGCGGCACATAAAGCGCCTGCCATTGATTGTCCTGCAGGAACAGGTTTTGTTTTACAGCTAAACCGAGCATCGCAACCGGTTGAAAATTATCGTTGTTCTTCACAAATACAATAGGAAACTCTGCACCTGCTACGACAAACTCGTGCACTACAACCGGCACTAAGTGTTCACCGTCGATATGAGAAAAGGCATTGTTATTATTAATTTTTGTGGCTGCGTGCTGTTCTTTGTTTAATGGCACAATTTTTGGTGTTGAAGTCATAAACTACTCTTTGTTCTGTTCTGGAATTTGAAAAGTGCTGATGGCCGCACCGTTGTTCAAGTTGCTCACCCCTTGTACCATCAGCAGTGCGGCCTTATCATGCGCCAAGTTGACAACAGGATCAACAAGGTTAAAACAGAGAATGTGCCAGCTAGCAGCAAAACACTATAACTGTTAGGGTTTTTCTGCATTAATAATGTGTGACAACGCTGTCTTACACAATAATAAGGATAAAAAGCAGTGCAGCAACAACGGCGAACTTTTCTTTGGCTTTGGGTGTTATGGCTGGCAGGCTTTTATTCAGTCTGGCTTTATCTAGTGCTGGGCTTAGGTTTGTGGCCTGAGGCTAAAGCACACTGGCCAATAGCCGCAGCAATGGCAATTGGCAGCTATGCGGCGGGTTCCACGCCAATGGGTGGGGGCACCGTTGGTTTTCCGGTCCTGGTATTGCTGTTTGAACAGCCAGCCACGCTGGGGCGGGATTTCAGTTTTGCGGTACAAGCCATAGGTATGACAAGTGCCAGTATTTTCATATTGGCCAGGCGCCAACCGGTGGCGTGGGCCATGCTGAACGGCGCAATATTGGGTAGCCTGGTTGGCACGCCGCTGGGGATTTGGTTTATCGCCCCCTACATTCCCGGCCTCTGGATTAAACTCACCTTTGCGGTGGTATGGGCCAGTTTTGGCATTTTACATCTGTACCGCATCAATGAAATTGCCGGTCACAGCGGCATGACTGAGTTTAACGAGAAATGGGACTTTAAAGTAGGCTGCTGGATTGGGTTATTTTCCGGCGCTACTGTCGCATCGGTTACCGGCGTTGGCATTGATATGGTGCTTTACACAGCTCTGGTATTGCTTTGCCGCACCGACCTTAAAATCGCGATACCAACCTCTGTCATTATTATGGCTTTTACCTCCGTATTGGGCGTGGTGGTAAAAAATCTTACAACCGGTATGCAGCCGGGGGTATTTGAGAACTGGCTGGCTGCCGCGCCGGTGGTAGCACTTGGCGCACCACTGGGCGCCTATATTGTCGCGCTGATTGGCCGCAAGCCGACCCTCGTGGTGGTTGCATTTTTATGCGTACTGCAGTTTGTCTGGACAATACACTCAGAAAGCACACAGCTGGGCGTTACCGGCATAGTTGTGTCAGTGCTGGCAGTGGCTCTGTGTTTGCTGGGTTTTGAGCGACTTCGACACTGGGGAACGAAACTGGCAGGAGAACGTCGTCAGCCCGCTTACTAGTCGTTACAAATGCTTTATCTGACTTTGCAACCAATCGACGATTTTTTCCTTACGTGGCTCAGTCAGTTCCCCCTGCACACTACCGCAGCCTTTAGGTAAATGAGAGCACGGGTCTGACGCATCATGAAACACAAAGTGTCCAAACAGTGCTTGCCAGTGTTTGCGTTGATGCTCCGGTAGCTGCTTAATTGTCAACAAGGTATGTAACAAGCTATCAAACGGCGAAACTTTATTGACATTATCTGCCAGCGAACCGCCCCACCAGTAATTAATCAGTACATTAACCGCAGATAAAGACTCGACATGATGCCACCATAGCGCCGGAATGAATAACACGTCTCCTGGCTCCAGCTCAGCAATCTGTGCGTGCTCTAATGCATGTTGGAATCTCGGAAACTTAGCCATATCAGGGGCGGTTATATCCACCAGACTAACCGGCGCACCGGCGGGCGTAAAATCCAGCGGCCCGATATATAGATTGGCAACCTGATCAGGCGGAAACAACGTGAACCGCCTTTTCCCGGCAACTACACATGCCAGATTGTCAGCATCGTCAAAATGCGCGGGAACCACAATCTTATTTCCAGCCCAAATTCTAGGTACAACATCAGTGTCCAGCAAAGGCATCACATTCTGATTGCTAAACTCGGGTAAGCAGACGTCTGTGCGGGCACTTTGCACTGCGATATGTAATGCATCTTTGTTCCCGGCGATACGACGCAGTTCATTCAACACTGCCGTCACCGGGGCTTTCTGCCGCTCAAAATTCAAACCAGTTAACGTGTCATTATATGTCAGGCGCCCCTTTGTGTCCGGGTGAGCCAGTATGGTGTTAACTTCCTTACGGTTATCTAACCCGGCGAAGTACTGCTGCAGTGTTACATCAGACTCACAGGCGGCCTCGACACTTGGCCAGTGCTTTACTGCCTGGCGTAATATCGCCGGCTGACATGATGGTATGATTTGCTGCCAGAACAGTTTTTTATCTACGTCGAAATACTCTGCAACCGCGGCCATTCTCCCTCCGATAAACACAAAATATAAAGGCTGGTAGTGCTATGCAATACCAGCCTTTATAGTACAGATCAATCTACAACTATTAGAAGTTCATCCTCACACCAGCCACAAATCGTCTGCCATTCTCATAGATAGAGAACAGGCGCGCTTTATCGGTGTTGAACTCAACCACTTCTTCGTTGGTTAAATTCACTGCTTCAAATGACAAAGTAATATTTTCTGTCAGGTTATAACCGATGCTGGCGTCGAGCTGGCCATAACTATCATTCCACAGCTCATCGCCATTGTAGTGCAGGCCTTTATACCATTCAGTACGATAGTTATACATCAACCGTGCGCTGATTTTGTCCGTCTCATAGTACACACTGGCGTTGGCCATGTGACGAGACGTTCCTTCAACCAGACCTGAGCCAGGCTTAGTCAAATCACGGGCCTCATCGCGTTCAGCATTGGTATAGGTGTAGTTCGCACTGACACCGAAATCACCAAATGCCTGCTGATAACTCACTTCAAAACCGTCGGTTTTCCCGCCAGGACCATTTTCTGGCCGGGTAAAGGTCACGTCAACCCACTCTTCGCCTTCTTCCCAATAACGCTGGTCTACAAAAGTCGAGAAGCTACGATAGCTCTTCACATCTTTGTGGAAATACGTCACTGCCAGCAAAGAAGAAGCATCAAAGTACCACTCCCACGACAAATCAAACTGGTCAGCAATTTGTGGCATCAGATGTGGATTACTGGCACTGCCTGTCGGCTGCGCAACATCCAGAGAGCCATAGGTAATTGACGAGGAAATGTTGTTCCAGTCTTGCCGGGCCATAACGCGGGCAGCACCGAACCTCAGGATCTGCTCATCGCTCAGATCAAATGCAATATTCAGGCTTGGCAGCACTTCAGCATAATCATTGTCAGTTTCAACCCAAGCCAGGTATTCAGGTGTCAACCATTCACGATCGTACGTTAGTAAACCCCACGAGTCGCCAGAGAACTCATATCCACCAGAGGTCTGCTGGGTATCGACGTAACGAACACCGATGTTACCTCTGAAGCCTTCGCCTTCAAAATCACCCTGCACATAAAGCGCCAGAATATCTTCTTCAACACTCCAGATTTCCGGAAGATTTAAAGACTTTGCAAAATCAGCAGGAACACCATCCAGACCAACAAACGCAATTTGCTCCATCGCGGCCCGGTTGTGCGCCAGTTGCTGCGTCATATTGCCGTTGACAACAGCATCAATATTTACAGTACCGTTAAACAGCCCGCACTGCGCCCAGTCATAACAAGTAGCAAAAATGTGGTCCAAGTAGCTACCCGCCACATTTTCGTTACCCGTCATAGTTTGCGGGCCATGCCAGCTATACGCCACGCGGTCCTGAGTCCGCTCAGCCATGCGGTACTTAGCGCCGGTTTTAACTGCTGTAAAAGCACCTTTTTGTACAGGGATATTAAAATCAAACTGCGCATAGGTTTCTTCGTCTGTCGTCGGCTTTTCACCACCCCAAATCCAGCCTGGCCGGAACTGCGTTGGATCAGATGCATCCACGGTCGTAGAAGCAGATGGCGTACCACCACGTAAGTCAAAGGTGTAACCCGTTATATCTGCCGGAGTACCATATTCCCAGGATGTTTCACGATAAGTACCACCTTTGGCTTTGGTATGGCCAACTTGAGTATGTAATTCAAATGACTCTGCACTGTAATTTAAGTCAAAGTCTATTGAGCGGGTTTCAGTCGACGATACCCGGTTTATAAAGTTATAAGCAGCCGTACCGCCTGATACCACCTCACCAGCGACAACGCTGCCATTCTCGATCACTGTATTGGTTAATGAAGCAGCATTGTTATTAACAAAAATCAGCCAGTTCTGGTTCTGGTTGTTGGCATCGACTTTGGAATCTAAAACATTCAGAACCATGTCCAGATTATCGTTTGGTCTTGCTTGCAAGGATAAGAATAAGGTTTCACGTTCACGATCCTGCTCAAAACGCGGTACCCCTATGTGGCTCGGTACTTTTTCATCAAGCGCAGGGTTTGTCGGCCAACCAAGCACTTCAATACCCTCACGCACCACTTTACGGTCTTGCTTGATAGCTGACACCAGAACACCGAAGCTTTCAGCATCGTTTTTCCAGGAATACATACCTGAAACTTGTGGGTCCCATTTTTCTGATGATTCAGAATACTGGCCCTCAAGAGAAATGTTTATTGAGTTTGCGTCCATTGACAAAGGCTTACGGGTCCTGAGAATAACAGTACCGCCAATAGAGCCTTCGTCAATACTCGCCAATGGCGACTTGTATACTTCCAGATCTGACACTAAGGCAGATGGCAGCATTGTATAGTTAAAGCTACGGCCAGGGTTATCCAGGATAAACCAATCGGCCGTTGCTACGGTTTGACCATTCAGTAAAGTTCTGTTGGTAGAAGAGCTGGCACCACGAACAGTAATTTTCTCACCTTCACCAAACTCACGGCTCACACCAACGCCGGTAATACGAGACAGTGATTCTGCGACGTTTTTATCCGGGAACTTGCCAATATCTTCCGCAGTTACCACATCAACAACCGCATTTGAGAATCGTTTGGCATTTAAGTTAGCTTCCTGAGACGCGCGAATGCCACGAATTTCAATTACTTCAACTTGTTCTTCTTTTGCCACTTCTTCCTGGGCCAGAGCTGGCATGGTTAACACCGCACTGCCAACTAACAAACCCAATTTTACTGCTAAGGCACATTTATTTATTTTATTGTGCTGCATATGCTTCTCCCATTCCTGTTCTCTGATTTTATTGTCGAACTTCCCGGACACTCAATGACAACGCTGTCATTAAACTTCAACATACACAAAAAAATTTCCGTTTGCAAACCAGATTCGATGAAATTTTAGACGAATTTTGTAAGCAACTCTGAACAGGACTCTGACTACAGATGGTAAAGCATACAAGTTGATAACTATTTGCCACATCACGAAAAATAAAATAAAAACAATTAAATTCAAAAACTTAATAAAATAAACAACGAGAGTGGGTCTTTTAGTTGTATAAATAAACCAATCTTTTTTAAATTAGTATTTGCCGTTGCAGCAAAAAAAAGGTATCCATTAGTTTAAAACGATCTAATTGTTGACCAGCGCTGTCATTTTTATACTAAGGTGCAGCAGACAAACAGATTTATGCAGCGCTAGGTCCATCTCACGGGGGCAAAATTTACAGTATGAAAGTCACGATTAATGACGTTGCCCGTCACGCCGGGGTATCGATAAAAACGGTATCCAGAGTCATGAATAACGAACCTTCCGTTCGAAAAGATACGGTAGATAAGGTGCAGGCAGCGATTAATGAGCTGCAGTATCAGCCGAATGCCGCCGCCCGTAACCTTGCCAGCAGCCGCTCTTTCAGCATTGGCTATATTTACGACAACCCTAATGCCTACTACGTTATTGATATGCAGCGCGGCTTGCTTGATGCCTGCCGTAAGCACGGCTATGAATTACTGATCCACCCGACTAATGCCAAATCACCGGACATTGTGCAGGAGGTCATCGATCTGGTGCAGCATTCACGTCTGGCAGGTCTGGTGCTGACACCGCCATTTTCGGAAATGCCGCACATCGCCGCAGCACTGGAAAAAATCGGCGTACATTTTGTCCGTATCATCTCTGGTTCAACGCCGTCACCTAAACTGAGTAACTGCGTGCTGATCGACGACTTTACAGCAGCATTTAAAATTACCAATCACCTGCTCGAACTCGGCCATACTGATATTGCTTTCCTGTGTGGTGAAGAAGAACACAGCTCCAGTGGCGAACGTCTGGCGGGTTATCAGGCCGCTTTGGCAAAACGTGGTATCGCTGCGAACCCCAAATTTATTGTGCCCGGCAGCTATTCATTTGAATCAGGTGTAAAAGGCGCGACTAAACTGATGGAACTGAGCAAAAAGCCGACAGCTATTTTTGCCTGTAATGACGAGATTGCGGCAGGTGCCCTGTTCAGTGCGCGGCTGATGAACATTGCTATACCGCAGCAACTGGCCATTGCCGGCTTTGAGAACAGTCCATTCTCGCGCCAGACCTGGCCGCCGCTAACCACTGCACATCAGCCAAACGTGACCATAGCGCAGCAAGCGGCAGAGCTGTTGTTCCGTCATACCAAACCGAATGCCAGTAAGAACCTTACTGACAAACAACCGGTCTTTATTCCGGAATTACTGGTACGTGAATCTACTGCCAGCAATAGTTAATAAAAAACCGCACGAAAGTGCGGTTTTTTTATTTCCGGTAACAGTATTACCCTGCAGGCTGATAATAGGTTGGCGCGCCCGGCCCTACCGGTAAACCAAACAAGAATACCCAGATATAAAACAGCACTGTCCAGCCCAGTAGAAAGAACATCGAGTAAGGCAGCATCGTTGCCACCAGCGTGCCTATACCCAGGTTTTTCTGATAACGGCTGGCCACCGCCAGAATGAGGCCAAAATAGCTCATCATCGGCGTGATTAAATTGGTCACTGAATCACCAATCCGGTAAGCCGCTTGTATTACCTCCGGCGCAAATCCGATCAGCATCAACATGGGTACAAATATCGGTGCAGTAATTGCCCACTGCGCTGATGAACTGCCCAAAGAAAGGTTGACCAGCGCGCACATCAAAATGAACAGTGCAAACACTTCAGGCCCATCTAACCCCAGTGCGGTTAACAGCGCCGCACCTTTCACCGCTAACACCGTGCCCAGGTTAGTCCAGTTAAAGAAGGCGACAAACTGCGATGCGAAGAATACCAACACAATATACATGCCAAGAGTGCTCATACCTTTTGACATCGCATTGATAACGTCTTTGTCATTTTTCATCACACCAACAGTCTTACCGTAAACAAAGCCAGGTATCGCAAAGGTGATAAAGATAAAAGCAACAATACCTTTCAGAAACGGCGAACCAGACAGCTCGCCGGTCTTAGGATGTAACAGCACCCCACCCAGCGGCGGCATGATGGTTAATGCGAGCACTGCCAACACCAACAGTAAAGCGATACCGGCATTGCGCAGACCTGCTTTTTCGGCAGCGGTAAGTGATTGCATGTCTTGTTGCGGTATATCCTGCGCTGCGTCTTCCGGCTTAAACTTCCCTAACCGTGGTTCAACAATTTTTTCGGTAATCACCGCGCCCAAAATAGCAATCATAAAGGTACTGATGAACATGAAAAAGTAGTTCGCTTCCGGTCCGACGGTATAGCCAGGGTCAATAATATGCGCCGCTTCTGTGGTGATACCTGATAGCAGCGGATCTATAGTGCCTAAAAACAGGTTCGCGCTGTAACCACCGGAAACGCCGGCAAAGGCAGCGGCCAGCCCCGCCAGTGGGTGGCGGCCCAGTGAATGGAAGATCATTGCCGCCATTGGCACTAACACCACATAGCCCAGCTCAGACGCGGTATTAGACACCACCCCGGCAAACACCACGGTTAACGTAACCAGTTTTGCCGGCGCTTTTAATACCAGTGCCCGCATTGCTGCGGATAACAATCCGGAATGCTCTGCAACGGCCACCCCCAACAGCGCGACTAATACCGTCCCCAGTGGAGCAAAACCGGTAAAGTTAGTTACCAGGCCAGTGACAATACGCTGTAAACCTTCGGCACTGACCAGCGACACCACGGAAATAATGCCATCTGCTGAGCGCCCGGCGGCGCCCAGCGGGCGGGGGTCTTCGACACTTACACCGAAAAAACCTAAAATACCGCTTAAGATAATAATAAATAGCGAAAAACATGCAAAAAGTGTTATCGGGTGCGGCAGCAAATTACCCAGCCACTCTACGGTGGCAAGAAAGCGGTTAAACCAGCCGCCTTTAGCCGAGCCCGTAGTTGATACGTTGTCAGGAGCAGACATTTTAAGTCCTCAGAGTAGATGTTTATGTCGCTTGGCCGAACCTCAAACCTTCATAACATTCAGTTATGCACATTAAAACCTAATTACATGCTTAAAAAGCAAAAAATACATGTTTATACGTGATAAATATGCCAGCCAGGCAAAGTTATTTTTTATAATCAGACAAACTGTACCATACACATATTGGGTTACCAAACCTTAGCTACACATTCAGCCATCTAACATCACATTACATACCAGCGAACGATATAAACTAAACTCTTCGCTATAGCACTAAAGTACCGTTGCTGCTTTTCACTACAGCCTCTAGCATAACGACAGACAGTTTATACGGAGGCAACAACATGCAGGTTCTCATTACTGGCGGTACTGGCGGTATTGGCTTTGCCATCGCCAGCCAATTTGCAGCAGAAGGCCATAGTGTTGTCATTGCTGATTTGCAGCAGGACGCCATTGACAGCAAAGTGGCACAGCTAAGGCAACAAGGCTATCAGGCCGAAGGTATAGTACTGGATGTTACCGACGCGGCATCTATCACTAGCTGCGCGAACAGGTTTCAGGTTGATATTCTGGTGAACAATGCCGGTATCCAGCATATTGCAAGACTGGAAGATTTTCCGCCGGAAAAGTGGGCAATGCTTATCAATGTCATGCTGACCGGACCCGCGATGTTGAGTCGCGCTATGTTACCGGCAATGCGCCAGCGTAATTTTGGTCGCATCATTAATATTGGTTCTATTCATGCGCTGGTCGCCTCTCCTTTTAAATCGGCATATGTGGCTGCTAAACACGGTCTGTTGGGCTTTAGTAAAGTGGTCGCACTTGAGAATGCTGACAAAGATATCACTATCAACACTATCTGCCCGGCTTATGTCAAAACGCCACTGGTTGAGCGGCAAATAGCGGATCAGGCCAAAGAGCATAACCTGACAGAGCAGCAGGTCGTCGAGCAGATAATGCTGGCACCTATGCCGCAAAAAGCCTTTATTGGGGTTGATGAAATAGCCGGCACAGCTACGTTCTTATGCAGTAGCGCCGCGCGCCATATCACTGCCCAGACCTTAGTGTTGGACGGTGGCTGGACGGCACGCTAGCCGCTGGTTAAAAACTCAGGCACAATCAAGCGATAATAATAAATATGGCAACGCCTGAGCTTATGATATTAAACGGCAGCAGCATTGGTCTTGGTACCATTGCTGCGCTTTCGCTTATCTACCTGCTTATTCTGTTCAGTGTCGGCGTATTCGGCCGGCGCATAAACAGCAAGCACCCGCTGGCCCCCTGGGTGTTTAGCTTTGCCTTGTCTATCTATTGTACGTCCTGGGCATTCTATGGTGTTACCGCACAAGCTGCAGTAAATGGCTGGTGGATGCCGCCAACCTATATCGGCTCGTTTTTATTGTTCTGGTTCGGTTTTAAACTGGTCGCCCGCATTGCACTGGCCTGCCGGCGCTATCGTATTACCTCGGTTGCCGACTTTGTCGCTACCCGGTTTGGCCACTCCCGTGTACTGGCCGTGATAACGACGCTGATTTTGCTAATGTCGGTGATCCCCTATATCGCGCTGCAACTGCAGGCGGTATCAACCAGTATCAATACGCTGGTCAGCAGCACACCGGATGACAGCTGGTACACGGATACCGGCCTCTATGTCAGTCTATGGATGGCGGTATTCGCGTTGTTGTTTGTCAGCCGTAGTGCCAAAGCGCATCAGCCAAACCCCGGGCTGATGACGGCAATTGCCTTTGAGTCGCTGGTGAAATTACTGGCATTGCTGGCGATTGCCGCTTTTGTATTCTGGGGTATGTATGATGGCGTAGGCCAGATTTTCCAGCTTGCATCCCACAGTCAGGCAGTGCAGCAGCTGCAGCAGCAAGCATTGCCGGCGCATACCTACTGGCTGCATGTGTTGCTGGGCTTTGCCGCCACCTTATGTCTGCCGCGCCAGTTTCATGTCACCTTCGTGGAAAACCAGCACCTCGGCCACTTACGCAGCGCACGCTGGATTTTTCCGCTTTATCTGTTGCTAATGGGCATGTTTACGTTACCGCTGGCACTGGCTGGCGTAATGCTACTGGGCGCTGATGCCAATATCGATCTGGTGATCCTGCAGTTGCCGCTGGCCGCCCAGCGCACTGACATGGCGTTACTGGCGTACCTCGGCGGCTTTTCCGCAGCGACAAGTATGGTTGTCGTCGCTACCGTGGTGCTGGGTATTATGATAACCAACGAACTGCTGGCGCCGCTGTTGTATCGGACGGCAGCCCGGCAATCCGGTCAGACCCGGCATATTAAAGTCGCTACCTTGCGCCGTATCGCCATGTTGACCGTGATGGCGCTGGGCTATGTCTACTACCGCTGGATTGGCACAGCAACCGGGCTGGCACAGCTTGGCCTTATGGCATTTGCGCTGGTAGCCCAGCTGGCCCCGGCGCTTATTTTGGGGTTACTCAGCCGCAATATTAACCGCCAGGGGGCTATTGCCGGTTTATGCGGTGGCGCTGCAGCCTGGGCATACATCATTCTGTTACCAGAACTGAGCCGTGCCGGCTTAATTGGCAGCAGCTGGCTGGTACAGGGGCCTTTTGGTATTTCACAGCTTTCCCCTCAGCAACTGTTTGGCTTTAACGCTGATGTAATAAGCATCGGCACACTGGTTAGCCTGAGCCTGAACTGCCTGCTGGTACTGCTGGTCAGCCGGTTCAGCGTGACCCGGGTGGGTGAATGGCTGGAAAGCGGGCGCTTTTTACGCACCCAGCTCAGTAGCCCTGCCAACAGGCCGCTTAACTTATCGGTGCAGGATTGCTACCTGTTGGTAAAACGCTTTGCCGGCGAAAAAGAAGCGCGGCGCCTGCTGCAACGTAATTTAAAAGAGCCACACGAATTGCAGCAACAAGCTCCGGCGAATTTGCTGCAGGCTGCCGAGCGTAGTTTAGCTGCCGTGGTGGGTGGTGCTTCAATGCGGCTTATCATGGATGCCAGTGGCCGCCATGCCGCCCTGCCACTGGAATCTGTTGCCCGTTTTGTTGACGAAGCCAGCCAGGTATTTCAGTTTAATCAGGCATTGTTGCGCTCAACCATCGACAATATCAGCCAGGGTATCAGCGTAGTAGATGCCGACCTGCGGCTTATCGCCTGGAACCAACGTTACATTGATATGTTCAGCTATCCGGCCGGGCTGGTTGAAGTCGGTAAGCCGGTAGCTGATGTGATCCGCTATAACCTGCAGCGCGGCCTGATCGACAGCGAAGATATCGAAGCGGAAATTCAAAAGCGCTTAAGCTATCTTAAACAAGGCAGTGCCTATAAGTTTCAGCGCCGTCAACAAGATGGCAGCGTACTGGAAATGCAGGGCAACCCGCTACCCGGTGGCGGCTTTGTCACCACCTACAGCGATGTCAGTGCTTTTATCAATACGCAGCAACAACTGGAGCTACGCGTCGCTGAACGCACACAGGCTTTGCAGCAGCTGAACGAGCAGCTGCAGCAGGCGCAGCAAAAAATCGAAGCCAGCACCCAGGCGAAAACCCGTTTCTTTGCGGCGGCCAGCCATGATTTAATGCAGCCGTTTAACGCCTCAGCACTGTTTGCCAGTTTGCTGCGCGATAAGCAAACCACACCGGAGCTTAAACAGCTAAGCCAGAACCTGATTAGCTCATTAAACTCAGCCGAAGAGTTACTGGGTGCAATTCTGGAGCTGACCAAATTGGATTCCGGCGTTATCAGCGCGCAGCCACAAAGTGTCAGCCTATGTGCATTACTCGATGATATTGCCCGTGACGCCGCCGTGCTGGCGGAGGAAAAAGGCCTGACTCTGCGTTATGTGCCGTCAAAACTGGCTGTCACGACCGACCGCAAACTGTTAAAGCGCGTGATCCAGAATCTGCTGGCTAATGCTATCCGCTACACAGCGACTGGCAAAGTCGTGCTGGGAGTAAAGCGTCGCGGCGCTAATCTACAAATATGCGTAATGGATACTGGCATTGGTATAGCCGCGCAGGATCAGCAGCGTATTTTTGAAGAATTCCAGCAAGGTGAGCAACAGGATCAACGTGGCCTCGGGCTTGGCCTGGCGATAGCCAGTCGCATTACTACCATCTTAGGTCATCCGCTTACACTGTGGTCTGTGCCCGGCAAAGGCAGCTGCTTTAGTGTCACACTGCCATTAGCCGCCCCGGTAGAGTTAACCACCTCAGTAGCCGCAAAACCCGATACGCTGGCCAGCTTCACTGGCAAGGCCATTTTACTGCTGGATAATGAACCGCAATTACGCAGCGCTGTGGCCGAGCTGCTACGTAGCTGGCAAATAGAGGTTATTGCTGTCGGTCAGCCGTCGGAAGCACTGCAGGCGCTGCAGCAAGGCTTTAAACCTGACGCCCTGCTGTTTGATTATCATCTGGATAATAACGCCACCGGCGTTGAAGTGGCAGAGCAGCTGGCCGCGCATTTCGGTGTCAATGTACCGGTCGTCATTCATTCGGCAGATCATAACGAGGCAATACGTGAGCATGCATTAAATGCCGGCTATTACTTTTTGCTAAAACCACTCAAACCGGCGGCACTAAAAAAACTTTTTCAGCGTTTACTGCGTTAAACCTGCTCTGGCAGACGTAATTTCTCAAACATAATACCGGCTAAAGTTCGGTTATTTACATTTAACTTGCGCAGTATAGCCGACACATGCTGTTTAATGGTGGTTTCCTGCACGTTCATTTCATAAGCAATTTGCTTATTCAGCAGGCCGTCGGCAATCATTTTTAACACGCGGAACTGTTGGGGGGTAAGTTGTTCCAGCCGGTGAGCGAAATCTTCATCAATCAGCGGCTTGGCATTACGTACATCCTGCTCCAGCTCGGCCGGTAGCCAACTGTCGCCATTTAACACCGCAGTGATGGCTTCCGATAACAGCTCCAGCGGGGCTGATTTGGGAATATAAGCAGCGGCGCCTAAGGTCAGCGCCTGTTTAATTATGACCGGGTCTTCTTCTGCCGACACCATGATAACCGGCACGTCTGGATATTCAGTGCGCAGCGCCGTTAAGCCGGTAAAGCCGTCTGAGCCGGGCATTTTAAGATCGAGAAAAATAAAGTTGGTATCAGGGTGGGCCCGTAACAGCGGCCAGAGTTGCTGCATATTCTGCGCTTGTAACAGCAGGGCATCGGCACCAAGAATGTTGGCGCACGCCTGGGATAAAGCAACCCGGAACAACGGGTGGTCATCAGCAATTAAAGCAATCATAAATCCGGATCTGAGCCTTTTGGCCCATAATGAACCGGGGCTTTCGCCCCGGCAAGTGTTTTGTTAATCAGAAGCGGTAACCGACACTCAGACTAACTGTGCGCGGGTCTATGTAGAAACCCAACACCGATGTATCAAGAGCTGCAACACCGAAGTTATAACCGGCAATACGTGCCTGCTTATCTCCCAGGTTTTTACCCTGCAGTGAAATATCCCAGTGGCCGTCATTTGAATACCAGTTTACGCCGGCATTAAACAACGTGTAACCACCATAATCGAGCAAAGATGGCGTCTCAAAAATCTGGGTTTCACTGCGGTGCGCCATATTGGCGGTAATGACAAATTCGCCCACATCGGTTGCAATGCTGTACTTACCGGCCAGGGTTGCAGTCAGTTCAGGCGTATTGGCGAAAGCCCAAACATCAGATACATCAACAACCTGCTGCTGGTTAGGGTCGAAAAACTCCACCTTGTTAAAACTGGCATCAACATAACCAACAATCATGCTGATATCGAAGCTGCGGCTGACAGCGAACTGCGCCTCCAACTCGACACCGTTAATATCGGCACTGGCGGCATTTAACACCTGAGAAGCAACGGTGATGACGCCGGGTGATGTCTCAACCGAACGCTGTACTGTTACCTGCATATCATCATAAGAAGACATGAATACCGCAGCATTCAGACGTAAGCGCTGCTCGAGCCACTCGCTTTTCATCCCAAGCTCATAGGTATCAACGGTTTCTTCCTGATACGGCTCGTCAGCATCGGGGTTAATTGACTGGTTTGCCCGCATATCAAAACCACCGGACTTGAAGCC
>NZ_DATCSY010000370.1:0-2696 GCF_036568245.1 Rheinheimera sp. | reverse complement strand
GGTTTATACGGAGTAACTTATTCCGCATTTCTACCGCAGCACTATTGTCACCCAGATGAATAATTTCATCATGGCGCCAGGTAAAGCCCGAGCTTTGTGGGTCGTTCAGTGTCTGGCCTTGCAAATCGGTGATCCATTTGCCCGCAGTCGGATGTTCAGCAGCGGTAACGTTGGCAGCAAGCAAAACCACCGTTATACAGAGTATTGATTTCATGAGTCTTCTACATATCTGGCAAGTAAACCTATTCTGCCAGTCAAAAATGACAATTTAAACCGTTATCGGTTTAGCGCCGCAGGCGACAGGTTTAATGGTTGCCGGCTAATCCGCCGCAGGCTGGCGCGCGTATTATTTAAGCCTGAGCAGGCGCAATGTTGTTTCTTATCAAAGAATGCTGTTAATGCAGGCGCTATGATGCAGTTCGCTGTGCACACCAGGCAGCGGTGCTATATTAATAACTACGTGCACAATAGATGACACGCAGACGATGACAAGACAAATCAGATCAGAGGCACAACTTATGACAAACAGCAGAAGACGCTTTTTAAAATTGACCGCAGGCGGTGTGGTAGGGCTTAGTATAGGTGGTACAAGCCTGAAAGCTATGGCTGCAGAGCACGTTGACCCCGAGGATCCGCAGGCTAAGGCACTACAATATGTGCATAAATCAACTAAAGACGGGCAGCAATGTGCTGGCTGCGCGCTGGCGCAGGGCAGTGCAGGTGATGCCTGGCGTCCTTGCGGTATTTTCCCGGGCAAACTGGTCAGTAGTGAGGGCTGGTGTGCAGCCTGGGCCAAAAAGCCGGGCTAAACTTTACCGTCAGGCCCGCTTAACGGGCCTGACGTACAACGAGATTTAACACTCGATAATGTTAACCGCTAACCCGCCGCGCGAGGTTTCCTTATACTTGGTTTGCATATCTTTACCGGTATCCCACATGGTTTTAATCACCTTATCCAGCGATACTTTGTGATCACCGCTGCCACGCAGCGCCAGCCTGGATGCGTTAATTGCTTTAACTGAGCCCATGGCATTGCGTTCAATACAGGGCACCTGAACTAAACCACCGACAGGGTCACAGGTCAAACCAAGGTTATGTTCCATACCAATTTCGGCCGCGTTTTCAACGTGAGACGGCGTGCCGCCCAGTATTTCAGTCAGTGCCGCTGCTGCCATAGAGCAGGCTACACCCACCTCGCCCTGACAGCCAACTTCAGCGCCCGAGATAGAAGCATTTTTCTTATACAAAATGCCAATCGCCGCTGCGGTTAACAGGTACTGCACGGCAATATCCGGTGTTACCGGCTGAATAAATTTGTCGTAGTACATTAGCACCGCCGGGATAATACCGGCAGCACCGTTAGTTGGGGCCGTCACCACGCGGCCACCGGCAGCATTTTCTTCGTTTACTGCCAGCGCAAACAGGTTTACCCAGTCCATCACCTGCAGCGGGTCGGCACTCTTTTCTGCCATCAGTTTTTTATACAGTGCCGGTGCACGGCGTTTTACTTTTAAACCACCTGGCAATATGCCTTCGGTTTTGATGCCGCGTTCAATACAGGCACGCATCGTCAGCCAGATGTTGTTCAGCTCATCGGTAATTTGCGCCGGGCTGCGTAATACTTTCTCGTTTTCCAGCATTAAACCGGCAATCGACAGGCCGTTTTCTTTGCACAGTGTCAGAAGCTCTGCACCTGACTCAAACGGGAATGGCGGCGGGTTATCAGCAGCAAACTGGCTGGCAGCTTCTTTTTCTTTGGCGAAATCTTCTGCTTTGACAATAAAACCGCCACCAATAGAGAAGTACACATCGCTCAGGACAACGTTTTTGTCTTTATCCAGCGCAATCAGTTCCATGCCGTTGGAGTGTTCTTTTAACGTTTTGCGCCGGTGAAATACGATAGCACCTTCGCGGGCAAAGCTAACCGGTTGTACTTTAGCAAGGCGGATTTGCTGCTCGTCGTGTACCTGCTTCAATAAACCCGGTACGGCGTCAGGGTCTACTGTTTCCGGCAGATAACCGGCAAGGCCCAGAATAACGGCTTTGCCGGTGCCGTGGCCGACACCGGTCTGGCCCAACGATCCGTACAATTCCACTTTAATACTGGCTACCTTTTCCAGCTGGCCGCCATCGGCTAAATCGTCGGTAAATTTTTTCGCCGCCCGCATCGGGCCAACAGTATGCGAGCTTGACGGCCCGATACCGATACTGAACATGTCAAAAGCACTGATAATCATAATTTATTCTGGTTCGTCGCTATCAAAGTTGCACCATTGTAGCCCAAGCAGTGCTGTTCTGTAAGTCAGTTGGTAACTGGTCAGCGCTTATTACGGATGAGAAAAACTAATAGGTAGTCAGGCTAGCTGCAAACAGAGCCGGTGCAGTATGGCCGCAGTGGCGCCCCAGATAAACTTATCCTGATACGGCATTGCATGCAGTTGCTGCACTTTACCGCGCAGCGGCAGGCTGAACTGATGGCGGTTTTCCTGTTGTAAAAAGTGATTTAGCGGCACTTCAAAAATACCAGCGACTTCGTCTGCCTGCAGGATCCAGCTTTGCTGTGGTTGTAGCAGCCCTACCCAGGGTTCAATGGCAAAACCTGTGCTGGTCGGTTGTAGCGGTAAGGTGCCAAGCAGTTCAACGGCGGTGGGGGGAAGGCCAATTTCCTCTTCTGCTTCACGAAGCGCGGCTATGCT
>NZ_DATCSY010000369.1:0-2456 GCF_036568245.1 Rheinheimera sp. | reverse complement strand
GTAGGCGAGGTACTGATGGTAGCTGACACGACCATCGCAGGCAGGCCTTTTCTAGCATCGCCAGCGAATTCCGGCGCAGCAATACGCTGCTCGTCGTGGTTTTCTAAAAAGTGCAGCATATGGTGCTCAATGTCAGCCATGCGCTGCTGGGTTTCAACCAGTGCCGAGGTGGGGCCTTTGCCCTGCATCACAAGTTTCAGGCTATCGTAAAACTCAACTTTGTCGTACAGGTAATCCATTTTGCCAAGTTTAATGTAGTCGCGGTACAAATGCGGCTGATACACCTCGGCCAGTAAAAACGCCTGTGGGTTGGTGTGTTTGATGTGCGAGTTTAAGTAGCTCCAGAACTCCACCGGTACCATTTCGGCCATGTCGTAACGAAACCCATCGACGCCTTTGGCCAGCCAGTACTGGGTGATATCGCGAAACTTACGCCAGGAGTCCGGCACGGTTTTACCTTGCCAGAACTGAAAATGCGCCTGCCAGTCTTTTTCAGCATAGTCTGGGGGTAAGCTGTCAAAGTCATAGCTGCCGTCTGGCTTTACGCCGTAATTGATTTTTACTGTTTCATACCAGTCGTCAAAGGCTGGCTGGGCTGCGCGTGAGCCATTACCGGTCCATTTTGCCGGATACTCGGCAAACTTACCGTCGGCTAACGGATGCGCTTCACCGCCCAATACCTTATAACTGTCCGGGAAAGCCGGCACGTTAAACGCCTGGCCAGGCACGTAATAGAAGTTATTATCTCGGGCATACTCGACAGTGGTGTCATCATTGGCGCCAAAATCTGCAGTGCCTTCAGGGTTAGACAGCGACTGATAAGAGCGGGCGACATGGTTCGGCACTATGTCTATCAGCACTTTCATGCCGTGTTGATGGGTGCGGGCGATAAGCTGTTCAAATTCTGCCAGCCGGTTGGCCGGATCGGTGGCCAGATCGGGGTTAACGTTATAGTAGTCTTTGACCGCATAAGGCGAGCCGGCGCGGCCTTTGATAACGTCCGGGTCGTCATTACTGATGCCATAAGCGCTGTAATCGTTCACCAGTGCATGATGTGGTACGCCGGTATACCAGATATGGCTGACCCCCATGGCCTTTATTGCGTCCAGTGCCTGTGGCGTAAAGTCGGCAAATTTACCGACGCCGTTTTGCGCTAATGTGCCCCAGGGCTGATTGGTGCTTTTGGTATTACCAAACAGCCGGGTGAATACCTGATATACCACCACTTTATGTTCAGGTGTATGGCTTACCGTTACGGTTTCAGTTTTTGCTGGCATGGCGGTTTCCGGTGCTTTACTGCACGACAGCAGAAGGCCGCCGGCAACACTTAGCAGCAATATGGTGGCGCTCTTACGCATAGATTCTACCCTGTGTTGTAGTTTTAATAGATTTGTTGTTGAGTGTATTACAGCTGGCGTGCATTTTTATGCTGCATACGTATGCAACGATATGAATTTACACGCTATACACTATAGTCGTAACAGGCTTCCTTTTCTTTGGGCTTACACTATGCTGTAACAGAATCAAGTTGTTATCGCAAAGAGGCGGAGCCTGTCTATGTTCAATTTCTCACTGAAAAATAAAATGCTGCTGCTGGCGGTGTTGCCAATGGCAACCGTAGTATTGTTGCTGATGTTATTGATCTACAGCCAGATGCGCGCGATGGGAGAGCAGGAGGTGACCCAGTTTCGTGCTGACATGATGCAGGAGAAACAGGATGCGCTGGAGCACCATGTCGCGATAGCAGTCAGTGCGGTGGCGCCTTATATGACGGGCAATGCATTGGATGCTACCCAGCTGGAAGCTGCCAAAGCGGTGATCCGGGCGATGAAGTTCAGTGATGATGGCTATATGTTTGTTTATGATCTGGATGGCGTAAACATAGTGCATGGCTCTAATCAGGCATTGGAAGGGCGCAACCTGATCGATCTGAAAGACCCAAACGGCGTGTTTTTAATTCGTGAGCTGATAGCGGCGGGTAAAAAAGGCGGCGGCTTCGTTACTTACATGTGGGATGAAAAGACCCGCGGCGGCCTGACGCCCAAACTCGGCTATGCAGCCGCAATGAATAATAACCGCTGGATTATCGGTTCCGGCTTTTATATCGACGATATCGACCGCCGTGTCGCCGCCAAGGAAGAACAGATCAGCGAACGGATCCGCGATACCTTACTGATGATTATCGGCGGCGCCATAGTGCTGTTGGTACTGGTGGTGCTACTGGCGCTGTTTGTCGCCAATATGGTGGTGAAACCATTACAAAAAGCCTCGGCGGCGCTGATTGATATCGGCCAGGGCGAAGGTGATTTGACGCAGCGCTTGCAGATTGAAACAGCTGATGAGGTTGGCGAAGTGGCGCGCGGTTTTAATGAGTTCGCGCAGAAAATTCAGCAGCTGGTCAGTGAGGTTAAGCAGGCTGTGCTGGCGCTTAGTCACAGTGCATCAACGATGCAGCA
>NZ_DATCSY010000368.1:0-5510 GCF_036568245.1 Rheinheimera sp. | reverse complement strand
CCATTTTCCAAATGGGGTCTGTAGTTTAATGCAGCAGTTTACCGAATTACTTACCACTTTCCCGGCGTTATTTGTTGTGATGGTTGCCATTTTCAGCCTGGTGATTGGCAGCTTTTTAAATGTGGTGATTTACCGCTTACCGAAAATGATGGAAAACGACTGGCAGCAGGAGTACCAGGCCTATTTTAACGCCGATACGGCTGCAGCACCTGCCAGGTTTAACCTGGCCGTACCGCGTTCTGCCTGCCCGGCCTGCAATGCGCCGGTGCAGGCGCGTGACAATGTGCCGGTCCTGAGCTGGTTGCTGTTAAAGGGCAAATGCCGCAGTTGCAGTGCGCCCATCAGCGCGCGTTACCCTGTAGTTGAAGCATTGACAGCAGTACTTTCATCGGTGGTGGCGTGGAAACTGGGCTTTGGTTTAGCTGCCGCTGTGATTATTTTTACCACCTGGGTACTGATAGCACTGACCTTTATCGATATAGATAAAATGCTGCTGCCTGATCAGTTAACCTTGCCGCTATTGTGGCTGGCACTGCTGTTTAGCCTTAGTGATTCAGCCTTTGTTAATCCCGCTCAGGCTATTGTCGGCGCCGCTGCCGGTTATCTAAGCCTTTGGAGTGTCTACTGGCTGTTTAAATTGCTGACCGGTAAAGAAGGTATGGGCTACGGTGATTTTAAATTACTGGCCGTATTTGGCGCCTTGCTTGGCGCTGCGCAGTTACCACTGATTATTCTGTTGTCGTCCCTGGTTGGTGCGATAGTGGGTATAACCTTGCTCAGTGTGCAGGGTAAAGATAAAGCAACGCCTATCCCATTTGGGCCTTATATTGCCGCTGCTGGCTGGATAGCGCTGCTATGGGGTGAGCAACTGACCAATACTTACCTGCGTTATTTAGGTTTGTAATGTCAAAGTTTGTGGTGGGCTTAACCGGCGGTATTGGTTGCGGCAAAACTACCGTCACAGCGTTATTTGCCAAGCTTGGCGTACAGCATATTGATGCCGATATCGTCGCACGTGAAGTAGTTCTGCCGGAAACGCCCTGCTTGCGTGCCATCACGCAATATTTCGGTAATGAGATACTGCTCCCCACTGGCGAGCTCAACCGGGCAAAACTGCGGCAACGTGTTTTTACCGATGCAGCTAGTAAAACCTGGCTGGAGCAGTTATTACACCCGGCAATACGGCTGCAGATACTAAGGCAGTTACAGCAGCTGACATCGCCTTATGCGTTATTAGTCGCACCTTTGCTGTTAGAGAATAAGCTTGACCAGTATGTGCAGCGTGTACTGGTGATAGATTTACCCGAAAGCCTGCAACTGCAGCGTGCTATGGCGCGTGACAACGCAGACGAGCAACAGATTAGAGCCATAATGGCCGCGCAACTTTCGCGCAGCGAACGGCTGAAACAAGCCGATGATATTATTACCAATGACAGCACCCCGGCAGATCTCGCCCCCCAGGTTGCAGCACTGCACCAGCAATATTTGCAGCAGGCTAATACAGCAACTTAACAGGTATTAGGTGTGTTGTCGTAACAGGCGTGAAGCACCCAAAAATGACTGAACTGACTTACGAACACCCGCTAAATGAAAAACTGCGTACCTACCTGCGGCTGGAATATCTGCTGGCGCAGCTATACAGTTTGCAGGCACTGAACAGCGAATGGCAGCAGCAGGCATTTTTTAATACGCTGTTTGATCTAATTGAAGTGCTGGACCGCAATGATATCCGCCCGGACCTGATTAAAGACTGCGAGCGCTGCGAAACGGCACTGGTCGCCTGGGCCAATCACCCTTCAGTATCAGACGATAAATTACAACCAGTGTTACAGCAGGCAGTTCGGCTGCAAAGCGATTTGCTGCGCAGCAATAAGTTTGTCGGTAATTTAAAAGACGATAAATTTTTAGCGCCGCTACGCCAGCGCTTTGCAATACCAGGCGGCACCTGTTACTTCGACGTACCACAACTGCATTACTGGCTAAACCTGCCACAAAGTGAGCGCAGCTACATGGCTGAGCAGTGGTGTGCTGAATTCAGCTTACTGCAACAGGCAGTAAGCTTTGTGCTGGGTTTCAGCCGGCAAAAAGGCCAGTTCACCGATGTTACCGCTGACAATGGCTTTTATCAGAGCAATACTGACCAGCACGAACTGTTGCGCATCCGTTACCCGTTGGAAGCCGGCGTTTATCCTACCGTCAGCGGCAACAAATACCGTTATGCCATCCGCTTTATGCAGCTTAGCGATGACAGTGGCCGCTGCAGCAGTGAAAAAACGATCTGTTTTAAGCTGGCCAGCTGTTAAAATACGCCGCCAACTGCGATGAGGACAATATGAAAGTAAAATGCCCAACCTGTGATAAAGACGTTGTGTGGTCAAGCGAAGCCGCATTCCGGCCATTTTGCTCTGAGCGCTGCAAGTTAATTGACCTAGGCGATTGGGCAGCAGAAAACCACCGCATCGCCGACAAAACCCCGATAGATACTGTATTGTCTGAAGAGTATCTGGCAGAGTTAGAGCAAGAGTTTATCGCGCAGGACAATGACTTCTTTAAACACTAAGCCCGCTGCATTAGGCGGGCAATGACGGTAAGAAATGCTGCTGAATGCGCTCAACTATCGGCTGATTCGCATCGGGGAATTCAATATCGCCAAGCCCTGCAATGTCAACCCAGCGTAACGGTTGGCCTTCGCGCCCTTCTGGCTCGCCATCGAAACCGGTCACCAGATAAATATCCAGCAGCACGGTTTTTTCAGGATAAGCATATTCCAGTTGCATAAAAGCGCTGCTTTCGGCAACGTCGATAGCAACCTCTTCTTGCAGTTCACGCTTAAGTGCCGCGGCTACCGTTTCACCCTTTTCTACCTTACCGCCAGGGAACTCCCACTTGCTACCCTGGTGCTGCTTACTGCTACGCAGCGCCAACAAGATCTGTTGCCCACGTAAAATTACGCCTACTGCAACATGAATCACTTTTGCTGTACTCACACTGTTCTCCTGCTAAAACAACAAAGCCAGCCTCAGCTGACTTTGTTTTGCGACAAGGTGGTGGCTTATACCAGCTTACCGTGACACTGCTTATACTTTTTACCAGAGCCACAAGGACAAGGGTCGTTGCGGCCTACCTTATCGTGGTCGCGAAACACCGGGCCAGCCGGCATACCGGCAGGTACATCGCCACCAACGTGCTCAGCTTCAGCATGCTGGTAATCATGCGGTACAGCATCGGCTTTGCGGCGCTGTTGCTCTACTGCATCAACATCCTCCGCTGCCTTTACCTGAACCCGACCTAACACGCCAACCACATCAATTTTCAGGTTTTCCAGCATTGCAGAGAACAGCTCAAAGGCTTCGCGCTTATATTCCTGTTTCGGATTTTTTTGTGCATAGCCACGCAGGTTAATGCCCTGACGCAGGTGGTCCATCGCCGCCAGATGCTCTTTCCAGTGTGTATCCAGGCTTTGCAGCATGATGGCTTTTTCAAACTGACGCAGCACCTGTGGCCCAACCATCTGCTCTTTGTGCGCATAGGCTTGTTCAGCTTCCTGCTGGATACGCTCACGCAGCTTTTCTTCGAACAGTTTCTTGTCTTCTGCCAGCCACTGCGCTATTGGCAGATCCAGCATATAATCAGCCTTTAAGCGTTGCTCCAGCCCCGGAATATCCCACATTTCGTCCAGCGATTGCGGTGGAATATACTGGCTGATAATGCCATCGATAACATCGGTACGGATGGCGGTAATGGTTTCACTGATATCAGTGGCATTCAACAGCTCGTTACGCTGCTCGTACACCACTTTACGCTGATCGTTGGCAACATCGTCAAACTCAAGCAGCTGTTTACGGATATCAAAGTTGCGGGCTTCCACTTTGCGCTGCGCGTTTTCGATAGCACGGCTTACCCATGGGTGCTCTATTGCCTCGCCTTTCTCCATACCTAAACGGCGCATCATCCCTGCCATACGATCAGAGGCGAAAATACGCATTAAGGCATCGTCCAGCGACAGATAAAAACGGCTTGAACCCGGGTCACCCTGACGGCCTGAACGGCCGCGTAACTGGTTATCGATACGGCGTGATTCGTGACGTTCCGTACCGATAATATGCAAGCCACCAGCCGCAATTACTGCATCATGCCGGGTTTGCCAGTCTGCTTTAACCTTTTCTTTCTGCGCGTCCGTGGCGTCAGCACCCAGTGCTGCCAGTTCAGTCTGTAAACTGCCACCCAGCACGATATCGGTACCACGACCTGCCATGTTAGTGGCAATGGTAACCGTACCTGGCTGACCAGCCTGCGCAATGATCTGTGCTTCGTTAGCATGGAACTTAGCGTTTAATACCTGATGTTTGATCTTGGCTTTATTTAGCAGGCCCGATAAATACTCAGAGCTTTCAATCGACGCTGTACCCACCAGCACCGGGCGGCCAGCATCGCGGGTGGCAATAATGTCGGCAATAATGGCCTGATACTTATCTTCCGCGTTTAAGTACACCAGGTCGGCCATATCTTTACGTACCATAGGCCGGTTGGTAGGCACTACTATAGTTTCCAGGCCATAAATTTGCTGGAATTCGAAAGCTTCGGTATCGGCAGTACCTGTCATACCTGACAATTTGTCGTACAAACGGAAATAATTCTGGAAGGTGATAGATGCCAGTGTCTGGTTTTCGTTCTGAATTTTTACGCCTTCTTTGGCTTCTACAGCCTGGTGCAAACCTTCAGACCAGCGCCGGCCTTCCATCGTACGGCCGGTGTGTTCATCAACAATAACAATTTCGCCATCTTTAACAACGTAATCGACATCGCGTTTAAACAGCTGATGCGCGCGCAGCGCCGCATAAACGTGGTGCAGCAACGTGATATTGGCGGCAGAAAACAGGGTATCGTGTTCCTGGATTAAGCCATGTTCACGCAGCATGTCTTCAACTTTGATCTGGCCTTGTTCAGTCAGGTATACCTGACGCGCCTTTTCATCTACCGTGAAGTGACCGTCGCCATGCGCGCCCTCTTCATCTTCTTTATCCTGCTTTACCAGTTGTGGTACCAGCACGTTGATTTGCTTGTACAGCTCTGAGCTGTCTTCTGCCGGGCCGGAAATAATCAGTGGCGTACGGGCTTCGTCAATTAAAATTGAATCCACTTCGTCGATAATGGCAAACGCCTGATCACGCTGCACGCGATCCTGCGGTGAAAACGCCATATTGTCGCGCAGGTAATCAAAACCAAACTCATTGTTGGTGCCGTAAGTAATATCAGCAGCATAAGCTTGCTGTTTATCCGGGTGCGCCATACCGGGCACATTAACGCCAACGGTTAAGCCGAGAAATGCAAACAATGGCGCATTGGTCTGAGCATCCCGCCGGGCCAGATAGTCGTTGACAGTAATAACGTGCACACCGCCGCCGCTTAATGCATTGAGGTAAGCAGGCAAGGTAGCCGTTAAGGTTTTACCTTCACCGGTACGCATCTCAGAAATTTTGCCCTGATGCAGCACCATACCACCCATCAAC
>NZ_DATCSY010000367.1:0-5138 GCF_036568245.1 Rheinheimera sp. | reverse complement strand
AAGCCGATTGTTGGTGTGGGAGGCTCATACAGCGACCCGGCCGATTACCCGGCTGTACCTTATGTCGCAACAGATAACTATGCTCTGGTGCAAAGCGCTTACGAGCATTTAAAGCGCAAAGGGCTCGACCGGTTTGCCTTTTACAGCGTGCCTACCGATGAACATCACCGCTGGGCAAGAGAGCGCGAGAATGCCATTCGCCAGCTGACGGCCCAGGATGGTTATGATTGTCAGATTTATCAGGGCCACTGCACCCGGCCAGAAACCTGGCAGTACGCAATGAACCGGCTGACCGACTGGATACAAAGCCTGCCCAAACCTATCGGCATTATTGCCGTAACCGACTCACGCGCCCGCCATCTGCTGCAGGCCTGCGAGCATGTCAGCATTATTGTGCCGGACAATATTGCCATTATCGGCATTGATGATGACGATATCGCCCGTTACTTAAGCCGCATCAGCTTAAGTTCGGTTACTCAGGGCTGCTTTGAAATGGGCTACAAAGCTGCCAAACTGCTGCACACCCAGCTGAATAACATTGATGTTGGTCACAAACGTATTTTGGTGGCACCGGCCGGGGTAGCGTCGCGCCAGTCGACCGATTTTAAAGCACTGCGCGACCCTTATGTTATTCAGGCCATGCATTACATCCGCCGTAATGCCACCCGGGGTGCCAAGGTGGAACAGGTCACCGACTTTGTCGGCATTTCCCGCTCTAATCTGGAACAGCGCTTTCGCGCTGAACGTGGCCATTCGATCCATACCGAGCTGCATAACCAGAAACTGACCAAAGCCTGCAAAATGCTGAAAGACACCCAGGTTAACCCCAGCGAAATTGCCAAGCTGTGCGGTTATCCGTCACTGCAGTATATGTATGCGGTGTTTCAGCGCCATTTTGGCCAAACACCAAAAGATTACCGCACCGAACATACCGGTGTGCTAACTGATATGGCAGTGAATGATTAAGCTGCCAGCCAGGCGCTGAGGCTGAGCCATGAAAAAAACGCACAGCACTGACGCATTTTCATAACAGTAAGGCCATTGATGACAATGGCCTTTTTACTTTTAATGTCACTGACTTTCTCGCAAGCCGTCGTAAAACGGCAAAGACGACAGGAGTGACATCTGATGCAAAACCGCTTTTTGTTAACTCTGCCTGGCCTGGCTTTACTGGGTACACTTTGTGCCTGCCAGCCACAAACTACACCCGACCACAGCAAACCCGCGCAGGACAGCAGCGAACCAGCAAAAGACAGCCCAGCCGCTGTGGCACAGTTCGACTGGTTTGAATATCAGGGCCAGGACCCGGTTTTTGCAGCGCCGTTAGAGGCCGGGCAATACCAGAACCCGGTGCTGGCTGGTTTCTTCCCCGACCCCAGCATTACCCGCAATGGCGATGATTACTACATGACGGTATCATCGTTTACTTATATGCCGGGGCTGCCGATACTGCACAGCCGTGATCTGGTGAACTGGCAGATCATAGGCTATGCACTGACCCAGCAGTCGCAGCTGCAGATGGATGACTTACAGGTGTCTCGCGGTATTTTTGCGCCGACACTGCGCTATCACGATGGCACTTACTACCTGATCACCACAGTAGTCGACCGCGGAGGTAACTTTATTCTGACTGCCACCGATCCGGCCGGCCCCTGGTCAGAGCCAATCTGGCTGCCGGAAATAGACGGTATAGACCCGGATATCTTCTTCGATGACAATGGCAAAGTGTATATCGCTCACAATGGTGATCCGGTCGAATCGCTGTACGAGGGCCACAAAGCCATCTGGCTATGGCAGTATGACCCGCAAAGCCAGCAAGTGCTGCCCGACTCCAAACGCCTGCTGGTAAATGGCGGTGTCGATTTAAGCACCAAACCGATCTGGATTGAAGCGCCACATTTGTATAAGCACGATGGCTGGTATTATCTGCTGTGCGCTGAAGGTGGCACCGCAGACCAACACTCCGCAGTGATCTTTCGCAGCCGCAGCCTGACCGAACCTTTTGTGCCTTACAGCAACAACCCTATTTTGACGCAGCGTGATTTAGCGCCAGAGCGGCCAGACCCTATCACCACTGCCGGCCATGCCGACTTTGTGCAACTGCCAAACGGCAACTGGTGGGCGGTATTTCTGGCCAGTCGCGCTTATCAACAGCGCTATTTTAATACCGGCCGCGAAACCTTTTTATTACCGGTAAGCTGGCAGGATGGCTGGCCGCATATTCTGCCGGCCGGGCAACAGATCCCTTATCGCCTGGCAGCGCCGCAGCTTGCCACAGCGGCTGTAGCAGAGCCACTGACCGGCAACTTTATTTGGCGTGATGATTTTGACAGTAACCAGCTGAATTTACACTGGAATGCACTAAGACGCTTTGACCACAGCTGGCTTGAGTTCAATAATGGCTATCTGCAGTTAACCGCCAAGCCTGACAGCCTTGCCAGCCTGCAACAGCCGGCCTTTATCAGCCGCCGCCAGCAGCATACAAACTTTACTGCCAGCACAGCGCTTAGCGTGCCAGCGGCACCCGTATCTGCCGGTATCGTCGCCTTTCAAAACGAGCAGCATCATTATTACCTCGGTGTCCGTCGCACTGACAGCGGCAGCGAGGTTTTTCTGCAGCAGGCCAATGGCGCAACGCCGGAAAATATTGCCAGTATGTCACTGCCAGAGGGGACAAACAGCGTGCAGTTAAAAATCAGCGGTAATGCCGGCAGCATCAGCTTTTATTACGCGGTAGTAGATAACAATTGGCAGCCAGTAGCGACTGAGCAGGACGCCTTGCTGCTAAGTACCCAGGTAGCAGGTGGCTTTGTCGGCACTATGCTGGGGCTGCATAGCCGGTTGGAGGCAGAACGATGAGAGTGCTGCTGTTACTGGCAACCTTATTGTTAAGCCACGCTGTACAGGCATTACCCGGCAATTACCTGGTGCAGCAGCGTGCAGCAGGCGACTTTGCATTGGTCGCCGCTGACAGTCAGGCGCTGATCCTGGTTGACCAACAAGAGTACAAAGGTGTGCTGCGGGCAGTAGACAGCCTGCAGCGCGATATTAACAGCGTCAGTGGCAGGCAGCTTGCTATCGCCAGGCAAGGCCAGGCAAAACAACTGCTAATTATTGGCAGCCTGGGAAAAAGTGCGTTACTGGATCAGTTGGTTAGCAGCGGTAAGCTGGATGTTAGCGCCATTACCGGCAAGTGGGATGCGTTTCACATTCAGCTGATCCAACAACCGCTACCCGGTGTTGACCAGGCACTGGTCATCGCCGGCAGTGATAAGCGCGGTGCCATCTATGGCATTTATGATCTGGCTGAAACCATAGGCGTATCGCCGTGGCACTGGTGGGCCGATGTGCCACCGGTTCGCCGCGCTGAGCTTTATATTAAAGCTGGCACCGCATTTAGCGATGCCCCTAAAGTGAAGTACCGCGGTATTTTTCTCAACGACGAGCACCCGGCACTGACGAACTGGAGCGAAGAAAAATTTGGCGGCTACAACAGCCGGTTTTACCTGCATGTGTTTGAACTGCTGCAGCGGTTAAAAGCCAATTTTCTCTGGCCAGCGATGTGGAACAATGCTTTTGCCGACGATGACTGGCAAAACGCTGTACTGGCCGACGAAATGGGCATCGTCATGAGCACCAGCCATCATGAGCCTATGATGCGCGCCGACAAAGAGTGGAACCGCTACGGTGAAGGCCCGTGGGAGTATTCTACCAACCGCGACAATATCTATAAGTTCTGGCAACAAGGTGCAAAACGGCATAAAAATCTGGAAAGCCTGTTTACGCTGGGTATGCGCGGCCAGGAAGCCGAGCCGATGAGCGAAGGCGACAACATTGAGCTGCTACAGCAGATCGTCGCCGATCAACGGCAGATTCTGCAGGAAACCTTCAACGACAGGCCCATAGCAAGCGTGCCACAGGTGTGGGCGCTGTATAAAGAAGTACAGGGCTTTTACGAGCGCGGCATGCGGGTGCCAGACGATGTCACCCTGCTATGGGCCGACGATAACTTTGGCAATATCCGCCGCCTGCCGACCAAAGCAGAGCGTAACCGCAGTGGCGGTGCCGGTGTGTATTATCACTTTGACTATGTGGGTGCACCCCGATCCTACCGCTGGATTAACACCGTGCCGCTGGCGAAAATCTGGCAGCAGATGAGCCTGGCCTGGCAGTATCAGGCCGACAGGATCTGGATAGTGAACGTTGGCGACTTAAAGCCAATGGAGTTACCGACAGATTTCTTTTTGCGCATGGCCTGGAACCCGGACGCATTTAACGCAGACAATCTACAACAATTTACCACCGACTGGGCTGCCCAGCAGTTCGGTGCGGCGCAAGCGCCCGCTATTGCCTCGTTACTACAAACTTACACTGCGCATAATGGCCGGCGTAAACCGGAAGCCATAGAGCCGGGCAGCTACAGCATTTTGCACTACGCTGAAGCTGAGCGTATCAGCACTGAACTGGCGCAGGCAGAAGCACTTGCCGACAAGATACAGCAACAGTTAACAGCGCAGTTGCAGGATGCCTATGTGCAGCTGGTGGCCCACCCGCTAAAAGCCAGCCGGGCGGTATTTGAGCTAAACCGTGCCGTAGCGATGAACCAGCTACATGCTCAGCAGGGCCGCGCCAGCACTAACTACTGGGCAGAGCGGGTAAAGTATTGGTTTGACACCGACGCCAACCTGACAGCGCGGTACCATAGCCTGGGCAATGGCCGCTGGAACCATATGATGTCGCAACCGCATATCGGCTTTACCTACTGGCGTAACCCTCCGGCCAATTTAATGCCGGTGGTATCAGTAGCCAGCCCGATGCCGGTGGCTGATATGGGTGTGGCAGCAGAAGGTTCAAAGCTGTCGTGGCCGATAAGTGAATACCGTGGTGAACAACTGAAGCTCGATACCTTTTACCCGCATGGCCAACAGCAGCGCCAGATTGAAGTATTTAATAAAGGCAGCGCGGCGTTTGAATTCAGCGCTAAGGCGTCGGCCGATTGGGTAACCCTGAGCCAGAGTCAGGGAGCAGTAAAAACAGAACAGCGCATTGCAGTCTCAATTGACTGGCGTAAAGCGCAAACCGGCTTAAATCAGGCTGAGGTGTATATTCAGGGCACCGGCTGGGGCGGCGCGAAAATA
>NZ_DATCSY010000366.1:0-7005 GCF_036568245.1 Rheinheimera sp. | reverse complement strand
CGAGGCCTTTGGCAAAGGCAAATTTCGAGCGGTCGAAATTGGTAAAGTAACTGGCTAACTGCATGACAACCCTGACAGTAAATTGGCGCTGTGTCAGGTATCAGCAAAAAACATTCCAATACTTAGCGGCAACTTTCGAAGCGATTAAAATTTGTCCGAATGCGGTTAACGTTAGTGCCGGTAGCCTTCAGGAATGGGCAGCTCTTTTGCCAGCGCTTTAGGCCGGTTGCCCTTACCTTTTTTGTACATTTTCAGCTGATATACATAAGCCAACACCTGGGCAACCGCAGCGAACAACTGCTCCGGTATCGGGTGATCCAGCTCTGTAGTGTGGTAGATTGAACGTGCCAGTGCCGGAGACTCAATCACTGGGACTTTATGCTCGTTCGCTATTTTACGGATATGCATCGCCACTTCATCAACACCTTTGGCCACAACAACCGGGGCGCGGAACTTACCCTGATCGTATTTCAGTGCAATAGCATAGTGAGTCGGGTTGGTGACAATCACATCCGCTTTAGGCACTTCCTGCATCATCCGTTTCATCGACATCTGCATTTGGGTACGGCGGATACGGGCCTTAATCTGCGGATCACCTTCGCTGTTTTTATATTCGTCTTTAATTTCCTGCAGCGACATTTTCAGTTGCCGTATATGGTTCCACTTCTGGTACGGCGCATCGACAACCGCAATTACCGAGACACTGGCACACAGGCCCAAAAACAACCAGGCCAGGAAATACAGCGCCGATTCAATATTGTTCGGCTCGCTCATCAATGACAGCGCCATGATGTCAAAAAAGAACATCTTCAGCAGCAAGTAAGCAATACCCACCACCACCAGCACTTTAAGAATACTTTTTAACAGTTCCACCAAAGCCTGCAGGCCAAACATCCGCTTAAAGCCACTTAACGGATTAAGCTTACTGGCTTTGGGCGCGGCAGCCTGCCAGCTAAAGTTAAAGCCACCCAGCAGTGTGTTGCCAATAAAACCGGCAACCAGAATAATAAAGAAAATACCGGCCAGCGGCGGAATAATATGTTCGCCAACCGCGCCCCAGGCGGTGAACATAGAATTGGTTTCAAAGATGTCTTTCGGGTTCAGTTGCATCATACGCTGCGCAACATCCAGCACTGCCATCGCCAGCATTTTACCAAATACCAAAATCGCGGCGGCACTGCCAATCAGTACAAAAGCGGTGCCCATGTCTTTGGATCGGGCAACCTGACCTTTTTCGGCTGCATCCTGCAGCTTTTTGGACGTGGGCTGTTCGGTCTTTTCGGCGCTTTCATCTGCCATGGCAGAGCCCTCCGTTTAGCAGCCAATCAGCCGGCAGCTGTAATCAATACTATGCTGCCACTGCTTGTCAAAATGGAATAAGAAGGTATCCAAAGTCAGCCACAGGATAATTAACCCCGATAGCATCGTGATTGGAAAACCTATAGAGAAGATATTCAGCTGCGGTGCAGCGCGCGTCATGATGCCAAAAGACAAATTCACCACCAGCATAGACACTATCGGCGCCAGTGCTATCGCCAGCGCAGTAGCAAACATCCAGCCGCCAAACTCGATCACCGTCCAGTAACTGGTCACTTCCCACCACTGGCCGTTAATCGGCAACGTATCAAAGCTGAACACTAGCATTTGGATCATGATCAGGTGGCCATCAAACAGCCAGAACAGTAAAGTTGCCAGGATCAGATAAAACTGACCTATCGCCGCCACGTTAACGCCGCTTGCCGGGTCTACCATCGATGCAAAGCCTAAACCGGTCTGCGTCGCCAGTAACTGCCCTGCCAGCACGAAGGTGGTAATAAACATCAGCGAGATAAAGCCCAGCGCAAAACCGATTAGCAGTTGTAATAGAACTTCCAGGAACATCTGCCCAGACATCAAATCCGGGTTCGCGACAGGTGGTAGGGTTGGCATGATAATCAGCGTGATCATCACCACCAGACCGGTTTTAATCCGCATCGGGATATTGCGTACACCGATACCGGCCATGATCAGAAACATCCCCGTTACCCGGCACAGCGGCAACAGGTAATCGGCGATGGTCTGCATCAGAACACTAAGCGGAAAATCCATAGCGGTTTAGCCTACCACCGTCGGAATACTGAGAAACAACTCATTGGTGTACTCCATAATCACGCGGGTAAACCAATGACCGCCAAAGATCAGCGCCAGCAAGGTGACAATTAACCTGGGCAGAAAACTAAGTGTTTGCTCGTTAATGGATGTTGCGGCCTGAAACACCGCCACAATCAGACCGACAAATAACGACGGCAGAATAATGGCGCTAACCAGCAGGATAACCAGATACAACGCATCGCGCAGTACATCGACAAAAACCTCTGGTGTCATGTGCCCACCCCATAGCTTGTCGCCAGTGTCCCCATTACCAGTATCCAGCCATCAACCAGCACAAACATCATCAGTTTAAACGGCAGCGAGATAATCATCGGTGACAACATCATCATACCCATTGCCATCAGCACGCTGGCCACTACCAGGTCGATGATCAGAAACGGGATAAACAGCATAAAGCCTATCTGGAAAGCAGTTTTCAGCTCACTGGTAATAAACGCCGGAATAACGACAGTGATTGGGTAATCCTGGGGCTGTTCAGCCAGTTCCAGCCCGGCAATCTGAGCGAAAGTATCCAAATCTTTGGTACGGGTTTGATGCAACATAAACGCTTTGATCGGCACTATTGCCGCATCCAGCGCCTGCACCGGCGTAATTTCCTCTGACAAATACGGCTGTATCGCCGTATCGTTAATATTTTTAAACACCGGCGCCATAATAAAAAACGTCAGAAATAGCGTAATACCGATAAGCACCTGATTCGACGGCGATTGTTGCAGGCCGATAGCCTGGCGCAGGATAGCCAGCACGACAATAATACGGGTGAAGCTGGTCATCATAATGACCATAGCGGGGATAAAGCTCAGCGCCGTCATCAGCGCCAGCACTTGCAGCGTTACGCTGTATTGCTGGCTGCCATCGGCACCGGTGGTTACAGTAACAGCAGATAAAGCACCATTATCAGCCAGAACATCGGGGCTCAGCATTATTGCCAGCACCACGAACAACAGTCGCAACATAGCTCACACTATTTTTTCAGGAACGATTGCAACTGTGTATGAAAGTCTGATGCCAACTTTTCTTCAGGTAATGGATTTTCCAGTTCAAACAGCAAATTTATGCTTTGTGAGGTCACGCCCAAAACACGCTGTTTTCCTTGCATTTCAATAACTAACAAACGCTCTTTTGGCCCAAGTGGCATAGCAGAAATTATTTTTATATGCCGGCTACCTGGCAGGCGTAGCGTCAATTTTTTGAATGCCCAGCCAAGTGCGACAACGATTGCGACGACAATCGCCAAAGAAAACGCCATCTTACCCAGGCCAAGCCCGGCCGATGGCCGCTGCGTACTGTTATCAACCTTAGCAAGCGGTTGTGCAGCTGCAGGCTCAGCGGGTACTTCTGCCGGTGTTGCCGGCAGAACCGCTGTACTGTTGTCCGTGGCAGCGTTTTCGGCAGGGCTGTCAGCCGTCACATCAGCTACCGTATCCTCTGCCTGCGTTTGCGCATTCAGCGTTACCGGTAACAGCAACATACAACATAAAGCGAGATAAAATAGGCGCATCAGCGAAGTTTCTTAATCCGTTCAATCTGGCTGATAACATCAGTCAGGCGAATACCAAACTTGTCGTTGACCACAACCACTTCACCATGCGCAATCAGGGTGCCGTTTACCAGAACATCCAGCGGCTCACCTGCGACCCGTTCCAGCTCTACTACAGAACCCTGATTTAACTGCAGCAAATTACGGATGCTGATTTTCGCCCGGCCCACTTCCATTGAAATGGTAACCGGAATATCTAAAATGGTGTCGAGTTTGCGCTTTTCATCAACGGTAATGTCGGCTTTCTCGCCATGCAACTCTTCAAGTTCAACCGGCTCAGCGCCGTCTCCCGCGCCTTCAGCCTCTGCCATCGCGGCAGCCCATTCGTCCATAGTGTCTTTATCATCAGCCATCTTAGTTACCTTCTATCACGATCTGACAGGTTCAGATCGGCTTCTAATTCAGAAATATCGGCATCGCTGTCAAGCCGACGCCCGCCTTTGGTAAATACATGCATTTCCGATTTAACCGACTCAGGCCGCTTAATTTTCTCGGTGATTTTAAGTGCCACGTTTTCACGTGAGCGGCCCAATTTGGCACGGTAAGTCGGTAAATCTTCAATTAATACCGTGATGTGCTCCGGAATTTCGATCGGAATAATATCGCCGGCTTTTAACTCCATGACTTCACGCAAGGTCAAATCAACGTCCATCATCTTGGTGGTTAAATCGACTTTAACATCCATGATTTCATCGCGCAGTGCTTTACTCCAGCGCAAGTCGGTATCTTCTTTATCGCTTTGCACACCAGCGTCAAGCAGCTCACGAATGGGTTCAAGCATAGAGTACGGCAGAGCGACGTGGAAATCACCGCCACCACCATCCAGTTCAATGTGGAACGAGCTGATTACCACCACCTCTGTCGGGCTGACAATGTTTGCCATCGCCGGGTTAACTTCAGAATCGAGATATTCAAACGACACGTCCATCACCGGCGCCCAGGCTTCTTTATAATCTTCAAAAATCAGTTTCAGCAGCATCTGAATAATACGCCGCTCGGTAGGTGTGAACTCACGGCCTTCAATCTTGGCATGATAACGACCGTCACCACCAAAGAAGTTATCCACCAGAATAAACACCAGCCGCGCTTCCATCGTAATCAGGCCGGTACCTTTAAGCGGTCTGAAGCGCACCATATTCAGGCTGGTTGGAACAAACAAGGTATGCACGTACTCACCGAACTTGATCATCTGCACGCCATTGATGGATACCTCAGCGGTACGGCGCATCATATTAAATAAACTGATACGCATATGGCGGGCAAACCGCTCGTTCACCATTTCCAGCGTTGGCATACGGCCACGGACAATACGATCCTGCGACGAGAAATCGTATTCCATAGCAGAGCGGCCCCGGCCCTCGCCGGATTCGTCTATTTCTTCTTCTTCAACGTCATCGACACCATGTAGTAGCGCATCAATTTCGTCTTGTGACAGTAAATCGGTCACGGCTGCTCACTCTTATTGCATGACAAAACCGGTGAATAGCACTTCATCGACCACCACCGAACCAACCACTTCAATCATCGCCTGTTGCAAATCACTTAACGCTTTGTTCTTCAGCGCATCGCGTCCGGCAACAGTCACCAACTCATCAGCATTGGCAGCACTGAATGTTTCCAGCAGGCTGCCTTCAATTAGCGGTATATGACGCATGGCAATGGTTTCGTTGTTGGTGCCCCGCACCAACAATTGCACTTTAATCTGAACCATACGATCACGTGATGCACCCGGCACATTAAATACGAAAGGCCGCGGTAAAGGCACATATAAGGCGGTGCCTTTGGGCTCTGCACCATCAGCGCCCGCTGAAGCAGAGGCCTCGTTACCTGAAGCCGTTGGCGCGGCGGCATCATCACCACCGGACAAAAACATAAAACCAACCACACCCAGAACAATCAGCAGTGCAGCGCCTCCACCGATAAGCAGTAATTTCTTTTTACCGCCGCCTTCTGCAATCACTAAGTCTTTTTCTGCTGCCATAGTCTGTGTCTTCCGTCCGTTTGCCCGGCATTATTATGCTCATCTGTCAGCGGCAATGTAAATCATCGCGGCCTAAATTCCGCTCTTAGCAGGCTTTATGCGTAATAATCCACCAACCGATCGTTAACTGTGGCGGTAACCTGCACCGCAGGGGTTGGCGCAGAACTGTCGTCACCACCATCATGACCAGCTTGATGCCTGCCGCCGCCGTTACCGTCGCGCTGGGCAAGTTGTCTTTCCTGTTGCTGGCTCTGCTGCTGCACGTTGCCTTCGCTAAGGGTAATGCCCTGCTGCTGCAACATCTCACGCAATCTTGGCATGTGTTGTTCAAGCGCTTCTTTCGCTTGGGGTTGCTGCACCACAAACTGTACTGAAGCCTGTTCTTGCTGCATATCTATTTTAATCTGCATCTGGCCAAGGCCGGCAGGGTCAAGCCGGATCTCCGCGACCTGAATATTCTGCCGCACCATCAGATTCACTCTTTCACGAAGCTGGCCAGCGGCATCCTGCTGCTGCAAATTCAGGCTTTGTTTTAACTGCTCAGCCGCACTGTGTTGTACTGTGCGCACCGCGCCAGTTTGCTGACGCTGCTCTGCAGTATGCAAACTGCTGCTAAAAAGCGCATCGCTACGAAGTGCCGACGCATCTGCCACAGATCTGGCGCCAGGTTGTTGCTGCTGGCTATCCGCCATCTGCTGCAGATCTGCAGTTAGCTGCGCACTGCTATTTTGCCGTTGCTGTTGCTGGCCGGATTGCTCTGAACCCTGTTTCGCGGCAGATTTGCTATCGGCCTTATCACTGTCAGACTTCAGCAGTTTTTCCGCAGCATTGGCATTTGACGTTTTTTGTTCAGTATCGGACGCCGTCTGGGCTTCATCTGGCACCTGTACATTTAGCGCACCAGCACTTGCTAATGCTGGAGTATCCTCAGCGCTCAGCTTAGCACTGTTAGCGGCGAGCGTTTCATCTGCAGACGCTTTAACTTTACCAGAGCCGGTTTCAGGCGACTTAACTGCTGCAAGCTTTGTCTCAGTTTTTACTGCGGCCTGATTTAACAATGCCAAATCTTCAGCGTTTTCTGCATTCACACCGACAGCGGAGATATCGCCATCCTCCGGCGGGACCGGTATAGCTTTATCTGCACTGACTGCAGAATCAACTGTCATTTTGCTGCCACGCGCTATCTGTGCATTGTCGTAGCGTGAGGCAGGCTTTTGCTCTGTGTTGCCGGTGTCAGCGGTTTTAATACCGGCTTCAGTATCAGCTGACGCTGCAGTTTTTGCGTCAGCTATCGTTTGCCTGGCTTCTGACGCGGCTTTACCGGCTTGCTCGG
>NZ_DATCSY010000365.1:0-3241 GCF_036568245.1 Rheinheimera sp. | reverse complement strand
CTGCGTCAGGACCTTACGCAGCGCCGAGCCGCATACCAGCCACAAACCGACACACGGAAATGCCACCACCAGAAAAGCAGCTGTGATAACACTGACTTCAATCCAGTAGATGCCGCCTACACTGGTAAATGCCGCCACTGCACCACTGGCCATAACCCAGGCCTTGCCATTTACCCACTGAAATAAGGCGGCCTGAATAAAGCTGAACGGTTTGCTTTTACCTTGTGCTATCGCCTTGGGTTCAGCAGCAGCAATACGCCACGCCAACCAGATGAGATAGGCAATCCCCAATACTTTAATCAGTTGATGTAAATTCGGGTAACGTTCAAATACGACGCCAAAGCCAAGCCCAACCAGCAATACCATCAGCGGAAAACCCAGACAGATCCCGGCGAGATGAGGCAGACTGGCGCGAATACCGTAATTCATGCCGGAAGACATGATCATAACGTTGTTTGGGCCAGGCGTAATGGTGGTCGAAAATGCAAAAAACAGTACAGCTAAAAACAAATCCATATAAGTCCCACTGCAAAGTATCCATTATCTAGCGCTGATGATACCAAAGCTGTGGCTCATTAACAGGCGTTTCTGCCGGCAATAAAGGGTTATTAAGGTGGATAATATTACGCTCTTTTAGTTTGAGTTCAGTCAGATGAGCAGAAAAAAACTGTTGAAACAGTTGCTCAAAACTGCCATCTGCAATCGTCTTTCTCAGGCCTGTTTCCAGATCTTTCGCCAATTGCTTATTCGCCGGGTTAACAAAAAAATAGCTCGCGGTCGGGTAATAAATCACCCAGTTACTCTCTATTACAATGCTTCGATGGGCTAGAACCTGTGCTTCGTCAGCTATTTCCAGCGCATTACGGGGTACAGCGTCCACCCGCCCTTTCTCCAGCATCGAGAACAAATTATCGTAGTGCGCTGCACCTATCACCGAAAAGCCATTTAAAGTCAGTATTTTGCTGTCAATCCAGTCATGGCCCTGGGCATACACCAGCTTTTTAATCTGGGCTGCGCTGGCATTGCGGCCAAACTTAGCTTGATGCTGTTGCTTTATCAGCATCACGCGGTAGCCGCTCAGACCTTTAAAGATTGGGATACGGATCGGCAGTAAATCCAGCTCCCGCTCTACTGACGTCATGGTCCACAATATGTCCAGTTCAGATTGCTCTTTCAGAAACATCATACTACGGGATTTAGACATGCGCTCAGCCGAGCTTTGCAGTTGATATTCACGCCCGGAACGCGCCAACGCCAGCTCCAGCAGAGCTAACGGATAGACTGAACGATAATCCTCTACATCAGCCACTGCTGGATAACGTACTATCTCTGCATAACAGACTGAGCCAAACAGACAAAAAAACAGCCAGAGCAAGGGTTTCACTTTGCATCACCGTGTATCTATGCCATGTTATAACCAGCAGTATCAGCCTGACTGGCTGAAAATGGTTGTGCAAATAGTGATATTTATTTTATAAAAGTGATACGGCAAAAATAAAAACGATACAACCCCAAGAAAACGGAGAATAACATGAATAAAATTATAGGCTTGGCAGTATTAGTGGCGGGGGCAATTTTATTATATTTTGGCTATACCGAATACAACTCCACGGCATCTCAGGTGACTGAAATGGTCACAGGTAATCCGACCGATAATTCTATCTGGTTTCTGGTCGGTGGCGCCGTTGCCGTTATTGTCGGGCTTGGCATTTTGCTGAAAAAATAACAGCCATAAAAAATAAAAGGCCGCGTTGCGGCCTTTTATTTACTCTAACAGCAGCTTTACTCTTCTTCCTTACCCCAGCTGTCACGCAAACCAACAGTGCGGTTAAACACCAGCTTATCTGCTTGAGAGTCGCGGTTGTCTGCGCAGTAATACCCCTCACGTTCAAACTGATATGCCTGCTCGGCTTTCGCGTTTGTTAAAGATGGTTCAACCAAACCATGCTTAATAACCAACGACTGCGGGTTTACGACGGTCAGAAAATCTTCTTCTGCCGCAGGGTTGGCCACGCTGAATAAACGGTCATACACCCGAAACTCAGCAGGCACAGCATGGGTCGCCTCTACCCAATGAATAACGCCACGCACTTTACGTCCGTCTGCCGGGTTTTCCCCCAGCGTTTCCGGCAGGTAGCTGCACTTTAATTCCGTAATGTTGCCATCAGCGTCTTTAATCACTTCATAAGCATGAATAACATAGGCATTGCGCAAGCGCACATCGCCATTTAACACCAGACGCTTATATTTCTTGTTCGCCTCTTCACGAAAATCAGCACGGTCAATGTATACGACAGGGCCAAACGGCAATTTACGGCTACCCATAGTGTCATCTTTCGGATGATTAGGTGATTCAACCCATTCGATGCCATCAGACGGGTAATTAGTAATAGTGACTTTCAGTGGATCCAGCACGGCCATAGCACGGGGTGCTGCAGCATCTAAATCTTCCCGGATACAAGCTTCCAGCGCACTCATTTCAATCACATTATCTTGCTTGGTCACGCCAATACGTTTGGCAAATTCGCGTATCGCGGCAGGTGTATAGCCGCGACGGCGCAGACCTGCGATGGTTGGCATCCGCGGATCATCCCAGCCTGTTACCACCTGTTGTTCCACCAGAGTTTGCAATTTACGTTTGCTCATCACTGCGTACTCCAGATTTAAGCGTGAAAACTCAATCTGCTGCGGGTGACAGGCGATAGTAATGTGATCCAGGATCCAGTCATATAAACGACGGTTATCCTGAAACTCCAACGTACACAGCGAGTGCGTAATGCCTTCGAGAGCGTCAGAAATACAATGCGTAAAATCGTACATCGGATAGATGCACCACTTATCGCCAGTTTGATGGTGGTGGGCAAATTTCACCCGGTAAATCACCGGATCGCGCATAACCATAAAGCTGGACGCCATATCAATTTTGGCGCGCAGCGAGCACTCGCCTTCTTTGAAGCCGCCGGCGCGCATTTTTTCAAACAGTGCCAGATTTTCTGCCGGACTGGTATCACGTGTCGGGCTTGGCATACCAGGTTGGGTAAGGGTGCCACGGTACTCACGCATTTGCTCGCCATTTAAAAAGCAAACATACGCTAAGCCTTTATTGATCAGCTCAACAGCATAACCATAAAGTGCATCGAAGTAATCGGATGAATAGCGTACAGCGCCGTCCCACTGAAAGCCTAACCAGTTGACGTCCTGTTGAATCGAATTAACAAATTCAACATTCTCTTTTTCAGGA
>NZ_DATCSY010000364.1:0-4047 GCF_036568245.1 Rheinheimera sp. | reverse complement strand
GATTCTCCAGCGTCGACAAGTAAGACACGCGCTGACTGATATCACGCGGTGCCCGGACCTGCACAGAAGTGGCATCCAGTGAATAGGCGGTTTCCGGGCCGATAAAGGCATTGATCGCCTCTGCCAGCCGTTTTGACGTAGTAAAATCTGACTGTTTAAGGTTAAACGTAATAAAGTCATTTTGAGCAAAAGGTGTAATGACTTCGCGCTCGACCATAGCGCCGTTAGGAATACGGCCTACCGTTGGCGTATTGACCAGAATACGTGAACCGTCAAGCCCTTCTGCGCCAAGGCCGCTGACGATTAAGCTACCTTGCGCAACCGCATAGACATTGCCATCAAGGCCGGTCAGAAAAGTTTGCATCAGGGTACCGCCACGCAGGCTTTTGGCACTGCCGACCGATGAGACAGTAATATCTACCGTCTGCCCCGGCTTGGCAAAAGCCGGCAGCTCGGCATGCACTGCCACAGCCGCGACATTTTTAATCTGCGCTTTCATGTTACCCGGCAACGTAATGCCAAAATTGCTTAACATAGTGCGAAAGCTTTGCTCGGTAAAAGGGCTTTGCTCACCGGTACCGGGCAAGCCTACTACCAAACCATAGCCTACCAGTTGGTTTGACCTTACGCCTTCAACATCAGCGACATCTTTAATTCTTGCACCTGCAGCGGGTAACGCCAGTAAGCACAACAAGATAGCCATCACAGATTTCATTTGTGCTCTCCTAGAATGGCCACAGCGGACCGTTAAAGAACCGGCTCAGCCAGCCCGGTGACTGGCCGTTATGGTGTGCACCGGTGCCACTGTATTCAATGCGTGCATTCGCAATTTTGGTTGACTCTACCGTGTTATTCACATCAACATCCTGCGAGCGGATCACGCCCGTCAGGCGGATATATTCTTTACCGGTGTTCAGCGTCAGCCACTTTTCTCCGCGGATCACCAGATTGCCATTGTTAAGTACCTGCAACACATTGACCGAAATATTACCTACCAGGCTGTTACTTTGGTCCGCTTTTGAATCCCCTTTATAGTCCGAGGTTGAATCGGCACCAAACTGCAATACATTGCCGGCCACTGACACATTTCTGCCGCCCAGACCAACCATTGGCTCAAATGATGTCGAGCTGTCTTTTTGCATTTCCGTTTTGGCTTTTTTACTGGCCTGAGTACTCTCGCGCAGCACAACAGTAATAATGTCGCCCTCATGCCTGGCTTTATTGTCTGCATACAGGCTGTTTGAATAGCTTTGTGCAAACAGCGAGCCATTTTGTGTCAGAGGCCGCGACGGTTGGTCTGGCACCAGGGGTGAAAAATACGGGTCGTCTTGCTGCGGCTCCTGTAGTGAAGCACAGCCACTGCACAATAAAATACCGCACAATACCGACATAACGCGTAACATGATGCCTCCCACTACAGCTGCTGAATAGCGGTACCCAGCATCTGGTCAACGGATGAAATCACTTTTGAGTTCATTTCATACACACGTTGACTTTCAATCAGGTTAACCAGCTCTTCAGTAACGTTAACGTTTGATGTTTCAAGTGAGCCCTGCACAATAATCCCCAAACCTTCCAGGCCGGGTATCCCTTGTACCGGATCACCGCTGGCACCGGTTTCACGAAACAGGTTCTGCCCTATTGGCTCTAAACCCGCCGGGTTAATAAAATTGGTGACGGTAAGTTGGCCCAGCACGGCAGGCTCACCCTGGCCCGGCAACTGCACGGATACCTGACCATCCTGAGCAATGGTGATACTGGTCGCATCAGGCGGTACTACAATGTTTGGCTGCACCTGATACCCAGCCCCCGAGGTCACCACGTTTCCTTCGTCATCTACGGTAAACTGGCCGTTGCGGGTATATGAAATGGTGCCATCCGGCATCAGAATCTCAAAAAAGCCGTGGCCTTGTATCATCACATCCAGGCTGTTGTCTGTTGTGATCAAATTACCCTGGGTAAAGTTTTTCTGCGTCGCGACCACTTTTGTGCCTGCACCAAGCATCAAACCATTAGGTAATTCAGTATTCTGTGACGATGCACCACCAGGCTGATTCACATTCTGGTACAGTAAATCTTCGAAAATGGCCCGGCTTTTCTTAAAACCTACAGTACTGGCGTTGGCCAGATTGTTTGAAATAACCGAGATATCACGCTGTTTAGCGTCTAATCCGGTCTTACTAATCCATAAAGCTGGATGCATGTTTGCCTCCCGGGCTCTCGCCCTTTTATTTATCTGTTAGCCGACGATTCTCAGCAATTGATTCTGTTGACGGTCCATTTCTTCAGCGCTTTTCATCATTTTCACCTGGATCTCAAACTGACGTTGCAAGCTAATCATGTAGGTCATTTCGCCAACAGCATTGACGTTACTGCCTTCAAGCGCACCTTTTAGCAAGCTGACATCGGCGCTGGCTTCTGCTATCTGGCCGTCTTTACGCCGGAACAAACCATCAGTTCCTTTGTCCAGCTCTCTGTTTTCTGGCCTTACCAGCTTAATGCGCCCGGCGGGTACCATTGCATCTGCAGGTGCGCCAAGTGGTAATGCACTGACAGTGCCGTCCTGCGCTATCTCAACTTTTGCCAGCGGAACCGGTAACTGAATCGGGCCATCATCCCCCAATACCGGCAAACCTGTTACGGTTTCCAACATACCAAGCGGACTGATCTGTAAACTGCCGCTACGCGTGTAAGCTTCATTACCATCCTGCGCTTGCACTGCAAGCCAGCCATCGCCCTGAATTGCCACATCAAGCTCGCGCTCAGTCATGATAATAGCGCCGGCGTCAAAGTTTTGACCTGGCCGTTCTGTCAGCGAAAACACCCGGGTTGGCAGGCCTTCGCCAAATGCCTGCATTGACCTGGCCTGCTCAAAATCAGCCTTAAAGCCGGTCGTACTGGCGTTAGCCAGGTTATTTGAGCGCAGCGCCATACCATTCATGTTTTCTTTGGCACCGCTCATGGCGATATATAACAGGTGATCCATAACGCGCTCCGTCAGTCGTCGTTACTAGTCGTTGCTACTTACAAAGCAAATTTTATGCCACATATAAAAATGCAGTGGAGCTGCTGGCCGCAACGCTTTTCCCAATAAAAAAACACCACCGCGAAGGGTGGTGTTTTTCAGCTAAACCATGCTTATCGTATCTGCAGCACTGTCTGCTGTAAGGTACTGTTAACTTCCAGCGCTCTGGAGTTAGCCTGGAAGTTACGCTGGGCACTGATTAAGTCAACCAGTTCAGTGGTCAGGTTAACGTTTGATTGCTCCAGCGAGGACGCATTTACCGCGCCAAAAGTACCCGTATTAGCCTGCCCGCCTATCGGTTCACCTGAAGTAATACTTTGTTTCCATGAGGTATTACCCACTTGCTTTAAGCCCTGAACGTTGGCAAAACGCACCATCGCCACCTGCGCCAGATAGGCAGAGTCACCGTTACTGTAGCTGGCCAACACTCGGCCAAAAGCATCAATATCTACTCCGGTTAAGTTACCAACGGTAGTACCATCCTGGCTCAAATTCTCTACGTCAAAAATCGAAGCATATTGTGTCGGCGTTCTGACACCGGAAGCATCACGGAAGTTAACGACAACATCAGAGACAGCCTGTGCACCATTTGTTAGGTAAGTATTTGCCGGGTCATTAAGATCTGTGGCAGGTATAGTGATAACCGGCAATGGTGTTGTTTCAACAAAATTACCGTTAGAGTCAAACTCTACCGGATCGCCATCAAACCACGAATCTGCAGCTGGCGGTGCTGCTGTTTTGTTATCCCACACCACAAAAGTGTCCCAGGTATTTACCGCCGGAGCGCCCTGCTTACGAAAATACGTTGTTACCTGATGAGACTCCCCAAGGCTGTCATAAACGGTAACTGACGTCGAATGATTGTAAGTTGCGCGGTCCGTTGGATCAAAAGCAGCACCAGGTGCTACTACACGGGAATCTAAGTTCATGCTCAAGAAAATGTTATTAGTCGCACGAGGCGCACCGGCGGATGTCGGGATCGAAATTGGTTGCGTGGTACTTAGGCTAACCGACTGATTTTC
>NZ_DATCSY010000363.1:0-6512 GCF_036568245.1 Rheinheimera sp. | reverse complement strand
TAGGTAGTACTGCTTTTTGTCGTTTGGCCATTTGGGTTCATCAAAGCACGCAAAGCCAGTTCCGGTATCAAAATTTATTTGTTTATTTGCACAGCCTAGTAAAAACAAGCTAATCAAAATTGTTAAGTATCTACGTGCTTTCATGCAAGTGCTCTAACGCTCAAAGCAGGCGTGCGTTTACGCATCGCCCTGCCTTTGCTTGTTATGTGCTTGAATTTAAAGCAGTACTATGTTCAATACTGCCAGCAATAAAACAAACGCCAACGAACAACCAGACTGTGCTAGCAACTATTTGCCAGATATCTACACCGGCGGCTGTAACAAATGTTGGAATACCAATTAACCCTCGCACTGCACAAAGCAGCGCGATGGTAATTAAAGCAGGTTTAACCAATGGAACCTTGCGAATTAAACCAACGGCTGAAAAAGCAAATACCGTACACGCAAACATTAAACCTGCAACGATTACGGTACCGACAGGTGCAAGCAAAGTACCTTGTTGGGCTGAATCTATAATTTGCTTAGGCGCTCGCGCAAAAGCAAACCAGCTTGGGCCGCCCCAAATGCAGAGCAGATGCCAGATAGCGGCAACCGACGCAATAACGCCACCGCTAATTAATAGTTTTGATTTAACACTAAAACTCAATACGAGCTCCATTCTGCTTTAGCACATAACGCCCAAATTTAGCGCGGAAAGCCGCGTAGCGGGTTGACGTCGCAGCCAGCGCTTTTTGCTGGCGATAAAATTTGCTTGTTATGTTTCACTCTGCACGCTCTACACACTTGAACAATAAGCTTGCTTCAGGCCATCCACCTAACGGTCGTGATTGCTTAGACTCCATATCAACTGTTTCTACAACTTTTCCCGATTTAGCACAAAAGGTTGCCGCATCACTGTATGCATTTTTTTGCAATGTATTTGAGTTTGTGAAACCTGTATCGCCTGTATATACAATTCTGTAAGCATCTTTTCCATCAGGGATGATACCGGAACTTGACACACATGCTGATAACGCTAAGCATGTGATAATCAAGCAGTGAGTTTTTAGTTGCTTCATGAAATACCACGCATTTTATTTTTCGAAATCTAAAATATTAAAACTCTCAGCAAATTCTTTAGCGATGACCAAGGGGTTTTGTCCATCCCTGTGTGCGTTTCTTAAAGGTTCATCATCCATTAAATCTACAACGCTTAAACCATCTTCATTCACTGCCAACTGAGGGTTCAATTTTGCCGATTCTGCTTTAAAATACTCATACCACTCCTCCCATGAAAGAGATAGCTGGTTCAAATCATCTGATAGATTTGACATTGATTTAATAAGATTAAAATTGTCTCTTGAAATCCACTGCTTATCTTTAGCAAGTAAATTAGTTAATTGCTCATAACTACAATCGAACTTTTCAATGGCCATTTGAACTTGTGCTACCCGAGATATTGCCTGAATATCGTGGACATTTTGCGGATCTATTTCATAATAGGTTGCCCCTTGAAAAATGCCCTTTAAAAGAAAGTACGCAACAAATAAAAGTGGTATTGCAAAGATATATAACAGAACTTCCAATCTACTTCTCCTTAAACATAACGCAAAGCTTTGGGGCGGCTGGAGCGCAGCGTAAGCCGTCCCAGCCACGACAGTGGCGACAATAGCGCCTTGTTATAGCTTACAAAGACAGTTGTAAACCAGCCAACTTAGCCAAAGCCTCTGGCTCTTCAATTTTGGCGACGACATGATTTCCTGAAACGACAATGCCCAAACTAGCAAAGCGTGTATCAAGGGACTCCCCATTTAAAGAGCGTCCAAATGCATACTCAAGATATATAACTTCACCAGCTCTAGCAGTTAAATCAAACTCCAGCAGCTTGAAACCAAACGCAGCTTTATTAACCAGTGCTGCTTTATATTGACCAGGCTCAATTTCTGACAGTATGTAACCTTTGCCTTTAACACAGCCGTGCTCCGTATTGTTCAATTGTAAAGCCAAGCATGTCGTGACACCGTCTTTTGACGCAGGATCTGGTTTTAATAGGTAGACTAACGCATTATTTTTTGGTGCCGCTTCGTGCTTTGAAAATTGTGGGCCACTTGCGTCCATTGAGGCGCAAGCCGAGAGTATGAGACAAAGCAAAGTAAGTAGTATGTTTCTAGTCATTTTTACACCAAAAGTTGAAAAGGCTATAACATTTTATTATTGTGCATGCTCGTTTTCTCATTTCCAATAGAAGAAACAACCTTCAGTATGCCTTTGTAAATTAAAAGTAATTTCAACTGCTTCACTTTCGCATTCCGGAAAAACGAGCATGCATTATATTTCCAGGGCTGTGCGTTATATTTCTGAACCCTGCTACGTAAGTACCTAATTTATAGCATGTAAATAAAATCAGCAATTAGCTTATGAGCAATGTTAACGGGATATCTGACCTGAAATGTCTCATCTTTCAGATAACACTGTATATAACAACATAAAACACCGCTGTTACTGAAGGTGATGATTAGCGCTAAAGTCAGAGCTAACCGCCTGGCTTACAATGTCACAGGTTACTGGCTAAATCACCTGCTGATACTGCTGCAAAAAATCTACAAAAGCGGTTACCCGGGCCGGGCGGAAGCGCCCTGGTGGATACACTGCATAAATACCGCCGCTGCTTAACGACCAATCGGGCAGTACCCTTGTCAGCGCACCTTGCTGCACCAGATCTTTTGCGCTGTAATCGGGTAGTACTCCAATACCGGCACCCGCCAGCATTAGCGCGGTAATGGTTTGCGTAGAGCTGCTTTTATAAGCGGCGGTTAACTGCACTTCCACTTGCTGTTTATTTTGCTGAAGTTGCCAGGTCAGGGGCTGGCGCAGGGCGGTAAAGGCGATAAATTCGTGCTGGCGTAGCTGCGAAGGGGCAGTGGGGATGCCTGCCTGCTGCAGATAGGCCGGTGCGGCCAGCAGCCACTGTTCAAAGTCAGCCAGTTTGCGCGCTGTCTGGCTGGAGTCGCGCAGCCAGCCGATGCGTATTGATAAATCGATGTTTTCTTTCACCGCGTCTTTTACCTGATCACTGCTTCGAAACTCAAACTCCAGCGCCGGGTGCTGGCGGCGAAAGGCGACTGCTGCCGGTGCCAGTTTACGGTTGGTGTAATCTTCCGGCGCGCTGACAACCAGTTTACCCTGCAGCACTTTGTCGCCGCTTTGCACACTTTGCAGTGCTTGTTGTAACTGCTCCAGCAGCGGCATGCAACTTTGCAACAGGTGCTCACCGGCACTGGTTAAACTGAGCTGGCGTGTGGTGCGCCGAAACAGCGCTGTGCCCAGTTGCTGCTCCAGCGCTTTTAGCTGCAGGCTAAGCGTGGTTTTACTGCAGCCAAGCTGCTCGGCTGCGGCGGTAAAGCTGCCGGCCTGCTGTAAGCGTTGCACCAGTTGTAAGCTATTCAGATCAAGTTGGTTTTGCATGATTGTTTTATTTTTTAAAACAGTGATTTTTATATTAGGTTATTTTTCGTTGTTAATCGAGCAGTGATAATGGCGCAGGTTTTCAATTGAGGAATACATGATGGAATTGGTTATCTTAGGCGCGTCAGGTTTTATCGGTTCGGCCATTACGGCAGAGGCTTTAAGCCGTGGTCATAAAGTGACGGCTGTGGTCAGCCGCCCCGAGCGTGTTACGCCGCAGGCCGGTTTGACAGTATTAGGGCTGGATATTAACGACACCGCCGCATTAACCAAAGTGCTGAGTAATAAAGCGGTTGTGATCAGTGCTTTTAGCGGCCATGCCCAGCAGGATGTTAAAGGCTATTATGTCGCGGCGTTTAACTCTGTGTATCAGGCTGCAGTTGCAGCTAACACGCCACGTTTGCTGGTGGTAGGTGGTGCGGCAACATTAAAACTACCTGATGATAGCCGTTTGCTCGATAGCCCGGATTTTCCTGCGGAATACCGTGCAACCGCTGAAGGTGCGGCAGAGGTACTGCAAAAACTGCAACAGCAAAGCGATATCAACTGGAGCTTTTTATCACCGGCGGCGGAGATTTTCCCCGGTGATAAAACGGGGCAGTACCGCTTAGGGCAGGATTATCTGCTGGCTGACCAGGATGGCCGCAGCCGTATTTCTACCGGCGATTATGCTGCTGCGATGCTCAATGAAGCAGAGCAACCGCAGCATCAGAACAAGCGCTTTAGCATCGCTTACTAAAGGGGCAGCGTAGTTAGCCGGTAGTGACCGCCTGCAAAGCGGCGCTGCGTTCTTGTTCGGTCAGGATCCCCACCAGCACAGTGCGCCGGCGCAGCTTTGTCATGCGCTCGCCACTGTCCAACAGCTCGCGGCGAAACAGCGCTGGGTCATCAATGCAGTCCAGAATACTGTGCCAGTGAATATAACCGCTGTGCCTGATTTGCCCGGCCTGATAACGCTGCTCAAGCCGCTGGCGCACATCAGCGATGCGCCAGGGTTCTGCCAGTAGCTTCTCTGCCATCACTTTATGCAGTTGCAGAATATGCTGGTCGGCCGCGGCAGGCTTGGTAACGCTGCGTTTTCGTATACCCTGATAAGGCATCGGCTTATTATTACCTTTGTCAAAAAACGCCGCCTATACGGGGCGTTTTATCGTTAGAATACGTTTGTATACGGCCGGGCATTATATCCTGGTTTGCAATCGCCGCTAGTTGAGCAGCTGGTTGACCCAGTTTAAGTAGAGCGGCAGCCCCAGCAGCACATTCAATGGAAACGTCAACCCAAGTGATGCCAGCAGCGCCAGGCCGATATCGGCATCCGGTACCGCCGCGCGGATAGCCGCCGGTGCTGCGATATAAGATGCGCTTGCCATCAGGCCCGCCAGCACCAGAATACTGCCGCCTGGCAACCCCAGCAGCAAACCAAGCGCTATACCAAACCAGGCCAGTACGAAAGGCGCCAGCAGGGCAAACAACATCAGGCGCCATTGTTTTAGCGGCAGCGGCGAGCAGACTTTGGCGGTACACAGGCCCATTTCCAGTAAGAACAGTGCCAGTAAGGTTTTAAAGCCGCCGAGCAATACCGGTGTAATAGCCGACAAGCCATCGTGACCATACAGATAACCAATTAACAGGCCGCCACCCAACAGCAGTACACCCCGGCTGGTCAGGGCTTCATGCAAAATGGCCAGCGAGCTGGTTTTACTGCCATTGAGGTAGCGGTAAAGCCACAGCATCGTCACTATGGCAGGCAGCTCCAGTAACACCAGATACAGCGTAGTTTGCGGCTCCATCGGCAGTTGGTGCTGGCTTGCCAGTGCAATAACGACTGCAAAGGTACCGGCACTGACCGAACCATAATGCGCAGCCACACTGGCAGCGTTGGCACTGCTCAGCTGCACCAGCTTACGAAGCAGCGGGTACAAAAGCAGCGGTAATGCCACACCGGTAGCCGCTATCAGCGCCAGCTCCGGCAAAATGGGCAGCAGTGGTACACCATGCAATGCCATGCCGCCTTTTAAGCCGAGCGTCAGCATCAACAATATCGATAAGGTTTCGTAGATAGGCAGTGGGACTTTGAGATCAGACTTAACCAGGCCGGCCAGCAGGCCAAGGGCGAAAAACGCAATTACAGCATCAGGCATGTTTATACTCCAGAAAAAAACGCCGCCAGTGTGCCGTAAGCGCACCATATTGCATAATTAATAATATAGCTGTTATATATAGATAATTATCTATATGTGCGGAGGGTTAAAAATGGATGTAAGGCAGTTAAGCTTTCGCCTGCTGCAGGTATATATCCGTGTGGTGCAACTGGGCAACATTTCTGCGGCTGCACGCGCGCTGCACCTGACACAGCCAACGGTGTCACTGCAGCTGAAAAAGCTGGCAGAGTTGGTAAAAGAGCCACTGTTGCAAAGCACGCCGGCGGGGCTGCAACCCACTGCCGCCGGCCAGGCGTTATATCAGGCGGCCTGTGATGTGTTGAGCCGGTTTGACGATCTGAACAGTGAGCTGAATGAGCTTGGCAGCGGCCGGCGTGGTCAGCTCAGTATTGCTGTTGTTAATACTGCGCAATACCTGATGCCGCGTATTCTGGGGCCGTTTTACCGTCAGTATCCGCAAATAGAAGTGACGCTGCATATCGGTAACCGTGCACATATTCTGAGCCGCTTCGAACAGCAACAGGATGATATCTACCTGTTTAGTCATCCACCCAGTGGTGAGCATGTGGTAGCAACCCCTATAGTGAAAAACCCGCTGCAGCTTATCGCCCCTTTGCAGCACTGGGCCAGCAAGCAACGCAATCTGCGGTTTGAGCAATTAAAGCAGGAACGGTTTTTATTGCGTGAAAGTGGCAGTGCCACCCGGCTGATGTTTGAAGCCTGGCTCAGCAGTCAGGGCATAGAGCTTAGTCACAGTATGCAAATTGAAAGTAACGAGGCAATACGGCTGAGTGTCGCGGCGGGGTTGGGATTATCTGTCATTTCCGGCCATACCTTGCTTGAAGGGCGGGAAAAACTGGCTGTGCTGGATGTACAGGGGTTTCCGCTAAACAGCCACTGGTATCT
>NZ_DATCSY010000362.1:0-4500 GCF_036568245.1 Rheinheimera sp. | reverse complement strand
TTCTTCCTCGCTGACTTGCTGACGTTGTTTTAAATCACGCCATTGTACGTAGGCCTGAGCCTGTTGCACCAAACGCGCCAGCGGACTGCTACCGGCAAAACCTGCCCCTTCAGCAAGCTGATCCAGTGTCTGACAAAGTGGCAATGTATCGAGCTGCCAGCGAGAGGTGATATCTGCACTCAGGACAGCGGCAAACTCATGTATGCTTTCAGACAAGAAACTGCCATCCGGCTCGAGACTGTCAAGCGCATCGGTCAGCTGTACATCCCGGCTTTCACGTGCTTGCAGTAGCTGCTGCTGCCTGACCTGCTGATAGGTGCGCAAATAATTGCGGGTAACTACCGCATGGCCGAGAGTGTGAAACAGCCCAACGCAAAAAGCATTATATGGATGCTCTGGACTGTCTTCTGCCAGCCTCTTCGCAGCAATCGCCACTGCAAGTGAATAATCCCATAAGCGGTTTTTCAAGCCGGTAAAGGGGTCCGTAGCATGCGGTATCATCCGTTTCATGGCATATACCGGTAAAATAAGCTGCAAACTTTCAACACCCAGGAACCGTAATGCTGTTTTTACGTCCTTTACCATGGCACCTGACGATGTGCGATTACGGTACTGAGGCTGATTAACCAAGCGCAGCAAATCTTCAACTAACCAGGGGACACGGCTAACCAGCGGATCCAATTTATTTACAGTGACAGCTTTGCCACTTAACGCATCCAGCACCTGGTAATACGCGTCGGTGGGGTCAAACAATGACGCCATCACATGCTCAATATTATGCAACCGGCGTACTAATTCATCTGATACTTCATCATGCAGATGCGCCTGCGCAAATTCAGTAAACTGTGCTTTGGCCTGAGCGCCAGCCATACGCTGTTTCTGTGCCTGTGCTTCGATTTCCAGTAAAGTACGTTCCGACTGCGGCTGGCCAGCCCGGATCTGATACCCCAGCCGTTTTTTGTCCGGATTAACGCCAATTAACTGATCAAAAAAGCGTTGTACAAAGCTATCAGTCACTGGCATCGAAGAAGTTATCACGTTCAGTTGGTTCCGTTAGTTTATTGCCAAATACAGCATCATACTGCGGTGCCTTGCACACGCAGTCAATAACAGCATGATGTCAGTTGGCACAGTGCAGAAAATTTGCCAGTAATTGTTTACCTTGCTGGCTGAGAATAGCTTCGGGATGAAATTGCACGCCGTGCAGCGCCATAGTCCTGTGCTGCAGCCCCATCACTTCGTCAGGGCAGTTATTGTCCAAAGCCGTCCAGGCTGTCAATTCAAGCTCCGCAGGGACGGAGTCCCGCTCTACTACCAGAGAGTGATAACGTGTTACATCGAGCGGATTCGCCAGGCCATGAAACACCGAAGTATTATTGTGCTGTATCAGGCTGTTTTTACCGTGCATAACCTGTCTGGCATGCACAACTTTTGCGCCAAACACCTGGGCAATAGCCTGATGCCCCAGACAAACACCCAAAATAGGCAATTTACCGGCAAATTGTTCAATTGCAGATAACGATATACCAGCGTCATCCGGCGTCTTGGGGCCGGGTGAAATCACCAGATACTCCGGCGCCAGCATCTTTATCTGTGCAATACTGATATCATCATTGCGCCGCACCATAACCTGTTGACCCAATGCAGCAAAGTACTGCATCAGGTTGTAGGTAAAAGAATCATAATTATCAATCAGTAACAACATGATATCTGATCAGGGCAACACAAAACCCACGGCTTCATTGACACGGGCCAGAGTGGCTGCCGCCCGGCTACGGGCTTTATCTGCTCCTGCACGCATCACCGCTGATAATGTAGCCTGATCGGCGCGCAGTTCGGCAAAGCGTTTTTGCACCGGCTCCAGTAAAGCAATTACCGCATCGGCGACATCACCTTTTAAATGGCCGTACATCTTTCCTTCGTACTCCGCTTCCAATGCCGCAATAGTTTTACCGGTCACACCGCTTAAAATGCTAAGCAGATTGGCTACACCCGGTTTAGCGTCCAGGTCAAAACGCACCCTTGGAGGATCTTCGGAATCTGTCATCGCTTTTTTAAACTTCTTACTGATCATTTTGGGATCTTCCAGCAGACCAACAAAGTTCCATGGGTTTTCATCCGACTTCGACATTTTTTTGGTTGGGTCCTGCAAGCTCATCACCCGCGCGGCTACTGGCGGAATAAAAGGCTCTGGCACGGTGAAAATATCACCATGTAAGGCGTTAAACCGCATAGCGACATCCCTCGCCAGCTCCAGATGCTGTTTCTGATCATGCCCCACCGGTATCTGATTAGCCTGATACAGTAAAATATCTGCCGCCATTAATACCGGATAAGTAAACAAGCCAGCATTCACGTTATGCGTATGGCGTTCAGATTTGTCTTTGAACTGTGTCATGCGGCTGAGTTCGCCGAACTGGGTATAGCAGTTAAGCACCCAGGCAAGCTGGCTATGCTCGGGTACATGCGATTGCATAAATACCGCTGAGCGGCTTGGATCTATACCACAGGCTAAATACAGTGCCAGACTGTCCAGAGACGCATTGCGCAGTGCAGCAGGATCCTGGCGGACAGTTATAGCGTGCAGATCAACGATACAATATAAGCAATCATAGTCATCCTGCATTTTGTCCCACTGCCGCAAGGCGCCCAGATAATTTCCTATCGTCAGTTGGCCAGACGGCTGTGCGCCACTTAGTACAATTGGCTTATTGCTCATAGTTGTATCCATTTAAGACTGTATTTATAACGATTAACCGGCAGCTGCCGGAAAGAAGTGCTGCATTATAACCGTATCAACTTTTTGCAACAGTAAAAAAGCGGCTCAGCGCGCTACTTTTGCCAGTTGTCGCCGCATCGTTTCGATTGCGTCTTTATAATCTTCTGCATTGAATATGGCCGAACCTGCAACAAACATATCGGCGCCTGCAGCGGCTATATCTGCGATATTATCAGCAGTCACTCCACCATCGACTTCCAGCCTTATCGCCAGACCGCTGTCGTCAATCATTTTACGGGCAGCTGCAATTTTATTAAGGGTCTGTGGAATAAACTTCTGCCCCCCGAAACCCGGGTTTACTGACATCAACAGCACAACATCAACTTTATCCAGCACATAATCCAGATAGCTTAGTGGCGTAGCCGGGTTAAACACCAGACCAGCCTGACAGCCCTGCTGCCGGATAAGCTGTAAAGTGCGATCTATGTGGCGAGAAGCTTCCGGATGGAAGGTGATGATACTGGCCCCGGCTGCAGCAAACTGTGGCACCAAAGCATCCACCGGCTCCACCATCAGGTGCACGTCTATTGGTGCTGCAATACCATAGTTTCGTAATGCCTGACATACCATGGGCCCCATAGTCAGGTTGGGCACATAGTGATTATCCATTACATCAAAATGCACTACATCGCCACCCGCTTTCAATACTGCAGCAACATCGTCCCCCAACCGGGCGAAATCAGCAGATAGAATCGAAGGGGCAATTAAATACGGTTGCATAACGTCTTTCCTAAAGTTGGCCAGCTACAGACTGTACTGAATTTGTCATAAAAAAGCACGGCGACACAAGCGGCTCACCTTGCACAAAAAACGAGCAAAACCGCACCAACTCAGCCCAGTCAATTTGCAAGAAATAAGCTCAATAATCATAGATAAATGATTTTATTAAAGTATTTCAGCTGGCATATATCTTGGAATATGAACAACAGGGAACAGAGAAAAAGGCAAATAAAATGAAAACATCAACAAAAATGAACACGTTAGTAAGTAGTATGTTTTTACTTGGACTGTCAGTCAGCAGTTTTACTGCTAGTGCCATTGAGCTGGGCGGCGACATAACGATTACATCAGATTATGCGTTTCGCGGCATTTCACAAACAGAAGAGGCACCGGCGTTACAAGGTGGTTTGTCATTGACTGATGAGTCAGGCTTTTATCTCTCGGTATGGGGCTCTAACGTAGATTTTCTGGCTGAAGGAACACTGGAACTGGATGTTCTGCTTGGCTGGAGTGGCTCTATCAATGAAGATTGGTCAACTGATGTCGGTATTATGCGTTATGGCTACCCCAACACCGAAATCGATGGCTCAAACTTTTGGGAAGTTTATGGTTCGTTGTCATACAAAGATCTCACTTTCGGCCTGGCATACAGCGATGACTACTATGCCAACAGCGGAAATTTCTTTTACATTTATGCAAACTACAGCTACGCGTTAATGGATAATCTGAGCCTCGACCTGCATGTTGGCCAGAACGAATATGATGACAGCAGCGCCAGTTATCTGGACTGGAGTGTCGGTGTCAGTACTGAAGTTCTGGGTGCTGGTTTAAGCCTTGCTTACGTGGATACCGATATTGATGGTTCTTACCTGGCAGATAGCCGCGTTATCTTTTCTATTTCAAAGAGTTTCTAAACCAAGAAACATTTTGTACCAGTCAGAATAATTTTAACTGATTAATAAACAATCAGCTTGTATCAACAAGCTGATTGTTTTACTATT
>NZ_DATCSY010000361.1:0-6821 GCF_036568245.1 Rheinheimera sp. | reverse complement strand
TTCCTTATCAACCTGTACGCCCTGATTTTCCTCTTCCTCTTCCTGTACTATCCCTAATGAGCCTAAATCCCAGTCACCTTCAGTAAAATCAACACCAAGGCTGCTGTCGAACAACTTATCTATCAGTCTGTGCAGCTTGTCGTATTCAACTACCACTACTTCGGCATTTAAACCGGTGTTAAACTCAAAATCTTCAATGGTTTGGATATTAGTCGGGTCTACCACGCCCAGAAACATGGTGCGGCCACGCTTGCCAAGCGGCAGCATATCGGTTTTACGCACCAGTTTTTCATTGCGCAGTTCTTCCGGTACGCTGTCAATATCAAAATGGTCTAAGTCCAGGCTGATAGCATGGCTAATACCAGCAGCTGCACGGGCTAGTTCGTCAGATTTAATCAGCTTTTCAGTAATTAACAGCTCTGGCAGGTTCTTAAACTGGCCGCCTTTATCTGTGACAATTTTTGTGGCCTGGTCGCCATTTAACAGACCAAGCTGCACTAAACGTTTAAATAAGGTAGAGGTGGTGGTGACGGCCATTCAGCGAAAACATCCTGATTTTGCTAATAAGACATAAAAAAAGTTACTTGATTATGCCATTTAACACAGTTTATTCAAGTTTATAGCGTGGTTAATGCCCTTGTACTGAGCTTGCCTGAAATGAGTGGGCGGATTGACACGCAAACAAAAAATTCGCCGCATCTGACACTATTAATTATCGTCATTTATCACAATTGGATCTGACCCCATATCCCTGCCGTTAATGACTATTTTATTGGCGCGCCATTGCACGGTGTACTGGCCTAACTTGCGCTTACGCTCAAGTGCTTTATGCACAGCTCGGCGCAACGAGTTAAGCGTATCTTCAGTGGAATAGTTAGACTTTGGTGTATTAGACATTGTCTGAAACCTCTAATAACAGCTGATACAGCTGAGGCTGGTAAACTTGCCGGGCCGTGCCCTGCTGCTCAAAAATCAAAACGGGTTCTTCATCAGCATTAAAGTAACACTGACAAGAGTCAACTAATGGTGAGTATTCGTTAAACAAGTTAGCCAAACTGCGTGGAAACCTGCGTTTAATATCTTTAAGCGGTATGTTGTGCCCGCCGTGTGAAACACGCTCTGCAACGCGTAATCTAGATACCTCAGCGTTAGGCAATGCTAGGTAAATTAACTCAACCCGCCAACCGTCCTGTTGTAACTGCTTAATTAGTTTTAAGTAAGTTCGGCCTGACAGCGTTGTTTCAAAAGCAAAAGATTGCTGTTTATTAATGCGGTGCTGTATTTCAGAAAGAAACAGCCGGCTAGCGTTTAAGGATTCCTTTTCCGGAGCAAGAGGGGACAAACCAGCAGCGATCAAATCCGCATTAATAAAATATTCGCAAGCAGCTACTGTGGGCAAAAATTCCAACGCAAACGTAGTTTTACCTGCGCCGTTTGGCCCGGCGATAATCCAGCACGTCGGCATTTGTAGCTCCGGTTATGTTTTACCCTGTGAGTATACTCGTTTGAGCAATAGTGAGCCAGAACGCTTTGCTTTGATAACCTTAGTAAAATAGTCTTTATGACTTTATATGTATATTATTTGTAAAAATAAAAAGCGCTTGGATAACGAGTCATGGCAAGACAATCACGTTACAACGCACCGGGCTATGCACAGCACATTATTCAGCGCGGTAATAACCGGCAGGTGTGCTTTTTTTCCGATGATGATTATCGGGTGTATCTTGCCAGGCTAAAACAGTATGCACAGCAGCATGATGTGCAAGTGCATGCTTTTGTGTTAATGACTAATCATGTGCATTTGCTAATAACACCGCAACATGAAAACGGTATAAGCCTGTTAATGCAAGCGCTGGGGCGGTTTTATGTGCAGTACGTCAATAAAACCTATGGCCGCACCGGCACTTTATGGGAAGGGCGTTACAAAGCAACCCTTGTAGACAATGACTACTACGCATTAGCCGTTAGTCGTTATATAGAACTAAACCCAGTGCGTGCATTGATGGTAGACCACCCCGCTGCATATCCTTGGTCGAGCTTTCATGCCAACGCGCTGGGTAAGGCTATTCAGCTGTGGCAACCCCATGCCAGCTATCTGGCGTTGGGCAGTAGCGAAGCAGAGCGCCAACAAGCCTATCTGAATTTATTCGAGCAACCTTTTTCTGATAAAGCGCTGGCAGAGATCCGCTATGCCAGCAACAAAGGCTGGGTTTTGGGCAGTGAGCATTTTAAACAACAGATAGCAAAGCAACTTAGCAGGCCGGTGTCACCCCGCAAGACAGTGCAGCAGGACGATGACTAATTAACAATTGGATCTGACCCCGAAGGTTATGAAGGTTATGACCCCGAAGGTTAACTAATTAACAATTGGATCTGACCCCGAAGGTTTTTGACCCCGAAGGTTGCAGCAGCAGGACGATGACTAATTAACAATTGGATCTGACCCCGAAGGTTGCAAACAATTAATGCAGTGACAGCTTTTATGGCTATAAGCAACTGGATCTGAATATCAAATATACCGACCTAAAAGAAAAAGCCAGCGTAGTTAGCTGGCTTTGGATTAGACCTCAACGGCAAGGAATATCGTTTAATTATTGTATACCTTTACATACACCAGTCGTAACACAATTGCCACCCCAAGTCCATGTTACAGTAAGATTTGTAGCATTAATAACGGGAGTTAATGTCAGCGTGTTAGAGGCAGTACCTACAGCAGCAGTACCAGTTATAGTCAGTACTCCGGCCGTTACTGCGGCTGTTTGCACGTTTGCATCTCGTTGCATATCAGCAGCTGTTGGCACGCCATTTGCTCCTAAAGTAATGCCTGCGACCGTTGTAATAGCGCCAGTGCCAACTGCAACATCAACTGCTGTTTTATAAGACATCGCAGCAGAAACCAAGCCAGCAGACCGCGCGGACCGCGTATAATCCTGATAAGCTGGCAGTGCTACTGCGGCTAAGATACCGATGATCGCTACAACGATCATTAATTCGATTAAGGTAAAACCTTGTTGGTTACGTTTCATTTTAACTTCTCCTGATTTTTTATTAGCCGCTCGGGCTGCTTATAATTTTGAACTTTTTAACAAGCGGCGCAAGTCAAATGTAACTAAATTTGCCTGTTAATTGCAACTATTTGTAATTAAAGGCTATTTTTATCTAAAGTCGGGAATTTTGTTATTGTTTCACTAGTAAAAAAGTACTAGTTAAAAAACTCTAAAATAAATCTGAAACAGAAATGCCATGTTATCTGTCGCGGTAGGGGAGGTGTTAGGCGCGCTTTTTAGCGTGTTTTTGCGCTAGTAACTGGCAGTTTTCAGGTGGCCCACAGCGCCATGCGGGCTAAAAATGCCTGGCCCCAGGGTGATAGTAACCAGATCACCAACAGGGCGTTGCCGGCAATAACAAAGCCAAACTCACGGCGAAAGGACATTTTACTGCGCTTATGCGCCAGCTGTTGCTGGGCGAGGTAAGCCCCTGGCCAGCCGCCAATTAAGCTAAATAGTTGCAGCGTTTCTTCCGTCAACCGGTTGCCATGGCGGGCTATGGCGGCTTCTTTGTCGGCTTTGTATAACCAATAGGTAAAAATGCTGGCTTCTACGTACAGCAGTGGCAGCACGTATAGCAGCTTACCAAACAGCAGGGCTATCACTACAGCAATAAGAAAGGCGAGCCGGAACAGTAGAGCAGTGTGGTTCGCGTAGGCGATATCTGCTGCACCTTGTATTACGCGGGTGGATGCTTTTTTTAGCGGCGACTCTGCAGTGGCATTGGCGAAGCGCCAGGGGGCGGCAATGTTGCGCTGCTGTTTGTCTTGGCTGAGGCTAAATTGCAGCTTGTCGCCGGGTTTTGGCCGATCGCCCACTCCGGCCATATCACGGATATGGAAAAACAGTTTTTTACCGCTCTGATCGCACAATACAAAGCCAAAGCCTTTGTCATCACGCCAGAATACTACGGTACCGGTCAGCTGCATTTGCTGTTCCTGTATTAATGCCTTGTCGGTGAGACCAAAACGTTACGGCAGAAGTTTAATGTTTTGTAGCCAAATACTGGCTTTCAGTGTTTATGGATTTTGTTTTAAATGGTTTAACAGTTGGTCCAGCTGATGACTCAGCGGAGGTAATGCTTGCGTGGTTGTGTCCCAAACGACGTCTAGATTGATATCGAAATAACCGTGAGCAATTCGGTTACGCATACCTTTCATACTGCGCCAGGGAATATCGTCATGCAGTGCAGAAAACTCCGGATATAACTGCAATACTTTTGTTGCGTTCTCACCCAATACCAGCAAGTTCAATACTACAGCCTGCTGCGTTTTTTTATCAGCTAAAAAGTCTGCCTTCTCAATTCCTTCAATGTAGGAGCAGGCTAGAAACACAGACTCCTGCATTTGCTCGATGTAAGTTAAAATTCGGTTTATTTTCATACAGGTACGGCTTGTCTGAGTATCGATACCCGTATTTTTTCTGGTAAATCGCCAGGTGTTAACAGGTCTACCGGTACTCCCAATGCTTCTTCAAGCATTAACTGCAATTCGCCCAAATCAAATAACGTTGTGCCTGGTAAGGTGTCTACCAATAAGTCTAAATCACTGCCCTCAGTGTCTTTGGCCATAGCCACAGAGCCAAATATACGTGGATTGCTCGCTTTATATCGAGCTACCAAAGTGTGTATAAGTGCCCTGTTGTGTGACAGTGCATCTGATGGCCGCATAATAGTCTCCAAGTTTTACACTTAGTGTGCAGTATAGGGTAATTTTCCGCTACAGAGCTTCCTGATTAATGCTTAAACGCATCGATAAGTCTATCGCCTGTATGTGTTTGGTTAAGGCTCCACTGGAAATATAGTCAACGCCGGTGGCCGCAAGTTCCGTTAAACGCTCGCTGGTGATATTGCCTGATACTTCCAGTTTGGTTTTGCCACCATTCAGAGTTACTGCTTGCTTGATATCGGCCAGGCTAAAGTTATCCAGCATGATAATGTCGGCACTGGCAGCCAGCGCTTGTTGTAGCTCTGTCAGGTTTTCGGTTTCTACCTCTACCGGCTTACCGGGGAAGTTTTGCCGGGCGGTGGCTACCGCATTAGCGATAGAGCCAGCTGCGGCAATATGGTTTTCTTTAATTAAGAAGGCGTCATACAAACCAATGCGATGGTTCTTACCACCGCCGGTACTGACAGCATACTTTTGCGCAAAACGCAGGCCCGGAATAGTTTTACGGGTATCGAGCAAACGGGTGTTGCTGCCGTGTAAGAACTGCACGTAGTGCGCTGTGGTGGTAGCGGTTGCGCTTAATAGCTGTAAAAAGTTCAGGGCGGTACGCTCGCCGGTCAGTAAAACTCTGGCCGGGCCGCTCAGCGTACATAGGGTGCTGTTGGCGGCTAACTTGTCGCCATCTTTGGCTTGCCAGTTAATAGTTACTTCGCCGCCCAGCTGGCGGAATACTTCATCAACAAAGGCGCTGCCGCACAGCACACACTCTTCGCGGGTAATAATAGTGGCACTGGCCTGCTGCTGCTTCGGAATTAATGACGCCGTAATATCGCCGTCGGCTAAGGATAAAAAGCCTAAATCTTCAGCCAGGGCGCTGGCCACGGCGCGCTGTATTTCTTGATGTAATAGCGTGGTAAAGTCGGTTTGCATAGTCATTTGGTTTTAGTCATCTGGTTTTCGTCATTCAGTCTGGTTTGTAAGATGTATTAATTGTGCTGGATAAGGGTAAGCTGATTGCCTTGCTGGTGGAATTCTAACTGTTTTAGCGCGCTCATGCCCAGTAATATCTCGGCGCTGCCATCCAGGTTACCCAGCTGCGGCACGATAACAGCGTCGATGTTATACAGCCGGATATCGCCCAGCTGCAGGCTGTCTACCTGGCTTTGATACGCCTGCGCTATACCATTGGCGGTGCTTACCTGCACCTTCTGGCCAAAGGGTAAATTCAGCTGGCGCGCGGTGCTGGCATCAATTGCAATAGTGGTGGCGCCGGTGTCGAGCATAAAGTTTACCGGCGTATTGTTAACCAGAGCCGTGCCGACATAATGGCCGCTTTTGTTACGGATCAGCACAGTGCGGGTTTCGCCGCTACTGCCGGTTACACTGCGCAGTTGCTGGTTTGGGTTAAGCTGTTTGCTGATGGTGTCCTGAAAAAATAAAAACAGCAGCACCATCAGAATAAGCCAGGCAATAATCGCGAAGGTCTTACCATATTTGTTTGTAGGCTCAGGCGCTTGCATTAATAACCTCCTGCATTGACAATAGCGTTATAGCTTACTGACCGCGCCGGTTAAAGGCAAAATATCATGACGGCCACTCTACCTGTTATCACAGAGCGTCAAAGCCCACACTACGATGATCGGCCGCAAGCGGAAACCGTCAGCCTGTTGGTGATCCACAATATCAGCCTGCCAGCAGCAGAGTTCAGCAAAGTACCACAGCACAGTTATATTGATGCGCTCTTTATGGGCGAGCTTGATTGCACCGCACACCCAAGCTTTGCCGGTCTTGCCGGAGTAAGAGTATCAGCGCATTGCGTGATCTGGCGCGATGGTAGCATTTTTCAGTATGTACCTTTTGCAAAGCGTGCCTGGCATGCCGGTGTCAGCAGTTTTGCCGGTCGTGAGCGCTGTAACGACTTTTCTATCGGCATAGAATTAGAAGGCACCGATAATTTACCGTATACTGATCAGCAATATAAAAGCCTGATTAACCTGACACTAATGATAATGCAGCAGTATCCGGCTATTACGCCTGAACGTATAGCGGGCCACTGTGATATTGCGCCCGGACGTAAAACCGACCCGGGCACAGCGTTTGACTGGAT
>NZ_DATCSY010000360.1:0-6928 GCF_036568245.1 Rheinheimera sp. | reverse complement strand
CACCCGGTTTAAACAGGCTGACATCTTCACCGACAGCCACCACTTCGCCGGCGGCATCCCAGCCCAGCACTTTATACTGACCCGCTTCAGGCTGAGCCCGCATGCGCACCTTAGTGTCTACCGGATTGACCGAAACCGCTTCTACCCGCACTAAGATATCCTGCCCACTAGCGGCAGGCTGGGGTAACTCAATATCCTGCAACGCTTTGTCATCTGTTGCTGGTAACGACTGCTGATAACCTACTGCTTTCATTGGTGTCTCCCTGATTTTTCGCCCACCTTATACGGCAAGCTGATAGCGGTCAATTTTCTTAAGTAATCCCTGACGCGACAACCCCAGCAGACGCGCCGCTTTGCTTTTGTTGCCACCGCTTTGCTGCATGGCCTGTTTAATCAATCTGATTTCAAGCGCCTGTACCGCTTCATCCAGCAGCAGGCTGTTTTCCTGCACAGTTGTCTGCGCGTTATGCAGCTGTGCGGCTGCAGCTTCAGGGTGCAGCAGGCTGATATCTGCCATGCTGATCACACCGTCCTGCGCTACAGCCGCCACGCTTTCCAGCGTATTCTTCAGCTCGCGGATATTGCCTGGCCAGTCCCGCTGTAAAAACCAGCTCAATGCCATGCTATCCAGCCGCACAGCCTGGCCATGTTGTTTCGACAACTGTTCCAGAAAGAACTGCAGCAACAACGGAATATCCTGGCTGCGCTCACTCAGTGCCAGAGTTTCAAGCGTAATACCCTTAATACGGTAATACAAATCCTCCCGAAACAAACCTTTTTTAACCAAATCAGGTAAATTTGCATTGGTCGCTGAGATCAGCCTGATATTAATTTTATGCTGCTCGCGTCCGCCCACCGGAAAGTAGGTACCCTCCTGCAGTACCCTTAATAGTTTCACCTGCATTGGCAGGGGCATTTCGCCAATTTCATCTAAAAACAGCGTGCCGGTATCCGCCAGTTTCAGCAGTCCCGGCCTGTCTTTATCAGCGCCGGTAAAAGCACCTTTGACATAACCGAACAACTCACTTTCCAGCAGGTCTGCCGGTATTGCACCGCAGTGCACTGACACAAAAGGCTTGTCAGAGCGCTGGCTTAGCTCATGCAGCGCGCGCGATATCACTTCTTTACCGGTGCCGGACGGGCCGGTTACCAGCACTCTGACATCGGTTGGTGCTATGCGCTGGATCAGTGTCCGCATGGCTTCCATTGCAGTGGACACACCAATAAGCCGCCCGGTGCCCCCCGCACTGACCTGTTGCTTTAACTGTTTTAACTCATTATCAAGCTGATGTTTATTCAAAGCGCGTTTGATAACCACTGCCAGCAAATCAGGGTCGACCGGTTTGGCGATAAAGTCCCAGGCCCCCCGGGCTATTGCATCAAGCGCCAGCTGCCGCTCAGCATGGCCAGTCAGAATGATAACGGGCCGGCTACTAAAGTCCGGCAACGCGTCCAGCGTATGTTGCGGGTCAAACTGCGGCGGCAATGACAAATCAAGCAGAATCAAATCGGCATCAAAGCCACCAAGCTTACTGCGGGCCATGTTCAGGTCAGCTGCGGTTTCAACCTGATATCCGCTCTGGTTCAGCCAGCTTTGTGCCAGTTGGCGAAACGCCGGTTCATCGTCTACCAGCAGGATCTTGCCATTACTCATTTTCTGTATCCTGTTGTTGATTAAAAAACTGCAGTACAAAACTCACAGGCCAGCCTAAATCTGAGCGGTGTTGTACCTTTGCACCATGCGCCTGCATAATGCGCCGCACAATAGCCAGCCCCAGGCCGCTGCCACCGGCGCGCTTACTGACAAAAGGCTGAAACAGGCCTGGCAGTTGCTCTGCTGGAATAGCCGGGCCGTTGTTATGTACAAATAACTGCACTTTGTCAGCATCAGTGCTGGCCGAAAGGTTTATTCTGGCGTGGCTTTTGTTGCGGCAAAATGCAAGAGCATTATCGAGTAAGTTGACGAAAACCTGCTGCAGCCGGTAACTGTCGGCCCATAACAATAACTCATCCGGAACGTCGAGCTGGCATTCAACCCCCTGCCAGTCTTGCTGACTCATCACGCTTTGCAGCATGGCTTTTACCGGCACCTGGCTGCACTGCAGTTGCAGCTGACCGGCGTAACTCAGCAAGTCTGCGATTAGGCGGTCGGCCCGCTTTAATTGCTGCTGAATATGCTGACGGGTATCCGGGGAAGTTGTTGCTGCGGCCATCGAAATAATATTCAGCGGGTTACGCAGCTCATGCGCCATGGCTGCAGATAAAGCGCCCAGTTCAACCAGATGTTGCTGGTCCAGCCTCTTGCGTTCAGCCTCCGCCAGTTTCAGGGATTGCTCCAGAATACGGCAGTTACTCAGCAATAAAGCAGCAAACACCTCACCCTGCAGCCGATAGCCGGGTGTAACATCGTCCCAGCCGGTCAGTTGATAAAACCAACCCTGCTCAGTGCGCAGACATTGAATATGCAACTGGCTGCCTTGCTGGCCGGCATCAGGCAAACGCACCGTAACCTTCTGTCGCAGCTGCGCAGACAGTAAAGCAGCCGCCAGCTCCGCCAGCGCCTGCCAGCTATCACACTGCTGAAGCTGTGAGCGCCAATGCGCGAGTAAAGGTTCACTTAACTGGCCACCGGGGTAAATCAGGCGACGGGCTAATGCCGCTATTGGCCGGTAACAGGCAGCCGACAATAACAACAATAACGCAGAATACAGCCAGAGCTGGCTGGCTGGCACAGCGGCAAGTGCCTGCATGCCAAGCTGCCCCAGCAAGGCACTAACCAAAGCCATCAGTGCCAGAACCAGTAACAGCATGCCAAGCCACAATAGCGCTTTATTGGCAAACGCATTAATCGCCAGTACCTGATAGCGCACTACGCCATATACCAAAAACAGCAAATAGCTTGGCAACAACAGCATCGGATAGGGATACCAGTTAAGGCCCAAAGACGGAAACACAAAACTGGTTGCCAGTAGTAACCCCCAGCCACCGGCCAGAAACATTGCGACAATAGAGCGGCGTTTATTGCCGCTGTGAATGCGCCAGCCATGCCAAAGTACCGCATGCGCGGCTACACCGAGCAACACGGTATAAAACAGGTTCAACCAACCAATACCGGCGAAAATAAAGAAGGCATCAAAACCTGCTGTTGCTGTAACAGCACCGCCGGCACCAAACCAGCTGGTCACAATTACCAGCACACTGACGCCATACAGCGCCGGCAGCAGACGATGCCATCGCGGTCGTATTTCAGCCGTCGGCGAGACAAACTGTAGTGCAAAATGCAGAAAAAACATCGGCATTAGCGGGTTTGCCAACACCAGCGCCACACCTACAGAGTGCCAGTTCTGCACTATAGCAATGTGCCCGCCACACCACAGCGCCATCATCGCTGCGAACCCCGCCAACGCGGGCATAGCCGGCTGGCGTTGGCCCTGTAGTAACAACCAGCCAGCTAATAATACTGCACAGCCGCTGGTCAGCATCATGCTGATTTCAAATACAAGCGTCAAAGGCACTGTAAACCTCGTTTACGAAATCATCTCACCAAAAGCGTAAACCAAGTTTACACTTAGCACAATAAAAATAAAATTCTCTATAAAATTCAATAATTAAAACTTATTAAACAAATAGTGGTCAGTATCTTGCTGTAACTTAACTGTCTGTAGTAATTGGTGTGAGAACTCAAGATGAATAGTAGTTTGCTGGTGACTGAAATGTTAGCTCTGTTACTGATGGTCAGCGTAGCGCTGATACCCGCAGTGTTTGCCACTCTCCGGCGTAAGGATAACTGATATGGAACTGGATGCTGCGCTGTTATCCCGCTTACAGTTTGCTTTTACTATCAGTTTTCATATTATTTTTCCGTCTATTACCATAGGCTTAGCAACGCTTATCGCGATATGGGAAGGGCTATGGCTAAAAACGGCCAATCCGGTTTATCTGCAACTGGCCAAATTCTGGATTAAACCCTTCGCCATTACCTTTGGTATGGGAGTGGTCTCTGGCATAGTGTTGTCGTACGAGTTCGGCACTAATTTTTCAGAATTTTCGCGTATTACCGGAGCAGTGCTTGGCCCGTTAATGGCATATGAAGTGCTGACTGCGTTTTTCCTCGAAGCCGGTTTTCTTGGCATTATGCTATTTGGCTGGCAACGGGTTGGGCCTAAGCTCCATTTTGTCTCCACTGTGGTAGTCGCCATAGGTACCTGGATCTCAGCATTCTGGATCATTGCAGCTAACTCCTGGATGCAAACACCAGCCGGACACCGCATTGTGGACGGCATATTTCAGGTAGACAGCTGGTGGCAGGTGATTTTTAACCCTTCTATGCCATACCGCTTTAGCCATATGCTGCTGGCAGCATTTATCACCGCCACTTTTGTCGTGCTGGCGACCAGTGCCTGGCAACTGCGTAACAGTGAACACAAGGCCATGGCGCGTAAAGGCTTGTCAATGACTCTATGGCTGGCATTGCTGTTAACCCCGCTACAAGCCTTTGTCGGTGACCTGCACGGCCTGAATGTCAAACATCATCAACCGGTAAAACTGGCGGCAATGGAAGGGATCTGGCCCGAACGTGAAGCCGGTGTGCCCCTGTTGCTGTTTGCTGTGCCGGATAAAGTTGCGGAAAAAAATCACTTTGAGCTGGCCATCCCTAAACTGGCCAGTCTGATCCTGACCCATGATGCAAACGGCGAGCTGGCCGGCTTAAAAGCTGTACCGGCAGCAGACAGACCAAATGTGCCGGTGGTGTTCTTTTCTTTCCGGGTGATGGTGGGTATTGGCGTATTAATGATCCTGGTCGCACTGACTGGCGCTTACCTGCGCTGGCGGGGCACTCTGTACCACAGCCGATGGTTTCTGACGTTCTGCAGTTACCTTGCCCCCAGCGGCATTATTGCCGTGCTTGCCGGTTGGTATGTGGTTGAAGTTGGCCGCCAGCCCTGGATTGTCTATGGCTTGCTACGCACTGTGGATGTTGTCACGCCGCTCCCCGCTGAACGCGTACTGTTCTCGCTGACACTGTTCGTGCTGACTTACAGCCTGCTATTCGGCGTTTATCTGTATTTTATGCGTAAGCTTATCCGTAAGGGCCCGCCGCCACTTGAGCAATTGCATCAACAACTGATAGGTGTCAAAGCGTCAGGTTATGCCGTCGCGCTGGCCAAACAACTTACCCCGGCACAGGAGCAAAAATAATGGAATTGCAACTGGGTTTACCGCTGTTTTATTTTCTGCTGCTTGGCTTTGCCATCTTAATGTATGTATTGCTGGATGGTTTTGATCTGGGGATGGGTATTTTGTACCCCTGGTTCAATACCGACGCCGAGCATGATCATTTAATGCGCTCCATTTCCCATGTCTGGGATGGTAATGAAACCTGGCTGGTATTTGGTGGCGTTATTCTGTTTGGCGCCTTTCCGCTGGCCTATGCCAGCATTGCCAGCTTGTTATACCTACCTATTATGCTGATGCTGATTGGCCTGATTTTCCGCGGCGTAGCCTTTGAGTATCGCTTCAAATCACACAGCTCAAAGGTCTGGTGGAACCGCGCTTTTGCAGCTGGCTCCAGCCTGGCAGCCTTTTGTCAGGGGTTAATGTTGGGTGTAATTGTGCAGGGTGTAGATGGCAATAGCCTGACCCAGTCCAGCCTGCAATGGCTGACGCCGTTCAGTTTATTTACGGCTCTGGCTGTTATGGCAGGCTACGCCTTACTGGCATGCACTTATCTGACCATGAAAAGCCGCGGTGCGATACAGCAAAAAGCCGCCCGTTACGGTCAGAGACTGCTGATTTTTGTCATGCTGGCGATGTTACTGGTAAGTCTGTGGACACTTTATCAGCAACCGGCTATCCGCAGCCGCTGGTTTGGAGGAGTTTATAGCCTGGTGTTGATGGTATTACCACTGCTGGCGGTACTGGCTGCGCGTTTGTTATTTCGCGATTTGGCAAGAGTACAGCGCCAGTTCGGCGCAGACCAAACCATCAATAACCGCCATGAGAGCCGGCCATTCTGGCTGTCTGCAAGTTTATTCCTGTTGGCGTTTGCCGGCCTGGTTGTTGGGCTTTATCCGTACTTACTGCCACAGCAGCTCAGTTTTTATACCGCTGCGGCACCCGATAGCAGCCTGAGCTTTATGCTACCCGGCATCCTGATTTTCCTGCCGTTGATCCTGGCATATACGCTGTGGGGTTATCATATTTTCCGCGGCAAGATAGAAGATTATGAGGAGGGCTACTAATGGCTGAAACTAAAAGACCCAACCCTATCCTGTGGTTTGTGGTGCTGTATCTTGGCGGTATTACCGCCCTGACAATCTTAGCCGGCCTGTTAAAAGCCGCCATGAGCCTGCTATAACAGCGTCAGTGTTTCCCAGCCTGTAAATACTGCATAAACTGCTCTGACGGCAAGGGTTTACTGTAATAGTAGCCCTGGCCGTACAGACAACCAAGCTCAAGTAAACTGGCCTGATGTGCTGCTGTTTCTATCCCTTCGGCAATCAGCTCGATATTCATCGACTGGCCAAGCGAGATAATCGTTTTGACAATTTCATAGTCACTTTTGTCCTGCAACATGTCTTTGACAAAAGACATGTCTATCTTCAGCACATCCACCTTAAACTGCTTTAAGTAAGACAGGCTGGAGTAGCCGGTGCCAAAATCATCTATCGCAATACGGATCCCCAAGGCACGGAATTTTCTCAGGATCTCAGCCGTGCGATCCGGGTTCTGGATCAGCGCCGTTTCTGTCACCTCCAGCTCAAGTAAATGCGCAGGCAACTGGCACTCCATCAAAAGCTGCTCTATCAACCACACCAGACCGGGGTCGGTAAACTGGGCCGCAGCAATATTGACCGATACTGGCAACGTTATGCCGGCAGCTCGCCAAGCTGCAGCTTGCTGACAGGATTTAATCATGACCGCTTTG
>NZ_DATCSY010000359.1:0-11556 GCF_036568245.1 Rheinheimera sp. | reverse complement strand
GTTCGGCGGTATTTTGCTGAGCATTTTCTCATTGGCCGGCCTTATCACCTATATGCTGCAATACCGGCCAATTCCGCTTTGGGCGCTGTTTTGCGCACTGATTATCACCGCTTTACCGCATTTATGCCGCAGTATCCGCTGGAGTAGCGGACGCACTGTTTTATGTTTGTTTGGTATAGCAATAGCGGTAGCAATCGGTTCGCTGACGCCAAGAGAACTGCAACCGCAAAGCTGGATGTTCTTCGTTGCCGGCGCTGTGGCCATCTGCGCCATGATACTGCCAGGTATTTCCGGCAGCTTTATTTTACTGATGTCCGGCATGTATGCGCCGGTATTGCAGCATATAGGTGATAAGGCCGGCCAATGAGAAAATGCTCAGCAAAATACCGCCGAACAGACACAGCAGAAAAGTACCGTCTATATGTTGCCATAACGCCGTAATCCGGCCACGCATTAACAACCTGACAGCCTGCAAATCACAGTGACTGATCGCCGCCAGCAAACGCTCGTAAATACCGAGAATAAAGGCCAGGGTGCCGCCTGATACACCGGGAACCACATCAGCCGCCCCCATAGCCAGGCCTTTAATTATCCATTGCAGATACTGCATTGTCTTTCCTTATGTCGCCATTGCGCTAAGCTTTGCAGTTTAATATCAGTATGTTAATGCCAGATGAAGCTAGGCTAACTCGCCCGGAACCAGAGGTACAAAGCGCACCGCTTCGATATCGCGGCTGGTAAAGTCATCGCCTGTACGCTGGTAAACCCGCAGTACCTGCTCATGTAACCCCACAGGTATCACTAAACGACCACCTTCATTTAACTGCTGTAACAGTGCCACCGGCACCTCAGTGGGCGCTGCAGTCACAATAATGCTGTCAAAGGGTGCTTTACTGGGCCAGCCTTGCCAACCATCGCCATGTTTCATTGACACATTGTGTAAATCAAGCTGCTGCAGACGCCTTTTGGCCTGAAATTGTAGTGCTTTGATACGTTCAACACTGCACACATGAGAAAACAACCGCGCCAGTATGGCTGTCTGATAACCTGAACCGGTGCCAATTTCGAGTATTTTGCCCGGTGCTTTATCCTCAAGCAGCAACTCTGTCATCCGGGCAACGATATAAGGCTGGGAAATGGTCTGGCCCTGCCCAATCGGTAAAGCGGTGTTTTCATAAGCTTTGTGTGCTAGCACCGCTTCGACAAAAATATGCCGTGGCGTATTGGCGATAGCATTGAGTACCTGCTGCTGCGAGATGCCTTCGCTTTGAAGTTTTTGCGCCAATACCGCGGCGCTGCGTGAAGTTGCGACGGCCATACTACAAACGTATCCCCTCTAGCCATTGTTGTAATCTTTCCATGCTTTTATAAGCTGACATATCTATCTGCAACGGTGTAATAGACGCATAGCCATTAGCCACTGCATGAAAATCGGTGCCCTCACCGGCGTCCAGCTCTGAGCCTAAAGAACCGTACCAGTATATTTTACGACCCCAGGGGTCTGTCGCGCTGGTCATGGTTTCAGCTTTGTGCCGGCGCCCCAGCCGGGTGACCTGAATACCTTTTAGCTGTTCGATTGATACCGAAGGTACATTAATATTCAGGATCTGATCTGCCGGTAGAGGATGCGATTTGAGCTTTTTAATCACCTGCACAGTAACATAGGCCGCAGTGGCGAAATGTTCCTCTTCGCGCCCGGCCATCGACACGGCTATGGCTGGCAGCCCCAGATGCCGGCCTTCGGTTGCCGCAGCAACGGTGCCAGAGTACAACACATCGTCGCCCAGGTTAGCACCATGGTTGATACCTGCCACCACTAAATCCGGCGTAAAGTCCAGCAACTGGCTGATAGCAAGATGCACGCAATCAGTAGGCGTACCATTTACGGATAGAAAACCATTTTCCATCTGTTGCACACGTAGCGGGTTTATCAGTGTTAACGAATTGCTGGCGCCACTACAGTTCCTATCTGGCCCTACTGTGGTGACATCCGCGATTTGGCATAATGCCTGTTGCAGCACCTGCATACCTTTGGCATGCACGCCGTCATCATTACTTAGTAAAATCCGCATCTTTCACTCCATGTCTGCCGTCTGACGGCCGCAGTCACGATAATTAACCAACTCGCGCAGCACGCTGGTGGCGAAACACCCCGCCGGTAGCGCAAAGCTTAATATCATGTCTTCGCCCTGTTGTTGAATACTCAGCTGCTGCGGCAGCAAACGTATTGCCCTGCGCTCGGTTTTTAAGCGGTAATCTTCCAGGCCTTTGACTAAAGCATGGTAAGGTACAAGCGCAGCTTGCTCAAATTCAGCTGCCGCACCGCTCACCATCGGCTCACCTATGCCCGCTAACACAGCGGTAATATGCACATCCTGAGCGTCAAGGCGCTGTTGTAATTGCTGATCAGCCTGCGTGGTGCGAAATACCGAACCGGTGCCATTGAGCTGCAGCACGTCACCATCAATTATTGTGTTAAACAGGCCCGCAGCAAGGCGCGCCGAAATTTGCTGATTAAATAAAAATGAGCGCGCGGCAGATAACGCCAGGCCTCTTAACTTACGGTCACTGATACTGCCACCGGCAAACAGCTGCTCTGCCAGGGTTAAATTGCCACCGTTAATACCAAAACGTTGCTCGCCATAGTAATTCGGCACGCCTTGCTTTAACTTGTCGGCACGCTGCACCACGTCGTTGCAATCTGACACCTGGCGCAGCCGTATCGTAAAGCGGTTTGCCTTTAATGCCCCAAGCCGCAGTTTGCGGTAATGCCGCTGCATACTGAGAATGGTGCAACCGGTAAGCTGCCAGCTTTGCCAGTCAAGCGATTGTTTTATTGGCCATTTAAAGCAAAACCACTGCCGGGTAACCGCATGCCTGTCTTTTAAACCGGCATAGCTGATGTCACGTGCACGTAAACCGGTGATCTCAGCCAGCTGCTTAGCCACATACTGGGTATTCTGACCGGTCTTTTCGATATGTAACAGCACGTGTTCGCCGGCACCGCTGGGGGTAAAGTTTAGCTCTTCATCAACAATAAAGTCGTCAGGCTGTTGACGCAATAATGCAGTTGCCGCCGGTTCACTATACAAATACGCTAAAGCCTTGCTGCTCATACACCTACCAGCAGCACCACAGCCTCTGCCGCTATTCCTTCTTTACGACCAACAAAACCTAACTTTTCAGTAGTGGTGGCTTTTACATTAATCTGTGACATATCAGCATTGAGATCATCCGCTATACAGCGGCGCATCGCATCGATATGCGGTGCCATTTTTGGCGCCTGTGCCATAACAGTAATATCGACATTACCGACTTTGTAGCCCGCTGCAGATACATCGGCAAACACTTTACGCAATAGAATACGGCTGTCGATGCCTTTAAACGCATCATCGGTATCCGGAAAGTGATGCCCGATATCGCCAAGCGCAACGGCGCCTAACAGCGCATCAGACAACGCATGCAGCACCACATCACCATCAGAGTGCGCCAGTAAACCCTGGGCATAATCAATTTTAACGCCACCAAGGGTCACCGGCCCGACGCCGCCAAAGGCATGCACATCAAAACCGTGCCCTATACGCAATTTCATTCAGTTACCTGCTCCAGATAAAACGCCGCCAGCGCCAGATCAGCCGGCTGCGTAATTTTAATATTGTCGCTATGACCTTCAACCAACATCACCCTGTGACCGGCCCATTCCATAGCAGAGGCTTCATCGGTGACATTGACACCGGCTTGTACCGCATCATGCAAAGCAGCCTTTAACATCGCGGTAGGAAAAAACTGTGGCGTCAGTGCATGCCACAGGTGCTCACGGCTGACTGTTTCAGCCACATAACAGGCACCACGCTTCATCGTATCACGCACCGGGCTGGCCAAAATGCCGCCCTCCCCGTGTTGCAGACAACGCGTGATCAAAAGCTCGATATCAGCCTTGCGTACCAGCGGTCTGGCCGCATCATGCACCAACACCCAGGGGAACTGATGCTCATCAATAAACTGCAGGGCATTCAATACCGAATGCATACGTTCGGCACCGCCTTTGACGCGGTTAATATCGCTGTGTGTCAGTTCAGTGGCATCAAAATAAGGATCATCGGCAGCAAGCGCTAACCATATCTGGCTGACGGCAGGCACAGCACGTAACTTGGCTACGCTGTGTTCAAGCACGGTTTTACCGTGCAGCTTCAGGTATTGCTTTGGTACTGCGCTTTGCATCCGTTTGCCAATACCGGCAGCTGGCACTACTGCAGCAATAGCTGGCACAGAAGTATCAGTCATTGCTCACTCCGGCTGGGCCATCTTTAGCGTTGCCGCTTTGACTGAACATGCGGAAAAACACTTCATCTTCGCGGATCAGGCCCAGCTCATTGCGGGCGCGTTCTTCAATAGCGTCCAGGCCTTGCTGTAAATCTTTAACGTCTGCCCGCAACACGCGGTTACGCTTTTCCAGCTCCAGATTACTGGCTTGCTGGCTTTTCAGCTCTTCCTGCTGACGGAAATAGTCAGCAATACTGTGCTGCCCAAACCACAATCGGTATTGCAGCAGGCCCAGCAGCACTATCAGCAGTAAGGTGAGTATTCGCATAACATAACTTCGTTAATCTGGCTGGGGCTATTATGAAGCCTTAGCGAATGAATGCAAAGCGGGAAACACTGCATCAGGGTAACAACGCAGGCAACGGCTTGGCGAAATTCTGCCAGTTTAACCGACTGGCCAGCAACAATTCGCGCAAACTGAGTAAACGCGGCGGCTTTTTGTCGCCGTTTAACCACTGATGGCCACAGCAGGCGGCGGCCATTATACTTTTAACCGGTTTGAGCAGGAATTTATCGCTGTTTTGCTGCTGAAGTGGCGTGCCGGAAAAGCTGAACCAGCCATGTTCGTTACAATGCAGGCGTAAGCCAGCCGCATCTACTTCATCGACACTGTCCAGTACAATTTGCTCATGAGTCAGCTCGGTAATATACACAGGCACAATCAGGCCAGGCTTAGCGTAGCGCTGATAAAAACTGTCTATCGGATCAGCTTGCTGCTTGCGCGCCGGGCACATACTGGCCTGGCGGCTAAACCAGGACGCGTTCAGGCTATCGAGCTCCAGCGTCGAGTGTTGCTGCAGAATATTGGTCGCAGCCCGGCGAATATAAAACGGTAAGCTCGCCAGCCGGTTGGGTAAGCGCAGTAGCTGCTCTGTGCTTAGCTGAGATAAACGCAGCAGTTCTCGCTCATACAAAGCATTACACAGCTCGGTATAAGTCTGGTTTTCTCTGGACACCTGCCAGAAATGCGGTTGATTAGTGCCGGTCTCAGTCATGGCCAGATGTTAGCCAATTGCTTGCACTTTGCAAAGCGAAAACCCCTGACTGCACTTAAGTTTATTGGTATACCCAAGCCCCGTGCTACAGCGCCTATCGCATAACAGCGCCGATTGCTGTTACATTAGCACCTGAGCCCAAGATTAGCTTCGCAGAGTAATACCATGAACAGACGTAAATTTTTGCAGGCAGCACTGCTTACCCCTGTTGTGCTGATTGCAGGTGTTAAAACAGTGGCCATGGCGCGGCATTATCCGCTGGACGAACTGCTGACACAGCTAAAACGTCTGCCGCCAGAGAAGCTCTTTAGCAAGGGTAACTGGAGTGTCAGTATGATTTTGCAGCATCTGGCGCAGAGTATCCGTTATTCGCGTCTGGGCTACCCTCAAGCAAAATCGGTGCTATTTCAATATACCGCAGGAACCACGGCTTTAAATGTATTTACAGCCAGCGGCAGTATGACACACCCACTGGACGAAGCCATTCCCGGCGCACCGGCTCTGATCGCTGAGGTTCCTAACGATGTTGCGATGGCCGAACTTATTGCTGAGATAGGCCAGTTTATCGCCTGGCAAGGTGAGCTTGCACCGCACTTTGCCTATGGCAACTTAACCAAAGCTCAGTATTACAACGCCCATTACCTGCATATTCAAAATCACTTAAGCGAAATTAGTCTGGGGTAATACAGTGTTCTGGCTGCTCTGTGTAGTATCCGGGGCTCGTCGTTTGTTAATAAAGATACTGGCACCGGTTTGCTTTTTCGCCTGCTGTTTCGCGGCCGAGGCCAGTGCTGCCACATCGTGATGGCTGCGGCAGAGCAATGGATCAGGCGTTGCCAGCCCAATTGATAACGTAATTAACGGATAAAATGATGCCACACCCAGCCGGTCCATCGCACTGAACCCGCCTTGCTGCACATGCTCAGGCAGGTAGTAATGTTTTACCCGCTGCTCGAAGCGCTTCAAAATCCGCGCTGATGTGGCTTCGGCCTGATCCGTGCCAAACAGCACAATAAAATCGTCGCCGCCGATATGGCCGATAAAATCGGCCACAGCGTCAGACTCACTTTGAATGATCTGCGCCAGCAGCTCAATAACCAGATCACCTTTGCTGTAGCCATATTGATCGTTGTAAGGCTTGAAGTTGTCTATATCGATATAGGCAATAGCAAAGCTTTGTTCCTGCTGCAGCAGTTTATCAATCTGGGTATTAATGGGCACATTACCGGGTAACAAAGTCAGTGGGTTAGCATAGCGTGCCAGCTGAATTTTATGCTCGCTGATCTGACGCAACACCTTGCGTACCGACCCCAGACCATAGTACTTACCATTGTCAGTGACGATAAAATACAAACTGGCGTCTTCATTCGCTTCAGCACTTAAAATGGCGCTGACATTGTCCATCGACAGCTTACGCTCCACCACCACCGGCGCCTGCTCCATACAGTGCTTAATGGCCTTTTTCTCGTATAAAGCACGGCCAAACTGGTGCGAAAAACGCTCGTTGATCATGCTCTTGCTAACAATGCCTACCGGTTGCTGCCAGGCATCGACCACCGCAACACAGGGCAAGTTATTATCGTTGGCAAACATCAAAGCCACCTGCTTGGCAGGGGTCTGCTCATGCACGGCAGCAACTTTGCTGATCACCGGCTCCAGCGATTCGTTAAACGGCAGGCTTTTTTCTATCCGCAGCAACTGCGCAGCTTTGGCCGACACATCCCGGCATTCAGCTTCGGGCCGGCCAAGCAGATAGCCCTGCCCCAATTCGGCGCCCAGTTCTTTACAGGTAATCAGCTCTTCGCTGGTTTCAATACCTTCTGCCACTATGCTGGAGCCGGTATTTTTAGCAATTTCAATGATGTTTTTAACGAAGGCTTTTTTAATCGGGTCTCGGTGTAGCTGGTCGATAAAATAGCGGTCAATTTTGACGATATCCGGCTGTAGCTCAGACCACAGCTTCAGGCCGGAAAAACCACTGCCCAAATCATCAATCGCCACCTTAAAACCAAACTCGCGGTAGTGTTTTACCGCGCTGATAAACAGCTCGGTATCTTCTACCTGAAACTGTTCTGACAGTTCAATGACAATACGATCAGGCTGCAAACCGGCCTGCTGAATAAAACGTTTGGTTAAGCCTGATGGATGATCAGAGGTCAGCAGCAGTTTAGGGTTCACATTCAGAAACAGGAAACCCTCTACCGCCGCCTCAGCAAAGGCATTGATACTGAGCTCGCGGCACAGCATCTCCAAAGGTTCCAGCAAATCAAACGCCAGTGCCGTTTTGAACAGTAATATTGGTGAGTGCAAAGCGCTGTCTGACGGGCCACGTATCAGCGCTTCATATCCCCAGATCTGGCCATTTGTTAATGTAACCAAAGGCTGAAACAACGGCGTGAGCAGCTTATGCTGCAAAATACGCAGTAATTCATTGCGGTGAAAATCACTTAGTCCCAAAACATCAGCCTGAGTAATACAAGTTTATGCCAGCACCTTCAGTGGCGTTAACTGTCTTCCTGACAGCTGAGCATCATAAAAGGTAACTGTGACTGATTTATTACAACAGCTCAGCGCCGGCTTGCAATTCGGGCCACCGCCTGTTGCAGGCTAACAATGTTTTCACCGGCAGCAGTCGACTCTGTCGCGCTTACAGTGTCGGCGTTCAATGCCTGCAGCCGCTGTCTTACCTGATTCAGGGTATCAGGCTGTGGCTTATCAGCTGCCGCCGGCTGAGCTTCTGCCTTTAATGCGCCGGCCAATCGTTGACGTACCGCAGATACAGCATCAGCTGCAGGTTCAACCAGCCCCAGCTTTTCCAGCGTCAGCCCCTGCTCGGCCATGCGCTGCAAAAGCTGCTCTGACGGTAAACGCAGCGCTGAACAGGCAAACTCCAGTTGCTCCCGCACACTGGCTTGCTGCGCCAGATTTAACCCCTGTATCGCAGCAGATAATTTTTCAGCAGATAAAAATAACGACCGCATATGGCTGCGTAGCACCGTCTCTGAACACTCAGGCAACTCAGATACAGCGGGCGCTGCAGCAAACTCGGCCAGGTCCAGGCCCTCGGCCCGCATTTGCCGCAGCAGTTCTTTATCCGGAATGCCAAGCTGTTTAATCACCGCCTTGATATTGTGCTGAACCTTTAATGCCTCAGCGGCGCTGTAACTGGCAAAGACCTGCTGTAAATTTGTCAAATCGGTCAGAATGCGAAACATACACTTTCCTTAGCCAAGCTTTGTTAAATTACCCAAACCTCTACCCTGCGGTTGCGCTCACGGCCGCTTTCGGTGTCATTATTGGCTACAGGTAGCATCTCGCCGTAACTTTCTACCGCCATCACCGCAATGCCGCGGGCGGTCAGCTCGCGCTCGACCGCTTTTGCCCGCTTTAATGCCAGTTCAGCATTGTTAGCGACAGCGCCAACCGCATCAGAAAAGCCCATCAACACTAAGCGACGGCCTGAGTTTTGCTCCATAAACCTGACCAGACGCTGTAAATCACGCTTACCTTTATTGTCCAGCTCGTTGTCACCGTAGCTGAAACGAAAATTCAGTGATAAGCGTTGCCCCTGGCTGGCATAGCTGTTGTAGCTTTGCGGCGCATTGCTTATCGGGTACACCTGCTCAACGCGGATATTCTGTGAAATCAGGCCGGTTTGTTCGACCAGATGCTGGCCTTCATCCGATATCGCAAACTGGGCAAAGTCTTTTGCTACCTGTGAGGCGGCGGTAGGCGTATACAGATATAACCGGCGCGACAACGCATAGTCTTCAGTGCTGATGGTAAAACGGGTCGGATAGATAGGTGTGCTGCCGGCACCTTCTGAAATGGCCAGCGCCTTATTAAACGAGATGTAGTTTAAGCCGATAAAGCCGATGGCATATTCATCCTGCGATACCTTGGCCGACAATTCAGAGCTCGACTCAAACCGGCTGGCAGTCGGGCTTAGCTGTTTGCCAAACTTGTCCAGCACCAGGCTTTTAAAGGTATCAAAAGTACCGGATTTATCATCACGGGCATACAGTGTTATGGGCTGGTCTGCGCCACCCAGCTGAGACCAACGGCTGACTTCACCGGAGAAAATTTTGGCCAGCATTTCGGTGGAAATGGCTTTAAGCGCATTGTTCTGGTTGACGATTACGGCCAAGCCATCCAGTGCGACGATATGCTCGTTACCTATTTTGCTTAAATCCCCCAGCTGAGGCTTTAGTTTTTCGACTTCATCCGCACTTATCCGCCGCGACGCCATACCAATATCGGCTTTACCGCTGGCCAGATCTTTAAAGGCCGTGCTGGAGCCGTGTGCATGCAGCTGCACCTTCTCGCGCTTGCCTGCTTTACTGAAGTTCAGCGCCCGCTCAACCGATGATTGCGTTTGCTGCCAGTCAAAGCCCTCAGCCTGCTGCTGTTGTAAAAAAGCTTGTAATAGCGCCGGCGCCAGCTTTTCGCCAACAGTGTTGGAGCCATGTAAACGGAACAACAACTGCGCCGGCGCAGGCGTATCCGTCGCTGCAGCTTTCACCACGGCAGAAGTTTGCGCAGTAGCCTCGGCAGACGGCATAGCAGCAACAGCCACAGCGGGGGTTGCTGATTGATTCAGCCACCAGTAACCGCCTGCAGACACCAGCGCGAGCATAACGACAACGCCAGCCAACAGCAGTGGCCGGCGCGATTTTGCTGTAGCAGCTTTAGCGTCTGCGTTAGCTGACTGTTGCAGTTTCTGCTGCAACGTTGCCAGCATCGCCTCCAGTTGCGGCTGGCGAATTTGTGATAATTCCTGTAGCACCAGTTGGCGATAAGCAGCGTCATCACGCATTTTCTGCGCAGAGACAGCAATATCAAACTCAGCTTTACACAGTTGCTCTAATTGTTGCAGCAAAGGGTATAGGGTGGCAGCATCCTGCAATTTTTCAGTCACGGCTTACATCTGTCAGATTTTTCAGGTAGCGACAAGTGTAAAAACCTAATATTTCAACGCCATGACAAAAACAATAAAGCCACCCGAAGGTGGCTTTGATTATTCAATCAGTATTTACGCAAGCAGTAATTACTGACCTTTTATTTCGCTGCGGCCCTTGTACGGTGCCTTGCTGCCCAGCTCCTGCTCGATACGCAGTAACTGGTTGTACTTAGACACACGGTCAGAACGGCACAGTGAACCGGTTTTGATCTGGCCCGCTGCAGTACCCACTGCTAAATCGGCAATGAAAGCATCTTCTGTCTCGCCGCTACGGTGCGAGATAACAGCAGTGAAGCCAGCATCTTTTGCCATTTTAATCGCAGCCAGGGTTTCGGTTAATGAACCGATCTGGTTGAATTTAATCAGGATAGAGTTACCAATGCCCTGCTCAATACCGCGGGTTAAAATCTTAGTGTTGGTAACGAATAAGTCATCGCCCACCAGCTGTACTTTATTACCAATTTTATTGGTTAAGTCTTTCCAGCCATCCCAATCACTTTCGTCCAGACCGTCTTCAATAGAAACAATTGGGTAGCGCTGGGTTAAACCGGCCAGATAGTCGTTAAAGCCGTATGAATCAAAGCTCTTGTCTTCGCCGCTTAACACGTACTTACCGTCTTTGTAGAACTCAGACGCGGCACAGTCCAGCGCCAGCGTTACGTCTTTATTCATCTCGTAACCGGCAGCTTTAACCGCTTCCACGATTACAGACAATGCTTCTTCGTTTGATTTCAGATCCGGCGCGAAACCGCCTTCATCACCTACAGCGGTGTTCAGGCCACGCTTTTGCAGCTCTTTTTTCAGGCTGTGGAAAATCTCAGCGCCCATGCGCAGTGCTTCGGCAAAGGTTTTGGCACCCACTGGCTGCACCATGAATTCCTGGATATCCACGTTGTTATCGGCGTGCTCACCACCGTTGATGATGTTCATCATCGGTACCGGCATGCTGTACACACCAGCTGTGCCATTCAGTTCAGCAATATGCTGATACAGCGGGATTTTCTTATCGGCTGCTGCTGCGCGTGCTACCGCTAATGACACGGCCAGAATCGCGTTGGCACCCAGTTTGGTTTTCATGTCAGTGCCGTCTAAATCGATCATGATCTGGTCGATTTCAGCCTGCTTGTAAGCGCTTTTGCCTTTCAGTGCTGCCTGAATTGGGCCATCAATATTGGCAACGGCTTTGGTTACGCCTTTACCCAGATAACGGCTTTTGTCACCATCACGCAGCTCTAAGGCTTCACGTGAGCCGCTAGAGGCACCTGATGGCGCACAGCC
>NZ_DATCSY010000358.1:0-8877 GCF_036568245.1 Rheinheimera sp. | reverse complement strand
AAGCGGCAATGCCAGCTGGCAGGACGCCCGGCTACAAACGCCAACCGGTACCTGGCTTGAGCTGCAAAACCTGTTTGGTGAGTTGGGCTGTGACAACGGCACCATAGTGCTGACCACAGATGGTGCTAACTTACTTGGCCTGGACATCAAAGCGGTGCTTAATGCTGAACAGTTACTGGTTAACGGCACATTAAAACCAGACGCCAGTATGCCCAAAGAAGTGCATCAGGCAATGCAATTCCTTGGTAAACCTGATGCACAGGGCCGTTTTCCTATCAGATTCTGATACGATAGTCAGAGCGTAGCGCGTGCGCTACCTCTGATATCATCGAGCAGCACACTGTAATCTGTAATGGCAGGAAACTCCGTAATCTGCCGGCTTAATTGCTGGCTGTCCGGGTTAGCCACGGCCAGCAGATGTTTAATGCCAAAATCCTGAGCGGCTTTTAAAATTGGCAGGCTGTCATCAACGAATAAGGTGCGGCCAGGGTCAAACCCCAACCGCTGTTGCAATTTCTGCCACAGTGCCCAGTTTTCTTTCGTGACGCCAAACTCGTGGGTTGAAATCAAGGTGTCTATATAGCGTGCCAGCTCAGTGCGCTCGATTTTCAGCGACAGGCTACCCGGGTGGGCATTGGTTACCAGTACTACGTCACGGCCACTTTGTTTTAATGTGGTCAGAAACTCTGGCACATCAGCGCGCATGGCTATTTTATGCATCACTTCACGCTTTAGCTCGGTGATCGGTAGCTGCAGGCGTTTGCCCCAGTAATCCAGGCAATACCATTCCAGCTTACCGGTCAGCTCAGCATACTCTGCCTTAAGCTGCGCTTGCGCGTCTGCCAGGCTGATACCGCTTATCTCTGCCCAGCGTTTGGGCAGGTGCTGCAGCCAGAAATAGTTATCGTAGTGCAGATCCAGCAGGGTTCCGTCCATGTCCAGCAATACGGTATCAATTTCAGCCCAGTTCAGCATAGGTTTTTCCTGTTAATCGTTTTATAGTAACAATCTGGATTGTATCAGAGGTGGCAGCATGACGCAGCGGCAGCACGACAAACATAACAGCAAACAAAAGCCGGAAATATTAAGCGCCGATATCGTTGCCCAAAGCCGTCTGTTTAAGATTGAACAACTGGAGCTGCAGTTTAGCAACGGCGTGCAGCGCACTTATGAGCGCATGCGCGGCAGCGGGCGCGGCGCCGTCATGATTATTGCCTGCCCGGATGATGCTCACTTTTACCTGGTGCGCGAATATTGTGCTGGCACGCATGATTACCAGTTGGGCTTTCCTAAGGGCTTAATCGACCCCGGTGAAGATATTCTTACGGCTGCGAACCGGGAACTGAAAGAAGAGATCGGTTTTGGCGCGCGCCGTTTTGTACAGTTAAAGTCACTGGCGTTAGCTCCAGGCTATTTTAATGCTACAATGCATATAGTTCTGGCCTTTGATTTATATGCAGAAAGCTTAGAAGGCGACGAACCTGAGCCGTTAGAACTGGTCAGCTGGCCCCGTCAGCAAAGTAACGCCTTGCTGCAGCAGGCTGACTTTACCGAAGCCAGAAGTGTTGCCGCCCTGTTATTAGCACAGCAATATTTGGAAGTGAATCCGGATGTTTTTAAGCAGACTGCTTGACCCTGTTAAAACCGCGGCCCGCGAGGCTGGGGCAGAGTTATGGCGGTTATACCAAAGTGGTGATTTTCAGCAGCAGCAAAAAGCTGACTTAAGCCCTGTAACCAGCGCTGATCTAGCCGCAAACAGGATTATTATCAATCACTTGTCTGAACTTACTCCGAATATCCCGATTATTTCCGAAGAATCACATTTAGTGCCTTTGGCGCAGCGGCAGGACTGGCCCCGCTACTGGCTGATAGATCCGATGGATGGTACGCAAGAGTTTGTTGCCAGAAGCGGTGATTTTGCGGTCAGTGTAGCGTTGGTTGAGCATGGCTGGCCGGCGCTCGGTGTAATTTACTGGCCAAAAGAAGACATTATGTACTATGCCAGCCGGGGTAATGGTGCCTTTAAGCAACAGCGTAACCTGATTAACCGGATGAAAGTAAACCAGCATCAGGCTGGCGACACACTAAAAATCGCCATCAGCCGGCGCCAGCCATTACAGCCAATAGTCGACTTATTGCACAGCACAGAGCATGTTGAATATATCGCGCTGGGTAGCTGTTCACTAAAAAGCTGCCTGGTAGCAGAGGGTAAAGCCGATTGTTATATGCGTTTGGGGCCAACCGGCGAGTGGGATACAGGCGCCGTGCATGTAATTGTTGAAGAGGCCGGTGGCAAAATTCTTGATAGTGAGTTTACTGCGCTCAGCTACAATCAACGCGATACACTGGCGAATCCCGATTTTATGGTGATGGGGCAAGCCAGCATACCCTGGCAGCAACTCGTTAAATCACGACCTACGCAGCGAAACCTGACTGCCTGATCCTGAAAGTCACTGAATTGACTTTCAGTGTTACTTTCATTCGAATATTGAATTCTCTTAATCCTTTCAAAGTCAGTTATGACGGGCCTTTAAGGCCGATGGCATAATTTTTTGCCTATCTTTTAAAGCGAAAAAACGTTATTATGCGGTCGGGTTTTTGCACAAAGCAACAAAACTGAGTGACAAAAATACCTGAAAATTAAGTCCGCCAGAGACTGCACCCTTACCTACAGTACCCTTAGGAGTTACATCATGTCCGATCTGGATCTGAGCCAATACGGCATCACAGATGTCACGGAAATTATTTATAACCCTTCGTATGATCAGCTATTTACGGAAGAAACCCGTACTGATTTACAAGGTTATGAACAAGGCAAACTGACAAAACTGGGCGCGGTTTCAGTCGATACTGGTATCTTTACCGGCCGCTCACCAAAAGACAAATACATCGTGCGTGATGACACTACCCGGGATACGGTATGGTGGTCTGATCAGGGTAAAAATGACAATAAAGCCATTACACCAGACGTATGGGCAGATCTGAAGTCGCTGGTCACTAAGCAGTTATCCGGCAAGCGTTTATTCGTCGTAGACACTTACTGTGGTGCTAACACCGATACCCGTTTGGCGGTAAGGTTTATCACTGAAGTAGCCTGGCAGGCTCATTTTGTTAAAAACATGTTTATCCGGCCGACGGATGCCGAACTGAAAACTTACCAGCCTGATTTCATCGTAATGAATGGCGCTAAGTGCACCAACCCCGATTGGCAGCGTCACGGTCTGAATTCAGAAAACTTTGTCGCCTTTAACCTGACCGAGCGCATTCAGCTGATCGGCGGTACCTGGTACGGTGGTGAAATGAAAAAAGGTATGTTCTCGATGATGAACTACTTTTTACCACTAAAAGGCATCGCTTCAATGCACTGTTCTGCTAACGTCGGTAAAGATGGTGACGTTGCCGTGTTCTTTGGCTTGTCTGGCACAGGTAAAACCACGTTATCAACGGATCCTAAACGTCAGCTGATCGGTGATGACGAGCATGGTTGGGATGACGACGGCGTATTTAACTTCGAAGGCGGTTGTTACGCAAAAACCATCAACCTGTCAGAAGAAAACGAGCCGGATATTTACCATGCCATCCGTCGTGACGCCCTGCTGGAAAACGTAACGGTACTGGCAGATGGCGAAATCGATTTCAATGATGGTTCTAAAACCGAAAATACCCGCGTGTCATACCCGATTTATCACATTGATAATATCGTAACGCCGGTATCTAAAGCGGGTCATGCCAAAAAAGTGATTTTCTTAACAGCTGATGCGTTTGGTGTATTACCACCGGTATCGAAGCTGACAAAAGAACAGGCCAAATATCACTTCCTGTCGGGTTTTACCGCTAAACTGGCCGGTACCGAGCGCGGTATTACCGAGCCTACGCCAACCTTCTCCAGCTGTTTCGGTGCGGCATTTTTAAGCTTACACCCAACCAAATATGCAGAAGTGCTGGGCAAGCGGATGGAAGCGTCAGGTGCAGAGGCTTATTTAGTGAATACTGGCTGGAATGGCACAGGCAAGCGAATCTCAATTAAAGCCACCCGCGCTATTATTGATGCCATTTTAGATGGCAGCATAGAAAACGCCGAGTTTGTACAGCTGCCTTACTTTAACCTGGCAATGCCAACGGGCTTAGCCGGTGTTGAAGATAACGCAATTCTGGACCCGCGCAACACCTATGGCAACGCCGCGGACTGGGATGTAAAAGCGAAAGATTTAGCCAAGCGTTTTGTCGATAACTTTGTCAAATTTACCGACAACGCCGAAGGTAAAGCCCTGGTAGCCGCTGGCCCACAGCTGTAAGGTACACCACTGCCTGAAAAAAGCCGCTGTCGCGGCTTTTTTTATTTCAGCATTAACAAAGAGAATTTTGTCTCACTACTGGTAAGCAGTTAACAATCTGACTAAAGTAAAACACAGTGCAGCCGCTAAATATTGTTTAGTAAGTGTTTTCCGCCAGGCCGGTGCTTCACGCAAGCACAACTTTGCCCAAGGCATAAAAGAGGTGATTAATGTTACGCAGCATAACTATTCAAAAACGCTTATTGGCCGCTTTTGGCGCCCTGGCACTGTTATTAACTATAACTGGGGTATTCAGCTTACAAAGTATTTCCAAGGTACGCGAACAAGCCGACTTTGTTGAAACGGCCGTTGTACCCGGAGTAGCCGGTATCGGCTCGCTTGGCACTGTTATTAACCGCAATAGAGCCTTAACACTGCGCTTATTATTGTCGATTGATATTACCCAGGAAGGTGAAACGTTTGACACGATAAAAGCATTGCGGGAAGAGATCCTAAGCATAGAAAAGCCTTATGAAAACTCGATTTTTGATGCGCAGGAGCGGGTGATTTTTGGCCAGTATAAAGTGTCGCGGCAAAAATATTTTGATTTGCAACAGCAAGCAATGGATTTACTGCTAAAGGAAGAGCTGGGTGCAGCGCAGGACTTGCTTGACCAGATTAACCCTGTAGCTTCTGAAATTGCAGAGCAGCTAAAACAGTTATCAGACATAAACCACAAAGCTGCAGACGAAGCGCGTAAATCGTCTATTGCAACTTATGACAACGCAAAAATGGCCGTCATTATTCTTATCATCGTGTCAGTGGCTATTGCTGTACTGGTGTCGGTACTGATCTCGCGCAGTATCAGCCAGCCGCTAACTCAGGCCGTTGAATCTGCCCGTTATATTGCAGATGGCGACTTGACCAGGCCGTTAACGGTAGAAGGAAGTGATGAGTTAACATCTCTGGCGTCGGCGCTGTCGCAGATGCAACAGAAACTGCGTGATGCAATAAGCCATATTTCCAGCTCTTCCAGTCAGTTGGCCTCAGCTGCAGAAGAGCTTAATGTCGTGACAGACGAGTCTGCCAAAGCGTTGCAGTTACAAAACGATGAAGTGCAGCAAGCGGCAACTGCCATCACCGAGATGAGTTCTGCCGTCGATGAAGTCGCTGGTACTGCACTTAAAACATCTGAAGCGTCTGTACAATCTGCCAGCCTGGCAAAAGATGGTACGCAGAAAGTCATGCAGACCCGCAGCGTGATTGAAAAAATGAACGGCGAAGTGCGTCAGAGTACTAAAGTTATTAACACCCTGGCTGAGAAAGTGACGTCTATTAACCAGGTGCTGGAAGTTATCCGCAGCGTAGCAGAGCAAACCAACCTGCTGGCACTGAACGCAGCAATAGAAGCGGCCCGTGCCGGTGAAGCTGGCCGTGGTTTCGCTGTTGTCGCAGATGAAGTACGCAGTCTGGCGCATCGCACGCAAACCTCTACCGGCGAAATTGAGCAAATGATCCAACAGGTGCAGGGCTCTGCCAGTGAAGCCGTGAATGCGATGCAATTGATCAGCGGTAATGCAGATAATGCACAGAATGTTGTCGCCGCGGCAGCAGATGCACTGGAATTGATCGCAGAAAATATCACCGCAATCAGCGATCAGAACCATGTTATTGCCGGTGCAGCGGAAGAGCAGTCTAAAGTCGCGCGCGAAATTGATCGCAACATCGTAACTATCAGCGATCTGGCCGCACAAACTGCTGCCGGTTCTAATCAGACGACTGCCAGTGCAACCGAGTTATCGCGCCTGGCAATACAGCTGAATGAACTGGTCGGCAGGTTTAAACTATAAAACACATCCTAAAATAAAAGGCCGCTACTGCGGCCTTTTTAACATCTTACTTTTCGGTTACCTGATATACGGTTACGCTGCCGCTGACTTCATTGCTAACTATCAGCAGTGGGTTGCCGTTGGGGCTGTCACTGGCAGCAACAAACTTCACGCTTTCCGGCCCTAAATCGCCCGCCAATGGCACTTCGGTGCAGTCCATGCCTTCGCTGGTATCACATGGGTCGGCCAGTTCGTCGTCCAGTTCAAACTCAACGTCGAAGTTACGGTTATTGTAGTGGCTGACAAACGCGGCCTGGAACGGGTTGGTAACATCATACACAAACAGATCGCCTGAGCGCTCTTGCGCGATAAAGGCATAGGTTCTTCCTGCAATTGTACCTACGTCTACTGCCTCTGGCTCACCGCCTTTGTCGTCAGAGCGGTTGTCACCTTTGTTTTCGGTATGGGCGCTGTTGAAGTTATTACCTAAAATAGCGGCAGAGATACGGCCAAAATCATCACCTGAGTCATATACCTGGTTGATGTTCTGATCCCAGATTGAGAATGAGCGGCCACCGTAGGCATATAGTGATTCAACGACACCGTCGTTGTCCGGGTCTACCAATGCTGCCGTGACTTTCAGCCGGCCGAGGCCGTCATCGCCGCCTGTTGCATCGTACAATGCCTGTAACTCAGTGCTGAAGGTTTTGTTCAGTTCGTCCGGGTCGATAATATCTGCCGCGCGGATATCTTCGGAGTAGGCATCCCAATCGCGTGAGTCACCTTCATTAGCTGATACGATAAAGGTCGCGCCGTTCCACTGATAGGATGCGATGGTGTCCGGCTGATACAGGCCGTAGACACCCGGCAGCTTACGAAATGACGGCACTTCATCTTCATTGGTGTAATCCATGCTGTATTGTGACCAGTCTTTCAGTCCCAGCGCTTTTACTTCAATGGTCATATCGGTAAGATCCAGAATACCGATGGCGTTGGCCTCCTGCAGTGACACCCAGGCTTTCTTGCTATCGGCTGATACTGTGATGTATTCCGGTTCCAGATCCTGCGCCACGGTTGTGCCGGCAGGGCCGGCAAATTTCACGCCGGCAGCTTGCAACAATGCTCTGCGCTTGGTGTCGGTGTCGTAATCTGTTTCATCGAGCAAGTCGCTGCTGAACACCATATTGCTGGTCAGATTTATGGTCGCTGCAACATCTGCCGGTACACCGTCGCTCAGGCTGATGACCGAAACAGAACCTTCAGGGTCTGCCAGATAGTCAGTATCCGGTTCACCTTCGTTTGCGACCAGTACTTTGCTGCCATCAGGCGTGAACGTCAGCATGTCGGGCAAAGCACCCACACTAACCGCTTTAACAAAAGTACCGACTCCTGTTGCACTTAAGCTGTAGAACAACACAGCACCATTGTCAGTTTTCAGCGGTGCAGCAACAGCTATTGCCAGCATATCAGCGTAAATGGCAATAGAGTTGGCTTCGCCAAGGTTGATGGTAACGTCGTTGCCGGCAGCATTTTTTACCGTGACGCTGTCTGGAAAGGTAAAGGCAGTGGATGTCAGGCTGTCATCCGATACCGGGCCGCCGACAGACGTTACCGGTAACGCCGAAAGAGGGATGACTTCAATCCGGTTTTGCGCAGCATTGATGGCAAAAGCGGACTTGGATGCTTTGTGAAACTGTACAATCTCCGCCGCAGACTGGCCATATATGCCGGTGTTGAAACGGCCAACCACCGCTATATCAAGCTCGCGCGGCAGATTTTTACCGTCATCACCCGGTGTGCCGGGCGCGCCAACTTCACCTACAGGCCCTTGGGCACCATCATCGCCATCCAGTGAACAGCCGCTCAAAGCTGCCAGTACCGTCAACGCCAGCAGAGATTGCTTCATCATTGTAATTGCATCCTTATATCTGATTGAAAAACCGTGTTAAACAATCAGTTTCAGCATGCTGTATGACAATACCGTGATGTTAGCGTGATAGATTTATGACGTATGTGCTGTTGTCAGCCTGCTTGCTCTTCGTGCTGTTGCTGCAGAAACTGCTGTTTTGCAATCAGATTTATACTTTCATGCAGTTCTGAGTAAACAATCAATACCTCACCACTTTTCAACTGGCGCTTTACCATTGCTACCTTCTGCGGCAGTTCGACTTCCTGTTCGCCGTAATCTGTGCCTTCACGCAGCACAAAATACTCGATAAGGTTGTTCAGCGTGTCGTCGCTAATATCAGTGTAAGGAATAATCATAACGCTAACTGGCTCCGGATAAATTCTGGGATGCGCTGATTCAGCCAGAAGGTTGGTTTAAACACGCTGCCGCTGACAAAGCCGACATGGCCGCCGCCACTGGTCAGCTCGTAGTGAACACTGGGGGGCATTTCATCGGCCGTTGGGATCACCGCATCAGATAAAAACGGGTCGTCGCTGGAATGTATAATCAGCGTCGGAATATCAATATGCTGCAAAAATGCCTTGGCGCTGGCTTTCTGGTAGTAATCCTGCGCATTTAAAAAGCCATGTATCGGTGCGGTGTAAAGTTCATCAAACTGCTCGATGCTGCTCAGGCGCCGCACTTTTCGTGGCGTAAGCGGAATAGGGAAGTCAGGAAACTGCTTTAATTTTAACAAAGTGCTGCGTTTTAGCCGGCCTAACAGGTAGCGTTGGTAAATGCGGCTGCTGCCTTGATTGATGCGGCTGGCACAGGCCGACAGATCCAGTGGCGGGCATACTGCAACGGCCGCCGACAGCAGGTTATG
>NZ_DATCSY010000357.1:0-24799 GCF_036568245.1 Rheinheimera sp. | reverse complement strand
CGTATCTAAACCGGCATTGCCTGTTAGCCAGTTATCAAGCTGCTGCTGTACTTTGTTAAAGGCATCAGACTGCGGCTGGGGTGTACCTTGCGGTAAACCCGTGCCGTAAATCCAGGTTTTGGCTTCTTCGTTTGACACCACGCCCGGGTATTTGCTCAGCAGGTTTTGCTGCAGGTACTGCTCAAAGTCGGCGGTGGTGATGCTTTCAAACGCGTGGTCGTCAAAGTACTGCCGCACAAAAGGGTCAAACTTATCGCGGCCAAACTTCTGCTCTAAAAACATTAAAAATAACTGGCCCTTGGTGTAAGGCACACCGCTGAAAGCATCGTCCGGGTCACGTCCCTGCAGGTCGATATGCAGTACGCTGTCGTTAGCGCTTAAACTTGCCAGTTCTTCTTTTAAGCCCTGTACCGACAAGGCCTGTTCCATCACGGCACGCTCAACGCCGAACACCTGCTCCATAATGCGGTTTTCAACATAAGAGGTGAAGCCTTCATTCAGCCACAGATCGCGCCAACTGGCGTTCGTTACCAGGTTACCGGACCAGGAATGTGCCAGCTCGTGCGCAATCAGGCTGACCAGGCTGCGGTCACCGGCGACCACTGTCGGTGTAATAAACGACAGTTCAGGGTTTTCCATGCCGCCAAACGGAAAGCTTGGCGGTAACATCAACAGGTCATAACGGCCCCAGCGATACTCACCATACAGCTTTTCTGTGGCATCAATCATCGCCTGGGTGCTGGCAAATTCTTCTGCTGCCGCATTTAAGATATAGGGCTCTGCATAAACACCGGTTTGCTCACTCATGGCTTTGAATTGCAAATCGCCCGCGGCGATGGCGATTAAATAAGCCGGAATGGCTTTTGGCATCGTGAACTGATAGTCGCCGTCACGAATCATGCCCGGTTCATTATTGGCACTCATAATGGCCAGAACATCGTCGCTGGTGTGAATGCGGGCGCTGTACGTCATGCGCACGGCCGGGGTGTCCTGGATCGGGATCCAGCTGCGGGCATGAATAGCCTGATTCTGGCTGAACATAAAGGGCGTGGTTTTGCCAGCCGTCTGCTCTGGCGTCAGCCATTGCAAGCCTGACGCTTTATCGGTTGAGCTGTAGTAAATCCGCAGTGTCTGAGCCTGAAAACGTGGGTTTACCGTGAGTTTGCTGCCCAGTACATCGTCGCGTTGCCCCAGCGTAAAAGCGACTTTTTGCCAGCTGCCGTCAGCCCGTTTGGCATAAATACGTTCGATCTGCAGATCGTGGGTATCAAGGTATAAGGTTGTGCTGTTTGCATCCAACCAGTTCAGTTGTAAATCAGCGAAACCGGTTAATGCTTTGTGTGCAAAATCGACGCTAAGGTCCAGGTGCAGGTGCTTTACCACAACATCGTCGATATTAGCGTAGGTGTAACTGTCGGTGGCAGCCATCACAGTGCTGCTGCAAAGCAACACGGCGGCAAGGGGAAACAAAGGTGCAGACATCAGCGTTTTCCTAAAAACAAGCAAAAGCGCAGTGTAAAGGCAAAGCTGGCGCGAACACAAGGCTACAAATTTTGACAATTCGCCAGGGCCGGCTCTGTTGTAATACTGCCATTACACCAGGTGCCGAATAAATTTAACAGTGAGGTCAGTATGAAATTAATAACCCGTATCAGCAGTGTAGCTTTACTTCTTAGCGGTGCCGTAGCCGCCAGCCCGTTACCGGATTTTCCGTTTATTAATGTAACCGGTGAAGCCAAACTGGACGTTGCGCCGGACAAAGCGCGCATTCAGTTTATGATCCGTCATACCGCCGAGCGCGCAGATGCCGCAACCGAAGCCGTGTATAAACAAGGCCGTGATTTAATGCAGTTTCTGGCCTCTGTGGGCGTGAGTGAGGCCGATATTGATGCCGCGCAAATTAATAAAGAAGCGCTGTACAAAGATTACAACGACAGAGCCATCACCGGCTACGAAGCCAGCCAGCCGATAACCGTTACACTAAATCAGCTGACACATTATATCGATGTGATGGATTATCTGTTTAAACAGCCGAATGTGTTTTCGATTCAGGGCAGCTTTGACAGCAGCCAGCGTGAAGCGCTGGAAACGAAATTAAGCCAGCAGGCCGGTGAAGACGCCCGTCGTCGGGCAGACCGGCTGGCCGGTGCCCAGGGGGTAAAAATATCTACGGTGTTTGCTATCACTGAAGCGGGTGGCTGGGGCCAGCTGGCCGGTGACTTTGGTTTTAGCGGCAATGCCGTCAGTTTTGGTGCTATGCGTGGCAAAGCGGAGATGGCCGACAGCGGCGCTAACCTGGTGTTGCCAAGACATATTACGCTGCAAAAATCAGTCAATGTGATTTATAAAATTAAACCCTGATCCCGGTTATCTGTCTCAAGCCTGTCGTTTGCGCAGGCTATATCAGGTAAGGTAAATGCTACCCTGTTGTAGCAAGGAAACCTGATGAGACGACAATTTACTTACCGCTTTGCAGCAGCGACGGCTTCAGTTGCCGCCAGTTTGCTGCTGGCATCTTGTGTTAATCACCAAGCCGCTGCGCCGGCAGATAGCAGTGCTAATCAATCTGCCGCGCAACCGGGCCTGGTACAAACCGAATTTAACCGCAATTTCTCCACATACTTTCAGCGCATTGCTTCAGATGAAATGCAGGGGCGGGCACCTGCGACTCAGGGGGAAGAAAACACCGTACGCTATCTGGAGCAGCAGTTTGCCCGTATCGGCTTAACGCCGTATAAAGACGGCAGTTACCGCCAGCCAGTGCCGGTGATGCAAATTGACCCGGTTAAGGTGTCGGCGTTGACGCTCAGCACCGATGCTGGTGTTAAGCGCAGCCTGACGTATAAAACCGATATGATGGCCTGGTCTACCCGCATGCAAAAGCAAATTGATGTGGCAGACAGTGAGGTGGTGTTTGTCGGTTACGGTATTGTCGCGCCCGAGTACAACTGGAACGACTACGCCGGCCTGGACGTAAAGGGTAAAACGGTGGTGATCCTGGTGAACGACCCGGGGTATGCCACGCAGGACCCGGCCCTGTTTACCGGCAATGCCATGACGTACTACGGCCGCTGGACGTACAAATACGAAGAAGCCGCGCGTCAGGGTGCGGCCATGGCGCTTATCGTGCACGAAACCGATGCGGCCAGCTACGGCTGGAATGTTGTCGCCGGTACATCGCCGATCCGCTTTGAACTGGCGGCTGAGCATAAAAATATGCACAAGGCGCAGGTAGAGGGCTGGTTGTCGCTGCAGGCGGCAGAGCAACTGTTTGCACAAAACGGCACTTCGCTGGCGAAGCTGCGGCAGCAGGCGCTGAGCAAAGATTTTCAGCCGATCAGGTTTAAACAGCGCGCCTCTATCAGCATTAGCAATAACCTGCGCCAGCTGACGTCTAATAACGTCATTGGTTATATCGAAGGCACTGAGCAACCAGATGAAGCCGTGATCTATATGGCGCACTGGGATCATTTCGGCCTCGATTTCAGCCGGCCTGATGACAAAATTTTTAACGGCGCCCAGGATAACGCCGGCGGAGTTGCTGCGTTGCTGGCGCTGGCGGAGCAATTTAAAGCCGGCCCTGCGCCAAAGCGTTCTGTGGCATTTTTGGCGGTAACGGTAGAAGAGCGTGGTCTGTTAGGCTCTGCCTGGTATGCCAATAACCCGCTGTTTGAGTTAAACAAAACCGTGGCTGGCATTAACATGGATGTGATTAACGTCTATGGCCCGATGCGCGATGTGATGGTATTTGGTTACGGCAGTTCAGAGCTTGAACCTGTGCTGAGCCGTTATGCTAAAGCACAAAACCGCTACATTGCACCGGAGCCGACACCGCAGGACGGTTTTTATTACCGCTCTGATCACTTTAACCTGGCGAAAAAAGGGGTGCCTATGCTATATGCCCGTGGCGGCATCGACAGTGTTGAGCACGGCAAAGACTGGGGCCTGAAGCAGCGCCGGCGCTATGTCAGTGACTATTACCATAAAGTGACGGATGAGTTTGACCCGGCCTGGGATTTACGCGGTGCCCAGCAAGACCTGTTTCTGTATTTTCAGGTAGGTAATGAACTTGCAAACAACCAGAGCTGGCCAAACTGGCTGCAAGGCAAAGAGTTTAAAGCGGTGCGTGATAAGTCACTGAGCTCAAAACAATAATACGGTGAAACGCCACGGCAATGCTGTGGCGTGTCTTCTGCCATATCTGAACAACACTTGTTATCTGGCAGTGCTTTGGTTATGTTGGCGCTATAGTGTCTTAGCTAAGCGTGACTATGTCTGATTTTTCTGCCATTAAACTCACTGAATACAGTCACGGCGCGGGCTGTGGCTGCAAGATTTCACCGCAAATACTGGATAAAATACTGCTATCAGAGCTGACATTCTCAGACCCGGCATTACTGGTGGGTAATAGCAGCAAAGACGATGCCGCCGCATACGATTTGGGCGATGGTACGGCCATCCTCAGTACCACCGATTTTTTTATGCCGATTGTTGATGATGCCTTTGATTTTGGCCGTATTGCGGCAACCAATGCGATAAGCGATATCTATGCCATGGGCGGTAAACCTGTGATGGCGATTGCTATTCTGGGCTGGCCGGTTAGCCGGTTGCCGCCTGAGCTGGCACAGCAGGTGCTTGAAGGTGCGCGTCATACCTGTAAAGAAGCCGGCATCGCTCTGGCGGGTGGCCACAGCATTGATACCCCTGAGCCGATATTTGGCCTGGCGGTTACCGGCCGGGCAGATATCGGCTATTTAAAACGGAATAACACGGCTAACGCCGGTGACAGACTGTATCTGACTAAACCGCTCGGTATTGGTATTTTAACGACCGCCCAAAAACAAAAGAAACTGCAGCAGGAACACAGCGACATAGCACGTGACACTATGGTTCAGCTGAATCATATTGGAGCTGATATCGCCAGACTCGATGGTGTAAATGCCATGACCGACGTTACCGGCTTTGGCTTATTGGGGCATTTAATTGAAATGTGTGAAGGCAGTGGGCTAAGTGCTGACCTGGACAGTCATACGGTCCCGGTACTGCCACATGTCAGCGACTATATTGCAAAGGGCTGTGTGCCGGGCGGCAGTGCGCGTAATTTTGCCAGTTATGGCGGTAAAGTATCACCATTAACCGAGGCGCAGCAGGCATTATTATGCGATCCGCAAACCAGCGGCGGCTTGCTGATTGCGGTTAATGCTAAGGCGGAAGCTGCACTTATTCATCTGGCCGTTGCGTACGATTTAACCTTAGCGCCAATCGGCGAACTTAAAGCTGCACGCAAAGGCCATCTGGTCAGGGTGCGTTAACGCACGTTATGGCAGAGCATTTTCCGTTAACTGACGATTACCAGCACATTCTGCGGCTGCAGTTGCCGCTGCTCGATGTGCGTGCGCCGGTGGAGTTTGCCAAAGGTGCATTTAACCATAGCTACAATTTGCCCCTGATGAACGATGCCGAGCGTGCGGCGGTCGGCACCTGTTACAAACAACATGGGCAGCAATCTGCCATTGCGCTGGGGCATCAGCTGGTCAGCGGTGCGCTAAAGCAGCAACGAATCGGGGCCTGGCTGGATTTTGTGCAAAAGCATCCTGACGGCGCGCTGTATTGTGCCCGTGGCGGTTTACGTTCTCAGATTGTGCAGCAATGGCTGGCAGAACAGGGTGTGGTTTATCCGCGTATTAAAGGCGGGTTTAAAGCCTTGCGCCATGCTGCGCTGCGGGTCATTGAGCAGGCGGCGTCACAGCCTTTGCTATTGCTGGCCGGGCCGGCAGGCACTGGCAAAACCCGTTTGTTGCAGCAGCTGCAGATGCTCGATCTGGAAGGTTTAGCGAATCATCGTGGTTCTGCTTTTGGCCAGCAATTGACGCCACAACCACCACAGGTAAGGTTTGAGAATGATTTAGCCGCGGCTATTTTACAGGTGCGTGAGCTTAAGGCACCTTACCTGCTGCTGGAAGATGAAAGCCTGCTGATCGGTCAGCGCAGTATTCCGCATCGCTTATATCAGGCCATGCAGCAAAGCCCGGCGCTATTACTTGAAGAACCGTTAGAAAAACGCGTTGATGTCATCCTGCATGACTATGTAACTGATGTTATGGCAAAAGCCAGCGGGCATTATGCTGAAACGGCATTCAGCGTGCTAAGTGCTATGCTGCAACAAGGTTTGGCACGGATCAGCAAACGCCTCGGCGGTGCTTTGTACAGTGAATTACGGGCGCTGTTACTGCAGGCATTGGCCGAACAGCAGTGTAGTGGCGACACCAGCCTGCACCGGGTCTGGATCAGCTGTTTGCTGAACGAATACTACGACCCGATGTACCAGTACCAGCTGCAGAAAAGGGCTTTGCCGGTATTGATGCAGGGGAATGCATTGGCACTGGCCGACTGGTGGTACAGCAACAATAAAAGGATGGACTGATGGTATCGAAGTGGGGCTGGCAACTGTTAAAACTGAGCCGGAAGTTATGGGTGCGGACGGTTTCATTTGCCGTGCTGGCACTGATTTCTGCAATGGTGGCTATCGCTGTGCAGCCGCTTATCCCTGAATCGCTGTCTGATCTTATCGGCGCCGGCGCGGCAGAAAAAATTCTGACCATACTGGCCTCCAGTATGCTGACCGTTACCACCTTTTCGCTCAGCGTAATGATCGCCGCGTTCAGTGCCTCTACCAATAGTGTGTCGCCACGGGCTACCCGACTGCTGATGGAAGACACCACCACCCACAATGCACTGGCTACCTTTGTCGGCTCATTTTTATTCAGCATTGTCAGTATCATTCTGCTTAACACAGAGCTTTATACCAAGCAGGGCAAAGTCGTACTGTTTTTGACCACTATTCTGGTGATTGTACTGATAGTGGTTACCATATTGGTGTGGATCAATCATTTATCCGGGCTTGGCCGGGTGGGGGAGACTGCACGTAAAGTAGAAGATGAAGCCTATGGCGCGTTAAAGGCCTTTGTGAAATGCCCGTGGCTGCATGCTAATCCTTTAACCGATTTAGGCCTGATCCCTGATGGCGCCAGGGCGGTACAGACAGCGCGGATTGGCTATATCCAGCATATTGATATAAAAGCGATTAATAAATGGGCTGAGCAAAACAGTTGCCGTGTTTATGTTGTGGTGCGGGCCGGCATTTTTATCGATCCACACCGGCCACTATTATGGGTTGATGGGGCGTCAGGCCAACCTGACAACACTGATTTCTTAGCTGCTTTTACTATCGAGGATTTTCGCACCTTTGATCAGGACCCGCGCTTTGGTTTACTGGTGCTGGCCGAAATAGCGTCAAAAGCGCTGTCACCGGCAGTGAATGACCCCGGCACGGCTATTGAAATTATCGGTCGCGGCACCCGGGTGCTGACCAATTGGCAAAGCCCTGACACTGACAACGTACAGATACACTATCCCCGGGTTTGGCAACTGGGGCTTAGCCTGACGGATTTATTTGATGACTTTTATACGCCGATAGCGCGTGATGGCGCGGCGATGCTGGAAATTCAGATCCGGCTGCAAAAAAGTTTTATTGCCCTTAGCCAGATTAATACCGATTTTAAAACCCACTGCCAGCGTCACTCCGCGGCGGCGCTGGCCAGAGCAGAGCACGCTATGGCCTACAGCGAAGATATTAAGATCCTGGCCAAACTACACCAGCAAGTGCGACAGAGTTAATGCCAGCGGCAGTGGTGGCGCTAGTGGTGTTAACGTCCGTCGCTAGTGCTGGCAAAGCCGGATAAACCGGCTATAGTATTTCGTTATCTGTGTTAATAACATCAATACCTTATGCAAAAATACCTGACCGAAATACGCTGGGGCGTTATTTTTACTGCCGTAATGCTGCTGTGGATGTGGGGTGAGCAATTAGCAGGTTTACATGGCCGCCTGATTGCGCAGCACGCCACTTATACCAATCTGTTTGCAATACCGGCGATACTCGTTTACGTGTTGGCGCTGAGGCAGAAAAAGCGGCGCGACTACAACGGTAATATGAGCTGGAAACAGGGTATGCAGGCGGGATTACTGATCACGCTGGTGGTGGTGCTGTTAAGCCCGCTGGCTCAGTGGCTTACTCACAAGGTGATTACGCCGGAGTATTTTCTGAACGTGCAGGCTTATGCTGTTGCTCAAAACATGATGACATCAGAGCAAGCGGCAGAGTATTTCAGTTTAAACAACTATATGCTGCAAAGCATGATGGGCGCCGCCATCATGGGAATACTGACTTCTGTGATAGTGGCATTTTTCCTGCGAACGAAGCACTAGGCCGCCGGATGATGTTATTAATAACCCTTGGTATACCAGTGGTTGTTATATTATTTGTCGCCTTTGCGCTTAAGCTTAAATCCCCCTACAGCTATTTGCTGATTGTGATACTGGCCGTGTGTTCAACATTTATAGTTGATTTCATTTTCTGCTCAGTATTAAACGCTCAGTGCGAATCTGACGCGCTAAGCGCAGTGGCTTTTGTTACGCACCCGGCTTTAGTCTGTGTTATTACCGTAATCATGTACAAAGTGATATCTGAAAAATGTTTTCTTGAGTAACACAGTTGCCAGAGCTGGCTATTTTGCACCATAAAATGCATTTTACTGCTGCCGGATGCTGTTGCCGGCTGTACAATAGCGCACCGTTATCGCAGGTGTTTTCACTCAATGTCTTTACCTTTTGTCTCTTCGGTTGATAGGCCGCTACGCGGTATTTTGTGCATGGTGCTGGCCGTGGCGCTGTTTGCTGCTATGGATGCGGCAATGAAATCGTTAACCCCTTATTACACCGCCATGCAAATAGCCTGCTTGCGTGGTGCTTTGGCCTGGCCTTTGGTGGTGGTGTGGCTGCTAAGCACAGGGCGACATAAAACCCTGCTCAATACGCGCTGGAGCCTGCATTTATTGCGCGCCGTGCTGGGGGTTACCATGTTATGGGCTTTTGTTTTCAGCCTGCAAAGCCTGGCGCTGGCAGAAGCCTACACTATCTTTTTTACCGCACCGCTATTAATTACGGCGATGTCTGCCTTCTGGCTGAAAGAGTATGTTGCGCCCAGACATTGGGTGGCTATTGCGCTGGGGCTGCTAACGGTAGGCTACATGTTAAAACCTGACGGCGACAAGCTGCTAAGTTTCGGCGCACTGATGGCATTACTGGCGGCATTTTGTTATGCGGTGTCGGCGATTACTGTGCGTATTCTCGGCCGGCGTGAAGGCACCGGCAATATGGTGTTCTGGCTGATGACGTTGTTATCCGTTGGCGCCGGGCTATTAGCCTGGCCTGACTGGCAACCACTACGCAGTGAGTTGTGGCTGAGTTTTGTCCTGATTGGTGTTACCGGTTTTGGCGGTCAGATAGCGGTTACCGAAGCGTTTAAAGTGGCACCGGCGGCCATCGTTGCACCATTTGAATATCTGGCACTGCTATGGGGGATTGGTTTTGACATAGTGTTGTGGCAGCTTTACCCGGAATTTTCTACGTTGGCCGGCGCGGCTGTCATCATGTTAAGTGGTTTATATCTGGTGTGGCAGCATAAGGCATAACACAGCAAAAAAAGCACCGCAGCTTGCTCTGAACCAACCATTAACCTTGGGGAACTGAGCAAGCCTTGATATTGGCGCTACTTATTTTTGCGTGTTAATCCATTCCAGCGTTAACTGTTCCAGTAAATCCAGTGGCAAGCTGCCGTTTTTCAGCATCTGATCATGAAAGGCACGGATATCAAATTTATCACCCAACTGCTGCTCGGCTTGAGCGCGCAGCTGGCGGATTTTGATTTCGCCAATCTTGTACGATAACGCCTGCGCCGGCCAGGTAATGTAGCGGTCAATCTGGGCTTCGACTTCAACCATGGTTAACGCCGTATTGGCTGCCAGATAATCTATCGCCTGCTGGCGGCTCCAGCCCAGTGCATGCATGCCGGTGTCTACCACTAAACGACTGGCGCGCCAGGCTTCGTAGGTTAAGCGGCCAAAGTCGCTGTAAGGGTCCTGATAAAAGCCCATTTCTTTACCCAGACTCTCGGCATACAGGCCCCAGCCTTCACCGTAGGCACTGTGATACAGGGTTTTGCGAAACTCCGGGATGTCCATTTCCTGTGCCAGTGCACTTTGCAGATGGTGCCCTGGCTCGGCTTCATGAAAGGTCAACGCCTCTAAATTGTATAGCGGTTCACTTCTGACATCATTGGCACCGATAAAATAGGTACCTGATGTAGTGCCACTGCCATCAGATGCTACGTAGTAAGCCCCGCCGCTGGGGCTGGCTTTAATATCAAAGGTGCTGCGGGGCAGGGTGTTAAACCATTTGGGTAGCTGACCGGCCATTTTACGCGTGATAAAGGCGGCCTTTTCCATCAGTTGCTGACCTGAGCTGGCGTAAAATTGCGGATCAGTGCGTAAAAACCGCACAAAGTCAGCAAAGCTACCATTAAAGCCAACCTGCTTAATAATGGCGTCCATTTCAGTGCGGATGCGCTGTACTTCATTCAGCCCTAACTGATGGATTTGCTCCGGCGTCATATTGGTGGTGGTATAAAAGTTAATCAGGTACTGATAATACGCTACGCCGTCTTCCAGTTCGGTAATACCAACCTGCTTGCGGCAAGCCGGCATATATTCCTGGGTGAAAAACTGGTGCAGCTTTTTATACTCGGGGATCACAGTATCTTTAATCAGTTTGCTGCCTTGCTCAGTGTAATAGCGCTGCTGCTTAGCACTGAACTGAGCTGGCTGGCTTGCCAGCGGGGCATAGAACACGCTGTCGGTGACCTTATCAACAATATGCTGGCTGATGGTTTTATCGTAGCCTGCAAAGCTGGCGCAGTAATGGGTATAGCCTTTGGCGATAGCCTGCTTCAGGTTATCAAGATGCTGCCGGTTGTAGCGCGGAAAATCGGCCAGGCTGATAAGGTAGTTGTCGTAGTCTGCTTTGGTTAAAAACGACATATTGTCCGGTGCTGCGGCAAAATAGCTGTGATAGCCAGCGTACGCCTGCATAGGAAACAGATGATCAAATTGCTTGTAACTTTGCGCTTCGGTCTGCCGCTCGTATTTAAACAAGCGCAGCGTGATTTTATCCGCTTCAGATAGCTGGCGCTCATCAATACTGTCGAGCCGCTTTAGCAACTGGGCATTATATTGTTCCCGCCGCTCGCGGCCTTTGGCCGACACATCCGGCAATTTGCCGTTCATGCGAAAGGTATCCGGGTCTTTGCGAAAGAAGATTTGTTCTTTATTGGCTTGTTGCCAGTGTTCACTGAGCAAGGTGTCTAGTTGCTCGGTAGCCGTTACGGCATAAGCGTTGCCGTTATTAAGTGCCAAAAACATCACGGCGGCGCTAAGACTAAGCTTTACTGTCATAGTAAGGTCCCACTGGGTTATAGGTAGTGGGCTTTTATATCACAGCCGGGTTAACCCCGGCCATGTTTTAAGATAGCGCAGTGCCGGAGCTGGTTTTTCCACCAGGCAGCGAGTAGCGCAGGATACGCCAGAACACGGTACCATATTGATGCATAAAGCTGCCGGTGTTGTAAGGAATGTTAAAGCGTGCAGCAATCGCCTGCACCTGCGTAGCCATAGCCGGATAATGCCTTGCCGGAATATCCGGAAACAGGTGATGTTCAATCTGGCAGCTTAAATGGCCGGTTAAGATATGCAGCCAGGTTGGGCCGGTAAAGTTGGATGAACCCAGCATCTGGCGGTAGTACCACTGACCACGGCTTTCGTTTTCGCATGCTTCAGCACTGAAGGTATAAATATCGCGGGTAAAATGGCCGCAGAAAATCACGGTTGATGTCCACAGGTTTCTTATCAGGTTAGCCAGGGCGTTGCCGGCCAGTACCCATAGCCACATCGGACCAGCGAGAAGCGGAAAAAACAGGTAGTCTTTCATCAGCTGACGTGCGCCTTTACCGAAAAAAGCTTTTTTAAGCTCGCTATCGGTGACCTGGCTGTGGCGGTCGGCTTTTTTCTTGCCAAAAAATACCCGCTGCGCTGCCAGCTCATGGTAGGACACGCCCCATTGAAACAGCATGCTTAACAGCAGATAAGTGCCGCCTTGCCACAGGTTGCGTAGCCGCCAGCGAAAGTCGTTACTCAGGCGCAATAAGCCGTAACCAAAGTCTCGGTCTTTGCCAATGATATTGGTGTAGGTGTGGTGCTCAAAGTTATGGGTACGCTGCCACGAGCCGGCCTCGCAGGCAATGTCCCATTCAAAGCGTTTAGAGTGTAAAACCGGATCGTTCATCCAGTCATATTGGCCGTGCAGCACATTATGGCCAATTTCCATATTGTCGAGAATTTTCGCCAATGCCAAAAGTAACACACCTGCCAGCCAGAGCCACGGCGTGACAAAGCCCAGCACCATTAATACGCGGCCACTGATGGCAGCTAAGCGCTGACACAGCAAGACGCGCCGGATATAGCGCGCATCGGCTTCGCCTACATGTTGTTTTATCTGCAATTTCAGCGCATCCAGCTCAAGTGCTAATGCATCAAACTGTTCGGTTGTCAGTTTCATCTGCTGTCCTGTTAAAGCTTAATGACCAGCTCAGTAACGGGCTGGCTGATACATAACTGGATTTGTTCCCGGCCATGGCCGCTTAACTGGCCGCTGCGCATGTCACGCACCTGGCCGGAGACCTTTTCGCATACACATTGGAAACACACTCCCATGCGGCAGCCAAAAGCAGGGGCTAGTCCTTGCTGCTCAGCGCTTTGTAACAGGCTGAACATACGGGGCAGTGCCATCATCTTAGGTAGGCCTGCGACAATAAAGGTGCTGTTAATTTCATCGTCAGTACTGCTATGGGCGGTGTTTTGCAATAAGGGCGCAAACTGTTCGCAGTGGATCTGTGCTCTGCTTACGCCATGCGCAGTCAGGTTGGTAGTAATGTGCTGCATAAACATGGCCGGGCCGCAAAGATAAAATTCGCGTTGTAACGGCTGTTGCATCAGCCTGGTACTGAATTCGGCTGCTGTTTCAACCCGGCTGTCTGATAGCTGCAGGTTAAACAGCGGGTTGCGCTGTGCCAGTTGTTGCAGCGGGGCAAGTAAGGCTGCATTTTCATTGCCGCGCACCCTGTAGTGCAATGTCACTGCTGACAACCAGTGACGTTGACTAAGCAGCATCGCGGCGACAGGCGTAATGCCAGAGCCCGCAGCGATAAAAACCGTACTCAGAGCCGGTTGTTGCCAGACAAACTCACCTTGTGCTGCGCTGATACTGAGCCACTGGCCTTTAGTCAACCTTGCCAGTAGTGGCGTAAATTCACCCTCCCGGTTTAGCTTGCAACACAAACTAATCTGGCCCTGACTTTGCCACAAAGAGAAGCTTGAGCAAATACTGAAAGGGCGTGTCAGGTAGCGGCCATTATGATTTAAGGTGACATTAATATGCTGCCCCGGCACAAAGCCTGGCCAGCGCTTTGACAGCTGCAGTGTCAGCTCAATCATGTCAGCCGTTTGCCATGCTGATGCGACAAGCTGTGCACGGTATTGACCGGGCAAAAAGCCCGGTTTTAACCATTGCATCAGGGGGAGTAAATACCCTGTCAGGCTGGGCTGATTACCCAGCATCAGACAAAACGCACGCCACGATCGTGCTAATAACGCTTTCACCACATAATAATCCGCTTGGCTAATTTCGGCGTACAGTTGTACACTAAAATATCTGGTAAGGCCAGTAAAATTGATATTATGATTAGTATGTTTTGCTTATCTTTATGAATAATATAAATAAATCATTAATATGATTTTTGCTTGCTATTTTTTTTAAGCGAACATCTGTTTATTTTTCTTTAATGGTTAGGTGTGACGCCTGAGCCAGAACCCGCTTTTCTTCGTTATCCAGCACCACTGCGCCAGTGCCTTCGGCGGCCAGTTTGTCATCGGGGTTATACAGCGGGCATTTGGCCATGCTCAGGCAGCCGCAGCCAATGCAGCCGGTCAGGTAGTCGCGCAGTTTTTGCATATAGGCAATACGCGCATCGAGTATCGTGTGCCAGTTCTGAGACAGCTGCTGCCAGTCTTCCACTGTTGGTGTGCGGTTATCGGGTAACGACAGAAAAGCCTGTTTGACTTCTTCCAGGCTGATGCCGACTTTTTGTGCAGCTTTAATCACCGCAATACGGCGCAGCACGTCTGGTTTATAACGGCGCTGGTTACCGGCGTTACGCCAGCTTTTTATTAAGCCTTTTTGCTCATAAAAATGCAGTGTGCTGACATTCACGCCACAGCGCTCAGCCACCCGACCGACACTCCACGTTGCTTCCGACATAAGCTCTCCGCAGTATTCTGAATTTTTTAGTAAAAAACACTTTACCTTAACTTAGGTTAAGGTTTTACCCTGCCTGTCGAATTAATACAAGCAAGCCTAGGGAGACTTTTATGTATTTGGAGCACGTTAATCTAGTGGTGTCCGATCTTAATGCCATGCTCAGGTTTTACCGCGCTGCTTTTCCGCACTGGCGCATCCGCGACGAAGGTAAGGGCGAGTGGTACGGCAAGCCCAGAAACTGGCTGCATTTTGGTGATGACTATCACTATATAGCACTAAGCGATCATGGTGAGGGGGCAAACCGCGACCTGGCCGGGCACAGCGTTGGTTTTGCGCATTTTGCCTATGTGACTAACAACCTGGATGCGGTCATCGCCCGCTTACAGGCGGCCGGTTTTAGCATTGCTAAAAATGGGGCTGATGATCCTTTTCGCAAGAATATTTATTTTGTTGACCCGGCTGGCTTCGAAGTGGAGTTTGTCGAGTATCTAAGTGATATCCCCGCACAGCGTAACTTAAATCAGGAAAAAGCCCGTCAGGAGGTTCTATGAGGATTCTCGCTTTTGCCGCCAGTAATAACCCGCAATCAATAAATCAGCAGCTGGCGCTTAGCGTTGCGCAGTTGCTGCCACAAGCACAGGTAACAACCCTCAATATTGATGATTATGAGTTACCACTTTACAGTGGGCGGCGTGAAGCCGAGCTCGGCTCGCCGCCTCAGGTTCAGGCTTTTTTACAGCAGATAGCGGCTGCAGATGGCCTTATCGTCTCATTTGCCGAACATAACGGTACCTTCACTGCGGCCTTTAAAAACCTGTATGACTGGGCCTCGCGCAGCCAAAAACGTATTTTTCAGCACAAACCAGCACTGTTTCTGGCAGCAGCCCCGGGCCCGGGCGGCGCCCAGAGTGTGTTACAGGCGGCAGTAAAAGCTGCGCCTTTTATGGGCGCGGAACTCAGCGGTGCTGTGTCAGTGGCAAATTTTTATCAGGTATTTGATACCCAGTATCAGCAACTGAAAGACGCTACGCTATTTATCCAGCTACAAACAGCTGCACTAAATTTACAGCAACAGATTTTACAGGCCAAAGCCGCTTAACAGCGGCTGTTCTGGTTTTTTCAACACTGTAAATAAATTTTGGCGACTGATAAAGCCGTCAATACTCGGGTGAAGGATATTTGAAAATGTTCTTATTGGCAGTTAGGCTGGCGTTACTGACAATTAAAAACTGGTAGCCTGTATAAATGGAACTGATACCTGATCTGGACTGGAACATCGTCGTATTGCATATCCGCGATTTGATTATTGCGTTTATTCTGGCATTACCCATCGGCTGGGATCGTGAAAAGCACGAGCGCACAGCAGGTTTGCGTACCTTTCCGCTGGTTGCTGTTGCGGCCTGTGGCTATATGCTGGTGGGGCTGCAGGTACTGACATCAACCGATGCGGAAGCCCGGGTAATGGAGGGGATCATTACCGGTATTGGTTTTATCGGCGGTGGTGCCATTTTAAAGAATATGGTCAAAGGCGAAAGTTTTGTCTCTGGCACCGCAACAGCGGCGGCATTATGGTTAACCGGTGCTATCGGTATGTCTGTCGCGACAGGGCGGCTTGAGATTGCTTTAATCCTCAGTATGTTAACGTTTTTCACGCTCAGAATTATGACGCCGGCGAAAAGCTTGATACGCCCGCCAGAAAGTAAGTAGTTTAAAATTTTTATGGTATAAGAATATTTATTTTGATTTAAATACCTTTGAGAGAAAAATCAGTATGAAAATCATAGTTGGTATGTTGTGCTTGATCCTAAGTGGATGTTCAGTTTCTCCAGTTATAAATATGCCTTCAGGCAATAAGAACGGGACTATATATGGTTATGATGAAACATCGTGCCGCAATGTTAAATTGTCTTGTTCCGTCGACAACTCACATGGCAACCCGGATTCATATCGAGAGTATAAAGAATGGAAGGATCAGAATGGAGAAACGATGTGCAGTTGCAAATAAATAGATATAAAACGGATGACGTCTCAATTTCCTTAAATGCTTAATTGGCAAAAAAAACCGCTGCATAGCAGCGGTTTTGTCTTTCGTTACCTACTTACAACCCCAGTTTGCTCGGCATAGCCGGTGCTTTACTGTGGTCAGCTGGCGGATTGGCCTTAAGCTCGTTCAGCGTATGGGTAATGGCACGCTCCAACTGCACATCTATGCCTTTATTTACCGCTATCGGGTCCAGCTCTACCTCGATATCCGGCGCGACGCCTTCATTTTCTACCCGCCATTCGCCATCCGGTGTATAAAAGCGGAAGAACGGCACAACGTGGAAACCACCGTCAATCATTGGCGGGTTAGCTGAAATACCAATTAAGCCACCCCAGGTACGGGTACCTATGGTTTTACCCAATTTCAAACGTTTGAACGCCCACGGCAGGAAGTCGCCGCCTGAGCCGGCATCCTGGTCGATCAGCATGGTTTTCGGGCCATAAATGCCGCCACCTGGCGTGGTAAAGACTAAACCGTCGCGGTCTTTCCAGCCTGACAGGAACTGCCGGCCAAGAATTTCGGTGATGTAGTTCGCTGCCTGGCCACCGCCGTTTTTGCGCTCGTCCAGAATGACGGCCGGTTTATCCGTTTGGGCGAAGAACATACGGTTGAAGAAGTAAAAGCCGCCATCTGCGGTGTTCGGCAGGTAGACGTAAGCGACTTTGCCATCGGTCTTTTCGTTTACCAGCTTACGGTTATGTTCAACCCAGTGCCACAGCCGCAGTTCACGCTCGTTAGCTACCGGCTCAACCACAATATTGCGCTGGTTTTTACCGCGGGCATCATCGGCGATAGTCAGCACAACCTGTTTACCCAGGGTGTTATCCAGCAGCGCATAAACGTTATCGCTGCTGCTAAGCGGCTTGCCGTTCACTGCCAGCAGGTAGTCGCCGGCTTTTGCACTGGCACCGGGCACATTCAGTGGCGCTTTTAAGAATGGGCTCCAGCGATCACCCTGATACACGGTTTTAAACTGATACTTACCATTGCTGATGGTAAAATCGGCACCCAGCAGACCCGCTTTGCTCGAACCTTCCTGGTGCACATCGCCACCGCCAATACGGTTATGGCCAACCTGCAGCTCGGCAATCATATCTACCAGTACATCGTTTAAATCTTCGCGCCGTTGCACATGTTTGAGCAGTGGCTGGTACTTATCGTATATTGCCTGCCAGTCAATGCCGTGCATATTGGCATCGTAGAAATATTCTTTCTGCATACGCCAGGCATCATTAAATATCTGTTGCCACTCCTGAGCCGGGTCGATAAAGCTGCGCACTTCTGCCAGCGATACGGCTTTGGCTTCTGGCTTGGTTTTAGCGTCACCCACTTCCAGTTTATTCGGCATACTTACCAATAGCAGTTTTTTGCCGTCACTGCTGAGGTTGTAGTTGGCAATACCCTGTTTCACCACTTCAGCTTCTTTTTCTTCAAAGTCAAAGCGATACAAGGTGCTGCTGTTATCTTCATCACTGCCTGGTGGTTCATTGCTGCTGCCCGGCTGCGGATGTTCCAGATAAAACAGTGCGCCATCGTCAGCTACCGCTAAACTGTCGTAGTTACGCTCGGCAACGGGCAGGGCAATAATACGCTGCTGCAAACCAGCAAGGTCGATATCGACTGCTTTAACTGTTTTGTCGGCATCTTTTTCTTTACTGTCTTTTTTGTCTTTGCTGTCGGCTTTTTTCACTGGCTCGTCACCTGTTTTGGGCAACAGCGGCGACTTACCCTCGCTTGACAGCACATAGGCATAAATGGCTTTACGCACCGGCCGTTCACGGGTGGATAAATCCAGGCCAACCTGAGACGGGCCGGTATTCACCGAGGCGGTAAAATACAGGTAGTCCTGGGTGAACACCGGGTCACCCGCGTGGCTCATGCCATCGGTAATACTGACGGCTTTATTGCTGGTGAAGTCGAACAAGCGGATTTGGCTAAAATAATTGACGCCAGCTACGGTATAGGCCAGATAGCGGCTGTCCGGTGAAAATGACACGCTAAAGCCATCACGGCGCTGTGAGCTGTCTAGTTTCTGGCTACGTTTAGTGCTTAAGTTAAACACATACAGATTCAGGTGGTTATCGTGATAGGCAATCAGGTTGCCGTCCGGCGAGAAACTCAGCAGGTTAAAATAGCCACTGTCAGACAAGTCATAGCTTTGTGGCTTGCTTAAGCCGTCCTGTGCCTCCAGCACCAGTTGGTGTTTATTGCCGGCATCGGATATATAGGCTACTTTGCTGCCATCCGGGCTCCATAAGCCATCGAATTCGCGTACGCCGCTGCTCTGTGTCAGATTGCGGCTGCTGCCATCTTTTACCGGTACGGTAAAAATATCACCGCGGGCACTGACAACAATACGCTGGCCTGTGGCTGATAAACCGGCGCGGGTCAGGGTTTTGCTGGCATCTTTCCACTGCGGCCGCTTTTGCGCTGATTGCATTTTTATGTCGACAGTAATAGGCGTGCTTTTACCACTGCCAACATCATAGCGGTGTAAATAGCCGCCAGCTTCGTACACTATGCTGTCACCATGGCCTGCCGCGCTGCGTAAGTCCCAATCATTGCTGGTTGTCAGTTGTTCTATCTGCTTGTTGCGGTAGCGGAATAAATTAACCGCCTGGTTATCGCGGTCGGATAAAAAGTACACCGTATCATCCAGCCAGAACGGGTTAAATTCATTGGCATTAGGGTGCGGGATCTTCTCCAGCTGCTGTTTTTCCAGGTCGATAATCCACACCGGAGGTGTACTGCCGCCGCGGTGCAAGCGCCAGCCACTCGGGCCACTGTACGCCATATTATTCGGCCGGTACGCCAGTTTATTGCCGCTACTGTTAAGCTCGCCTTCGAAGGCTACGGCCTCCATCAGTTTTTCGGCAAAGCCGCCTGTTACCGGCACACTGAATAGCTGATTGCTGCGGCTGTTGGCGACTTCACGGTTAGAGGCAAAAATCACATTTTTGCCATCCGGACTCCAGCCGTTAACAGTATCGGCCCCCGGGTGAAACGTCAGCCGGGTGGCTGCGCCGCCGGCAGTGGGCATCACATAGACATCGGTATTGTTGTCATAGCTGGCAGAGTAGGCAATCCAGTTGCCATCGGGAGAGAAATGCGGCGCAAACTCGCTGGCCGGATGGCTGGTTAGCTGGCGCGGGTTTTTACCATCTTTATCTGCTATCCAGATATCGCCGCCGTACATAAAGGTTAAATGGCTGGCCGATATATCAGGCTGGCGCAGCAGGGCTGTGCCCTCGGCAGCTATTAGCGGCGCTGTCGCCAGCGCACAGAATAGGGCAAGGTAACGTGGTTTAAACATAAAAGATCCCTGTTGTTATGGTTCTGAATCGCCAACAAGTAAAGCACATTGCTATAGCTGGGGAAAATGCGATGTTGTAACAGAGCGTGTCAGTGTGGAATTTTTCTTTGCACCAGGGGTCTCAAAGCCAGATATAAAATACCGGAGATAATAATGAATACTAAAGGTTTATTAGATCAGTTGTTTAAGCAAGGTTCTGAGTTGCTGTCCGGTCAGGGCAGCAACACTGGCGCAGCCAAAGGCTTTTTATCCGGCAAAGGGGGCGCCGCACTTGCCGGCGGTGCGCTGGGGTTACTGCTGGGTAGTAAAAAAGGCCGCAAAGTGGGCGGTAAAGTACTGACCTATGGTGGCTTAGCGGCGCTTGGCGTAGTGGCGTATAAGGCTTACAGTAACTGGCAGCAGCAACAGAGCAGTGCTGCTGTGCAGCGGGAGCCGCAGCGTGAACCGCAAACTATAGACCAGCTACCGGCCCCCGAGGCAGAGCAGCACAGCCACGCTATTTTGCGCGCCATTATTGGTGCCGCTAAAGCCGATGGCCATATTGATGACAAAGAGCGGCAACTGATAGACAACGAAATTGCCCGCCTGACCAGTGACGATGCGCTGCAACACTGGTTTGATGCCGAACTGAAAAAGCCACTGGATCCGGCAGAGATAGCCAGCAGCGCGGCCACGCCTGAAATGGCAGCAGAGATGTATCTGGCCAGTGTGCTGGTGGTGGATGAAGAGAGCTTTATGGAGCGCAGCTACCTCACTGAACTGGCGCGGCAGTTAAAGCTGGACCCGGCGTTAAAAGCCGAGCTGGAGCAGCAGGCCAAACAGGCTGCAGCCGTTTGATAAAAAGAAACGCCTGGCTCACCGAGAGGTGGTGCTTTTATCCATCCTCACCACGTTAACAACAGGCTTAGCCGCTGTTTAAACAGACAGCGTTTAGGCCTGAGTTTTTCCACAACAACTTGCGGATGCAACACCTGCAATTCACAAGTATCAATTGTGCTACAGAATAAAAATTGTTGATTTACATTTAACTGGCGGCATAGACTGGTTTTAATTTTGGAACTAGCGGGATCTGAAACTGGCAACTCGCGGGTTTTGATCTTTTGAATCAGCTGTTATAAACCACAAGGAAAGTTCATTTGAATATCAATGCTACGTTGCTCGGCGAGCTTATCGCTTTATTCGCGCTGATCATGGGCGGCGTGTGTTACTACCTGGGCCGTCGTAAAACTCAAACCCCGGTTTTAGCTGGTTTTCTGGGAATGGTGCTTTCAGTCATTCCACCGTTTGGTCTGGTTTATCTGGTAGTACTGGTGCTTAAAAAAGATGTAGGTTCTACATAGGTGGTAGTAAGTAGGTAAGGTGGTTTATAACACGCAAAAGCAGCCGATGTTTTACCGCGCAGCTACTTTGAACGCTAGTAAAATGGAGTTCTATCTATGAACAAAGTTTTCACCATCCTACGGAATTTGGGTGCCGCATTATTCTGGTTTGGACTTGTGTTGTATTTAGGTATTTGGTGGCTGGGTTCAATATTGTCAAGCGGCTGTTCATTCGATGAGCATCAAGAGGTGTACTCCCCAGATAGAAAAATGCGAGCTGTCGTGATAAATGCAGATTGTGGCGCTACGACGAATTGGCAAACTCAAATTTTTGTTGAAAAACTGGATGGAAGTAAAAAAACAGGTAATGTTATTCGGCTTGATGGGCATCCTAAAGATCTCGATTTTACTATTTCGTGGCTGAAGAATGATGAGCTGTTAATCTCTGATTTTGAATTTGAAAAAATGCTTGAAGTTAAGAAACAAAGCTGGGGACCTGATTTTGTGAGAGTGTATTTTAAAGTAAAAAGCGGCTAAAAATCGCCATTAAAATGCCGCTTAGCGGCTCGCTTCGCAATAAATTTTTTGCGTTTGTGGCGAGCATTAACTACCCGAGTTACCCATGATAACCAGATAAATCATATGAAAAAAATTGATACAGAATTTAATGTTTTTTGGACTTTTATTATTTTTCTTGTTTACACCTTGGATTATTGGATATTCAGCTATTCAACTGGACCTCGCGAGACTGAAACGCTCTTCGATACGATAGAACACCCAATCACGGCTCTATGTGTGTTGTTTGTTTGTAGCCTGTTAGTTGTATCTACAGTTAGTAAACTTTTTATGGAGATCTGGAATAGACTTATTTCTGATTTATTTGGTTTTAGAAATATAAGTTTTGCTGAATCATATGCTCTTTGTTTTTTACTTGTGGGTATTATTGGTGTGTCAGGTTTTTACTAAGTTGGCAGCTAACAATCAAATTTTATGGTCAGCAAACAGTGTTAGCTGGGGCCTAAATATATAGGCTTCCATCGCTTCGCTCATTATTATAACCTAGGTATTTGTAACAAAAAGTTAGATGTTAGGAAAAAAAGGAGTAAATCGATGGAGCAAGTTAAAAATCGAGTAATCGCAGTCATTTTAGGTATTGCGCTGGCTTATGTATCAGTAGTTATTGCCGGTATTGGCGCAGCGGTAGCTATACCTGCGGACATCCTCAAGCCCGTTGCACAAGTATCAGGTTTGCTTGCATTTATCCTGGTAGACTTGTTCATCATTGCAGTGCCGCTGGCAGCAGCATTTTTAGTACTGGCTTTCGCCAGTAAGCTGGTAATTAAAAAAACAGATTTCACTTTTTATGCGTTGCTACTCGCGCCTTTGGTGCTGTTACAGCTGTATTTTGTTACGCAATCACAGCCTCAGATGCTCAGTAGCATTGTTACAACGCTACCACGGTATCTTTTGTTGGCCGTGTGTTTTTACTTTTTGGTTCGCAGCACTAAGCGGGCAGATGCCTAGTAATCAAATGTTATTGCCGGCGAACCACGCTGGCCAGACGTCAACCCGTAGCACGGATTTCTGCGCTAAATTCGGGCGAAAGGTAAGAACGATATTAGGTGGACTGTCCTACTCGTCACGGTTGGTTAAAAAGGGCGCCGCTGTTTAACAAGGAGTTTGAATGAACAAGTTGATTATTGCTTTTATGGGGCTGGTATTGTTCAGCCCCGCTATGTTAGCTGATGATTTTAACTACGATGCATTCGTTAAAGCGTATTACGATGCACATTTAAAGACACAGCAGCCGGATGCGACTGCAGAAGACCTGGAGCATTATTTATCTTTTCTTACCGATGATGTTGGTAATCAGCATTTCCCCAATGCGCCCGATGATTCGCGCGAGCCGGACGGTAAAGCCCTGATGCGCAAAGGTATGAGCCGCTACCTTGGTGTTCACAGTGAATATAAGGCCGAGCTTATTGATTACCAGCATGGTTACAATGCAGTGGCTATTAAACATAAGTTCTCAGCAAAAGGTAAGCGTTCAGACGGCTCGGACTTTAGCTACAGCAAAGTCGCGCTGGATGTGCTTGAGCTTGAAAACGGCAAAGTGTCTGTTATTCGCCGCTACAGTGAATAATTAACATAGCTGGCCAATTCCACTGCCAGCATCAGGTGCTGGCATCTGCTCTTAAGCAATAAGTAAAAACTACCGCAGCCTTGCCAGTAAATAATCTTCTTTTATATGCGCAACTACAGTTGTTCGCGTGTCACCAATTTAGCAATACTTTTTTACAAATCTTCATATAAGTTTTATTCCGATTGGTAAAAAATATGCTATTTTACTGCGGTTATATCGTAAATCCGCTACTTATATCGCTCATTTTATTGCTCAATTTGCCGTGCCATCATGCTTCAGTCAGGCTGACGCAGGGATCGCCGGTCAGCTAAAGGTGCTTTTATGACAAGAACGTCATTTTATTCGCGCGCAGCGTTAACTACAGCGTTGCTGTGTTCACTGTCAGTATTAACAGCCTGTTCAGACCCGTCCGCTAATGCCGGAGAAGGCGCTGCCGCCGGTGGCATGCCGCCAGCATCGGTTAATGTGCTGACCGTTCAGCCGCAAAGCGTACCTTTACTGATTGAAACGCCAGCGTTACTGGCCGGCTCGCGGGAAGTAGAAATACGGGCGAGGGTGTCGGGTATTGTCGAAAAGCGTAACTTTAATGAAGGCGCAAAAGTCGAAGCTGAGCAGTCATTATTTAGCCTGGATGCGGCCACTTTTGAAGCAACAGTAAACCGCAATAAAGCTGAGCTGGCCGCGGCACAAGCCCGGCAGACACAGGCTGAGCGCACCTTAAAGCGGCTGGATAAGCTGCGTAAAGACGGTGCGGTATCGCAGCAAAGCCTGGATGATGCGTTGTCTGCAGTTGATGTGGCCAAAGCCGATGTCAAAACTGCTGAGGCCATCTTACAGCAGGCACAGGTGCAGCTAAATTACACTGAAGTGCGCTCGCCGATTAGTGGCGTGGTCAGCCGTGAACTGGTGTCTGAAGGCAGCCTAGTGTCAGGGCCAGAGGTGTTGCTGACCTATGTTACCCAGTTAGACCCGATGTATGTGCGTTTTTCTGTGGCCGAGCGCGACCAGTTACGGCTGAGGGCTGAGGCACAAAGCGGTAAGGTAGATTTACCTAAGCAGTGGCAGGTTAAGGTGCTGCTGGCTAACGGTGATGTCTATAACCAGACCGGTATTGTCGATTTTTCTGATGTACGCATTAACACCCAAACCGGTACCAGCGAAATGAAAGCCGAAATTGCCAACCCTGATGCGCTGCTGCGCCCGGGCCAGTTTGTCCGTATTCAGCTGGAAGGTGCGGTGCGCCACAACGCGATAGTAGTACCGCAAAAAGCTGTACTGGATGGCGGTACCGGCAAGTTTGTCTATGTACTGGCAGACGGTGAGCATGGTGGCAAAGTGGCTATGCCGGCGCCGGTTGAAGTGGGCGAGTGGGTAAAATTAAATGGTGAAAATGGCTGGGTGATCAAAAGCGGCTTGAAAGACGGCGATGTGGTCATTGTTGAAGGCATGGCGCGTATTTTCTTCCCTGGCATGCCGGTGCAGCTGGCACAAGAGCCAGCAACTAAAGGCTAACAGGCAAGGATAAGTTTATGTTTTCACGCTATTTTATCGACAGGCCGATCTTTGCTTTTGTTATCGGTATTTTTATCTGCCTGGCCGGGCTGGCTGCTATGCGCAGCTTGCCGGTTGCGCAGTACCCGGAAATTGCCCCGCCGGTGGTGCAGGTTATGGCGGTATACCCCGGTGCGTCATCTGAAGTATTAGAGCAAACC
>NZ_DATCSY010000356.1:0-5713 GCF_036568245.1 Rheinheimera sp. | reverse complement strand
TGATAAAGCTGCCGGTGAAGTGATCGCGGAAACAATTATCAGTCTTGGTCAGCGCCTGCATTTATCAACCATAGCCGAAGGGGTGGAAAACGAGGCTCAGGAGCGGGCAGTGAAAGCTATGGGCTGTGACGAAGTGCAGGGCTTTATGTACGCTAAGCCTATGCCACAAGCAGAGCTGTTGAAGTATTTACAACAAGCATCATCATAACGGGGGCAGGTTGTCCCGGCAGAACTCCGCGGGTCTTACTCTTGCGGAGCTGATACTGCCGGTGCAGTAAAACCTGCAGCTACTACGTCATGGTTTTGTGGCAGTAGCTCAGCGATACCAACCAGTGTGACACCTTGCTGCTGCAACTTTGGCAGATATTTATGCAGGAATTTATAGGTTTCAGGGTAGGGATGCGCAATGGCAATGGCAGTTTTGCGTTTATGTGCAATGCGTAGCAAAGTATCGAGCTGTTTACTCATCGCGGCTTCGGTTTGTTCGTTGTCCAGAAATACCTGCCGGCTCAGATTAGTCACCCCAAATTGTCTGGCATATTTGCCGGCTTTGCTATGTGCAGTTGTTAAGCTATCAACAAAAAATAAATGCCTTTTCCTCAGGTACTCCATTGTCCACGCCATGGGTTCTTCCTGCTCAGTGTAAAAGCTACCCATATGGTTATTGATGCCTATGGCATAAGGGATGTCGGCCAGCGCCAGTTGTAGTGTTTGTTGTACCTGTTGTCTTGACATATCGCCGGTTAAGGCGCCTGGCCCCGGTTCTTTACCACTGCTGGCCTGCATCGGCATATGCAACATTACATCCCGCCGTAACTGAAAGGCATGACGCGCGGCCCGCTGGCCATAGGGGGTATGAGGCAGCACGGCAAAAGTCAGTGCAAAAGGTAAGTCGATAAGTTTCAGATCTGATTTCTGATAACCAATATCATCAATAATGATAGCGATGCGGGGTTTGTCTTCACTGGCTTGTAAATTAACACTCGCCAGGACCAGACTTAGTATAAGTAGTATTCGCACGTTTTTATTATTCTCTTTTATAGCGCTAAGCACTGAGTAAATCAGTTGCTGAAAGTATAAACACAACAGTTTGTGTCTGATATTCTTTTTAGCGTTTGCTCTGCATTAACCACTGCATAGGGTTAACGGCTTCGCCTTTTTCTCTGATTTCAAAATACAGTCCGGCTGAAGCCTGTCCACCACTCATTCCAGTCAGCGCAATCGTTTCTCCTGCGTTGATGCGGGCACCGGGTTGTTTGAGCAGGTTTTGATTATGACCGTACAGACTCATAAAGCCAGCGCCGTGATCGAGTACAATAACCCAGCCATAGCCTTTAAGCCAATCTGCATAAATCACCTGACCATCTGCAATGGCTTTTACCGCATCGCCCTCACTTCCCTGGATTAAGATACCACGTGACGATATGCCGCCCTGACGGCTCTGCCCGAAACGTTGTAGCAGGCTGCCGTTCAGAGGCCAAATCAAATGGCCTTTTTGTTTAGCAAGACCACCCAGCTCTCGCGCCTGCTCGGCAAGTTTTCGCAGGTTATCAAGCGTAGTTTGTAAACTGGCTTCATTCTGACGCAGGTAGTCCAGCTGGCGCCCCTGCTGCCTGAGTGTATCCTGCAAGCGAGACACGGCATGCTGTTGCTCTGACTTCGCCTGTGCCAGCATTTGTTGCTGTTGTCGCAGTTTTTGTAGTGATGCTGCAAGTTGCTGTTGTTTCTCTGTCAGTTCAAGCAGCACTTGTTGCAGCTGGGCAATGGTTTGATTCAATGCAGCCAGCTGACGTAATCTGGCCCGGTTGAAGTACTGATAATAACTTAACACCCGTTCCAGTTTTGCTGCGTCTTGCTGGTTCAGCAGCATTTTGCTGTAATCGTGTTGCCCCAGGCTGTATGCGCTTTTAAGTTGTGACGCCAGCAAACTTTGTTGCTGTTGCAGTGTCTGCTCCAGCGTTTTTTGCTCTTGCAATAATTGCTGCTCTCTGGCGGCCAGCTGCTGTCTTTCCTGCTCAGTAGCTCGGGTTGCTGCTGAAGCTTCTGCCAGTTCGCGGTCAGAGCGCTGCAGTTTTTGTTCCGCTTGTTCAAGCTGTTGCTGTTGCTGTTTAACTTGCTGCTCAGTTAACTGAATTTGTTGTTTCAGTTCAGCCAGTTCCTGTTCCTGCTGTTGCTGAGCAGAGGCTGATGGCAAACTAAGCAGCAGTACGCATAACGCAGACTGCTGCAGTTTTTTGCATGACAACTGCTGCATTGTTATTTGGGCTGCATCAGAATTTTACCGGTCATCTCGGTTGGGATAGGCATATTCATCAGGTGTAACATGGTTGGCGCAATATCACTGAGTACACCGCCTTCGGTCACACTTGCCTGACGACCAACATAAATAAGGGGTACCGGGCCGCTGGTATGAGCGGTATGGGCCTGGCCGGAGTCGGTGTCCAGCATCATCTCTGCATTACCATGATCAGCGGTGATAAGACATTCTCCGCCAACTTGCTGCAACGCATCAACAACACGTCCAATACAATGGTCAACAGCTTCAACGGCTTTAATTGCCGCGCTCATCACACCAGTGTGGCCTACCATGTCGCCATTCGGGTAGTTACAAATAATCACATCAAAATCAGCGCTGTGTATAGCGTTAACCAATTTGTCAGTCAGCTCTGTTGAACTCATTTCCGGCTGCAGGTCGTAGGTAGCAACCTTAGGCGAGTCAATTAAAATACGTTGCTCGCCTTCAAACAGCTCCTCACGTCCGCCGCTGAAGAAAAAGGTGACATGGGCATATTTCTCGGTCTCAGAGATACGCAATTGTGTTTTGTGGTGCTTTGCCAGCCATTCACCCAACACGTTGTTCAGACTCTCTGGCGGATAAGCACAAGGTGCTTTTATATCAGCCGCATATTCTGTCAGCATGATAAAGCTGCTAAGGGCCGGGCGATGCTGACGTGTAAAGCCATTAAAATCGCTGTCAACAAAAGCCCGGCTGAACTGGCGTGCTCTGTCGGCACGGAAGTTCATAAAGATCAGCGCATCGCCATCTTGCATCTGCACCGGCTTGTTGTGTCCGGACATAATGGCCGTTGCTTTTACAAACTCATCGTTTTCATCACGCTGATATGCCATCTCAAGTGCCTGCAGGGCATCCTGCGCCTGATATTCTGCGGTACCCTGCGTCAGCAAGTCATACGCCTGTTGTACCCGGTCCCAGCGTTTGTCACGGTCCATTGCATAGTATCTGCCGACAACGGACGCTATCTGGCCACTGCCTGTGTGATTAAAGTGTGCCTGAATTTTTTCCAGCGAACTCTTAGCACTGCGTGGCGGTGTATCGCGCCCATCGAGGAAGGCGTGCAGGTATATGGGACTGGCCCCTTGTTGCTCTGCCAGTTTGATCATGGCCAGTATATGGTCTTCATGGCTGTGTACACCGCCTGGCGATAACAGGCCCATAATGTGCACCGCTTTTTGTTGTTTCTTGGCCTTGTCTACTGCTGTTACTAACACCGGGTTGGTAAAGAAATCGCCGTCGTCTATCGCTTTGGTGATACGGGTAAAATCCTGATACACGATACGGCCGGACCCAAGGTTAACATGCCCCACCTCGGAATTGCCCATCTGACCATCTGGCAAGCCAACGTCAAGGCCAGAGCCTGATATCAGGGTGTGCGGATAGTCGTGCCATAACCTGTCCATTACCGGCGTATCGGCCTGTGCAATAGCATTATTGTCTGTTTCTTCCCGGTAGCCCCAGCCATCAAGAATTAACAATACCAAAGGTTTTTTGCGACTGGTCATGTGAGCTCCGTGTTTTAAGCGAGAAGGAGGAAAATGCAAGCAGCTATCTTACCGAAATTTGTGCAATTCTCCAGCCCTGATATTCGCAGCCGGCAAGCACAGGGCTGCTTTCTGTTATGAAACTCAGTATACTCAGCGCGGAAAATTATCAGTGATAAGTAGAGTGAATATGCAGCAGTATATCGAGTTTGCAACAAACCATCCTATTTTAAGCGCAGTTTGGGTAGTGTTATTTGTGCTGTTAATCGCCAGCTGGGTGAAATCGAAGTTTTCGCCTATCCGGCAGATCACACCGACGGAGCTGACCATGCTGGTGAACCGGCAAAATGCAACCGTGGTTGATATCCGCGCAGAAGCCGATTTTAGTAAGGGCCATATTACCGGCGCCCGCCATTTGCCAATGGCAGATATTGAAAAACAACAGCTGGCAGGGCTTGAAAAGCTGAAAGCCGAACCCATTATCGTGGTATGTCAGGCTGGTATGACAGCGCAAAAAGCGGCAGCCAGTTTATTAAAGCAGGGATTCAGTTCGGTTTCTGTGCTGCAAGGTGGTATGGGAAGTTGGACCGGAGCCAGTCTGCCTGTCGTTAAAACCAGGAGGTAATGATGTCGCAAGTGACTATTTACACCAAAGCATATTGTCCTTATTGTGTTCGCGCTAAGTCTGTCTTGGACAACAAGGGTGTCAGCTATCAGGAAATCAGGATTGACGAAAAACCAGAGTTGCGTCCTGAGATGATTGAACGCGCCGGCGGGCGGAGCACAGTTCCGCAGATATTTATTGATTCCCGTCACATTGGTGGCTGCGACGATATGCTGGCACTTGATGCAAGCGGACAACTTGACCCTTTATTAAACCTTTAAACATTAGGAATTATCATGGCCGAACAACAAGCAAACGGCGTTGCAACAGAAGAGCAGGGCTTACATTTCGCCATTCAACGTATTTTTGTTAAAGACATTTCTTTTGAAGCGCCAAATGCTCCGGCAATTTTCCGCAAAGAATGGAAGCCGGAAGTTAAGCTTGATTTAGACACCCGCAGTGAAAAGCTGGATGAAAATGTATATCAGGTTATCTTGTCACTGACGGTAACGACGACTGTTGAAGGTGAGACGGCGTTTTTATGTGAAGTGCAGCAGGCAGGTATATTTTCTATCGGGCCTCTGGAAGATGCTCAGATGGCACACATGCTGGCCTCATTCTGCCCGAATACACTGTTTCCGTATGCTCGTGAAGCAGTATCTAACCTGGTTAACCGTGGTACTTTCCCGCAATTAAATCTGGCACCGGTTAACTTTGATGCCTTATTTGCCCAGTATGTGCAGAAGCGTCAGGCTGAAGCTCAGGGCGTGAAAGCAGACGCTTAATCAATGCAGCCTTCTGCTATTGCTGTGTTAGGGGCGGGCTCCTATGGAACCGCCCTTGCTATTTGTCTGGCCCGTAACGGCAACACCATCAGTTTGTGGGGCCGTAATGCAGAGGATATGGCGCAGATGGCGCAGCAGCGCCTGAATCAGAAATATCTGCCGGATATCCGCTTACCTGATACCTTACAGGTAACAGCCGATTTAGCCGAAGCCGTTGCAAGCAGCAGAGATATTCTGTTGGTTGTACCGAGTCATGCCTTTGCTGAAACCTTACGGCAGATAAAACCTTTGCTAAAGCCGGATGCCCGCCTGGCATGGGCAACCAAAGGGCTGGAGCCGGAAACCGGTCGTTTACTGCAGGATGTTGCCCGCGATATTCTCGGTGATGATGTCTCACTGGCAGTATTTTCCGGGCCTACTTTTGCAAAAGAGATGGCCGTTGGCATGCCCACGGCCATTTCATTATCTTCTTCCGACGGCGAATTTATCAGCCGGTTGTCGGATTTACTGCACTGCGCCAAGAGCTTTCGCGTATACACCAATC
>NZ_DATCSY010000355.1:0-3912 GCF_036568245.1 Rheinheimera sp. | reverse complement strand
GCCAGGTATTTCCGGCAGCTTTATTTTACTGATGTCCGGCATGTATGCGCCGGTATTGCTGGCAGTGACTGAGCTTCAGTTGGGTGTCTTGTTATTATTTATGCTTGGTTGCATTATAGGCTTACTAAGCTTTAGCCGGTTGTTGAACTGGTTATTAAAGCATTATCACGACGCCAGCCTGGCATTGCTGATCGGCATAGTGATAGGTGCGCTTTACCGTATCTGGCCCTGGCAACACGAACAGCAGCTTTACTCACCGTGGGAGTATGCCAGTGCTGTTGGTCAGGCGGATATATTGCTTGCCTTATGCAGTGCGCTGGCAGGTGTAGTACTGATGCTATGTTTGCTTAATCTGGAAAAGTGGTTAAAGCCGCCAGTGGTAAACTCAGGGCCAAAATCAGTTCAATAAGGAGTCGGGTATCCGTTGTTCTGACAACAGTTATCTAGTACAAACACAATTCTGGCGCCGCGGCTGCTGCGCCTTGTTATTGCTGTTACCGGCATTGCTGGCGGGCTGTTCGTCGCGTTCAGCACCTGCCCCGGTGTCGACACTGGAATTGCGGGAGAACTTTTATCAGCAGCGTAACCGCGGCACACTGACAGCAAACAGCTATAAAGTACAACGCGGCGATACCTTATATTCCATTGCTTTTCGGGCTGGTAAAGATGTTCGCCAGCTGGCCGCGTTAAATGGTATTGCCAGCCCTTATACCATCTACCCCAATCAGACATTAAGGCTTAGCGGTAAGCCTGCAGTGAACACCAGGCCCGCAAAGAAACCGCTTACAACTGTGGCTAAAAATACAAATAAGAATAATTCAAGCCAAACAAAATCAAATAGTTCGGTAAAACCGGTGAAAGCAGTTGCACCGAAAAATCAAAACGGTTATGTTCAGGCAACACCAGGCAAAAATAAGAAAACCGCGAATATTACCCTGAATGGGAACCTTGTGCAATGGCAGTGGCCGGTGAAAGGGAAAATTATTTCTGGTTTTTCGCATCAGCAACAGGGCAACAAGGGCATTGATATCAGCGGGCGTGAGGGTGACAGAGTTAATGCTGCCGCCAGTGGTCAGGTGGTATATGCTGGTAATGCGTTAAGAGGGTACGGTAATCTGATTATCATTAAACATAATGATGATTACCTAAGTGCCTACGCTCATAACCGTAAACTGCTGGTTGCCGAAAAGCAAATGGTTACTGCAGGGCAGCGTATAGCAGAGTTGGGTAGTACAGATGCGACAGATGCCCGCCTGCATTTTGAGATCCGTTTCCGGGGCAGCTCGGTTGATCCACTAAAATATTTACCACAATAATAAGAACGAAACACAAGTTTTATCAGGAATGGAAGTGATAGCGCTTGGTGAGCCCCAGCACCCTGTAGACGTGGGAGAAAGGATATGGGACAAAAAAGTGAAGACGATGTATTAGAGTTTAAAGAAGATGAGTTGGTTGAAGAAGGCTTACTTGACGACGAGTCAGAGCCAGACGCCGCCGCTCTTGCTGCAGAAGAAAGCAGCAACGATGAAATTTTTGCCCGCGATGACAGCCAGAAAGCGATGGATGCCACGCAGATTTATCTGGGAGAAATAGGTTTCTCGCCGTTGTTGTCTGCCGAAGAAGAGGTATATTTTTCCCGTCTGGCGTTAAAAGGCGATCAGGCCGCACGTAAACGCATGATCGAGAGTAACCTGCGGTTGGTGGTGAAAATAGCCCGTCGTTATATCAACCGTGGTTTAGCCTTGCTTGACCTCATCGAAGAAGGCAACCTGGGCCTTATCCGGGCGGTAGAAAAATTCGATCCCGAACGCGGCTTCCGTTTTTCTACCTATGCTACCTGGTGGATCCGCCAGACCATTGAGCGGGCGATCATGAACCAGACCCGCACTATCCGTTTGCCGATCCACGTGGTGAAAGAGCTGAATATTTATTTACGTGCCGCACGTGAGTTATCGCAAAAGCTCGACCACGAACCCACGCCGGAAGAGATTGCCTCAGCGCTGGATCGCCCGGTAGATGAAGTTCGTAAGATGTTAAAGTTAAATGAAAAAATAACCTCTGTTGATACGCCGGTTGCCGGCGCTTCAGAAAAGCAGTTGCTTGATGTGATAGCGGATGAAAAAGAGCTGGGGCCAGAGACCGAGCTACAGGATGAGGACATCCGTCAGCATCTGGTGGTGTGGCTGAACGAGCTGAACCCGAAGCAGCGTGAGGTACTGGCAAGGCGTTTTGGCCTGTTGGGTTATGAGCCTTCAACGCTGGAAGATGTTGGCCATGAAATCGGCTTAACCCGTGAGCGCGTGCGGCAAATTCAGGTAGAAGCGCTGCGGCGTTTACGTGAAATCGTCACGCATCAGGGCCTGAATATCGAAACCTTATTTCAGGAATAACAACTTGCTATAACCAACAAGGCGCCTTATGGCGCCTTGTTTTTTTGCAGGTATTGCACCAGCAATTGACTGGCTGAGCTGATGTGGCTAATTAATAATTCGCAGGCGGCGCTGGTGTTACCGCCGCGCAGCAAGCTGATGAGCTCGCGGTGTTCTGTTGCACTGGTGCTGGCATAGGCCAGGGCCTGTTCCTGATAGCCCAGATAGCGCGAGACCTGCTGATGCAATTGATCCAGTAAACGCAGCAAGTGCGGCTTAGCACAATCCTGATACAGCAGACGATGAAACTGCCAGTTCAGCTCGCTGCGCTGATAGGCCGGTAAGGCTGTTCCAGCATCAATGCTGGCCAGCAAATCTTCCGCCTGACCAAGCCGGCTGAAGCTGATGTTAGCGGCGGCTAACTGCAGTGCCAGCGGCTCCAGCTGCAGCCTGAGCAGGCATAGCTCTTCGGCTTCTGCTGCGCTAAACCCCGGCACCTGCATGCCCGCCTTGCCATGCACCAGCAACCAGCCTTCATTGAGCAAGCTTTGTTGCACATCGCGCACAACAATACGGCTGACGCCATAGTGCTGCGCCAGCTGTTGTTGCGTTAACACTGTACCCGGTAGCCAGTGCAGCAGCTGAATATCCTGCTTTAGCTGCTGATACAGCTGATGTTTTTTTAACATCAGTTTTTACCGCGTAAGCCGTTGATGATAAGCAGAGTGACCGCACCGGCAACTATGCCCCAGAAGGCTGATGCAACGCCGAAAAAGCTGACGCCACTGGCTGTAACCAGTAAGGTGACCACTGCTGCTTCGCGGTGTTCGCCCTCAGTAGTGGCTACTGCCAGATTGGCGCCGATAGTGCCAAGCAGCGCAAGCCCGGCAAGAGCGGCGATCATTTCACGCGGTAAGGCCGCAAACAGGGCGACAACAGTAGCTCCAGCCAGCCCGGCTAGCAGGTAAAACACTCCGGCTGCTATGCCGGCAATATAACGCTTGTCTTTATCCGGGTGCGCTTCGCTGCCGGTACAGATAGCGGCGGTTATGGCCGCCAGATTAATCGAAAATGCGCCCCAGGGCGCCAACAGCAATGTTGACAGCGCGGTATGGCTGATAAGTGGCGAAACCGGCGTTTGATAGCCGCTGGTGCGCAGCACCGCAACGCCCGGAATATTCTGCGACGCCATCGTTACCAACAGCAGCGGTAAGCCTACACCCAGTAAAGCACTCAGTGACCAGTGCGGTGTCACCCAGACCGGCGTCGTCAGGCTTAGCGTCACTGCCTGATAGTTGAACTGACCTTGCAGCAATACGGTGACTAAACCTGTCACTAACACCCATAAAATGGCATAGCGCGGCGATAACCGTTTAGCCAGTAAGTAGCTTAAGCACATCAAACCAACCAGCAGCAACTGGGTTTGTAATGAGGTAAAAATATTCAAGCCAAACTGCAGTAAAATGCCTGCCAGCATCGCGCTGGCCAGTGGCAATGGAATAAGACGGGTCAGCTTTTCAAACCAGCCGCTAATACCAATCAG
>NZ_DATCSY010000354.1:0-10731 GCF_036568245.1 Rheinheimera sp. | reverse complement strand
CTTCACGGCTGGCAAACTTTTTGTCTGCCTCATTGCGCAGCAATTTACGATCTACCTGAGTCGCCTGTTGCTCGCCGCGGCTTTTCACACTCGGCGCCGTATTATTAAGCTGAAAACTCTGCCTGAGCTCGGCTAAATCATCCCGCATCGCCAGCAACCCGGCTTGTTGTGCCTGCTCTCTGGCCCGTTGTGGATCTGGCTTTACCGGTTCGGCGACAGCCGCCACCGGTTCAGGCTTGGGTTCTGGCTTAGGCTGCTCTATCACCTGCTGCTCTACCGGCTCTGGTTCAGGCGGCGGTGGCGCTTTGCGCTGCTCCAGTACCACTTTTGCCAGCTGCGGTGGCAGCTGTTCCATCACCTCACGGCTGGGTTCCGGTACTTTCAACGCCGGCACCAGCACTGCAAAAATCAGCCATAAGGCAAAGCCAAGCCACAACAAACGGTAAAAGCGTTTATCTTCAAACTGCCAGCTGTCAGCTTGGTTAATCGCCAGCGTGGTCATGATGCCCCCTCTGGCGCTGCCGCAGCGGTTGTCGCTTCAACGGCCAGCGATAAATCGCGGTACTCAGTTGCGGCGCAGATTGCCATCAACTGGCGCAGCACGGCGTAAGGTGTTGCCGCGTCGCCAAGAATGGTCAGAGCCCGGCCTTGTTGCTGCTGCTCTTGCGCTAACGGGCCAGCGCGCTCAGCCAGATAGGTCAGCTCAGCCGTCAGCGCCTGTGTCAGATCTTCCAGCCAGACATCGCTATCTTGCTGCCAGTCGCCCTGCCATACCGGCTTACCCTGCACCAGCACGCCGTTGGCAGTAATGGTCAGCATGACTTTTTCGCTCGGCAGTTGCTCTGATACAGAGCGCGGCAGGCTGATGTCTTTATTGCTTTGCAGCACTTTGACTTCAGACTGGTTTACCATCAGAAAGAACACCAGGATGGTAAAAATGTCCATCAGAGCAACCAGGTTCAGCTTACCTGCCTGCGCCAGACGTTGGTTTTGCCGGTCGAGCCGCTTGGCACGAAATGACATTTTCATTGTCCGGCCTCCTGCTGCGGCAGCTGCCCAAGCGAGATCTGCGGGAACAGTTCAGCATCTACCACCTGAGCGGCCACCACGGCTTTGAACGAGCGCACGGTGTCCATGGCAGTAACCAGTGTCTGGTAGTCCAGCTCGTCCGGCGCCAGTATGGTGATATCCTGCTTTTCAATTTGTTTTTGCGAAAAGGTCAGCTTCAGATCCTGCAAAAACAGGCTCAGCGCGGCAAAGTCGAGTTTGCCGTCGTCAGTCAGTTCAAATACCCGCAGCGGTTCACCGGCCGGATAGTTCAGCCGCAAACGGTCGGCATGAATTTCCAGCTCCAGTTGCTGTGGTTGTTCCTGCTCCTGCTGTAGTTGCTGCTCAGTCAAAGGCGGCAGCTGAATATTCAATACCCGGATCTGTGCAAACACCAGGCTGAGTAACAATACCGGCACCAGCACGATCATCAGGTTCATAAAAGACGTGATGTCCAGCTCCGCGTCGGCCAGAGGAACTTTACGCCGCTTTATCATCCGAACCACCATCTGCTTGCTTGGCAATACTGTTCATCAGCTTAATACCGACCATTTCCATGGTGTCGATAATACTGGCGGTTTTGCCCTGCAGCAGCGCATGCACAAACACCAGCGGGATTGCCGTGATCAGGCCAAAAGCAGTGGTATTCATTGCTACCGAGATACTGGACGACAGCAGACTGGCTTTTTCTGATGGGTCGGCATTGGCGACGGCGGAAAATGCCGCGATAAGCCCCATAATGGTACCAAGCAAACCCAGTAAGGTTGCCACGTTCGCCAGTGTGGCCAGAAACGGTGTGCGCTTTTGCAGTCGCAGGCTGTATTCCAGTACCACTTCTTCCATTGCATATTCCATGTCTTCACGGCGTGAGGATGAACGCAGCCGGTTGACACCACTGGCCAGCATTGCCAGTAACGGTGCGCTGCTGGCTTCAGCCAGTTGCAGAATACGGCGGGTATCGGCCTGCGCTACCGCCGGTTGCACCTGTGCCATAGCGCGCTGGTTTACCGCATAAACCGAGCGCAAAAACCACCAGCGTTCAACGGCAATCACGATGCCAAGCACCAGGATAAAGGCTATCGGGTAAATAAATACGCCGCCTTCCTGCAAAAACCGTACTATGCCGTTTATAAAATCCATGAAAAACATCCTCTTATTGCTTTTGTGGGTTAACTGCCTGCGATGTCAGCGGCGCTGCTGCACCTTGTTGTGTTGCGATAAAACGTAAAAACTGCTGCCGATCCAGCGGTGACATACCCAGCTGCTGTTGCGGCAGCGGTTGGCCAGGTATGCGGATCACACTGACCGGACTTTGCCAGGGCAGCACATAAATCGTTTTGGGCTGCTCCTGATTACCACGGATGGTGCTTTCAACCTGCACTGGTGCTGGCTGCTGGGCCTGAGCCAGCAAAGCAAACAGGCTGATAGTGCCCAGCAACGCGTTATAAATCAGTTTGTTCATCCGGCTGCTCCTGTGACAGTTGTTGTTCAAGCAGGGCCAGCCAACCTTTGGCCTGTTCGTCCTGCGTCAACTGGTAATACTGCTTATAGTGGTAGTGCGCCTGTAACAGCTCGCCCAGATACAGCTCGTATAAAAAAGCCAGGTTTTTATGTGCGATGGCGTAGCTGGCATCGGCTTGCAACGCGCGTTGAAAGTGCCGTTCGGCCTGGCGGAAATTGCCCTGTTGCCGCGCCAGTACGCCAAGTAAATTATGCGCAGCAGTGTAATGACCTGCCACGCCGACCACCTGCAGTAAGCTTTGTTGTGCGCCGTCAATATTGCCACTGTGCCACTGTGCCAACGCCAGGTTGTAGCCGACGCCAGAAGCGGCAGGTACCGCAGTCGCCAGCGGTTGCAGTAATACCGCCGCCGCGGCGTAGTCCCCTGCCAGTAACAGGGCTTTGGCCTGATTAAATTGCTGCTGCTCAATATCACTAAGTGCGGCGACTGCTGTTACTGCCTGCTGTTGCGCAGCTGCGGGCGCTGACACAGTAGGTGCAGGTAGCTGGCTGCAAGCGTTCAGCAACAGCAATAGCGCGGTGCCAAGCAGAGACCTAATATGCATCTTCTGCTACCCCACTGTAAGCTTCTGTTTTATCAAACCGGGCAGGTAGCAGTGCAGCCAGGCGCTGAAAACTCTGCTGTACCCACTGATCCCACACCTGCTGCTGGGTTAAACGACTATTTTGCTGGTAGATGGCTATCGCCTGTTCTTCAAACGGGTAAGCCTGCTCTTGCAGCAGCAACTCATACTCTTCCAGCGCCAGCGCATCCAAGCCTTTGGGCCGGTCTGAGGCCAACAGCGCAGCTGCCATCTGCTGATATAACTCGCCAACGTGAAATTGCGCTTCGGTTAACAGGCTAGCGATGCCGTATTGCATACTTTGCTCATAGTGCTTTATCGCGGCACTCATATGCTGGCGTTTTTTCTGCAGACTTTGTTTCAGTGGATGGCTCAGTTTTATCTTGGCAAACAAGCTACTTTCATGCCGGCCCAGTTCCAGCAGCGCCTGTGCCGCCAGATAACGGCTACGTTCGTTACCCTGGGCCGCGTTTTGTTTTTCGAACACCGCAATTTTGTCGCGCCAGAAATTCTGCCGGTACAGATCCTGCTGCAGTTGATACAGCTGGACCAACTGCAGCCGCGCCTCCTGCGCCAGCAGGTGCGGCTGCGGATAACGGTTGGCATAGCTGCGCCAGCTATCCAACGCCCGTGCATTGTCACCACTGCGCTGATAGTACTGTGCAGCCAGATACAGCGCTTCGCGCTGCTGCTCTGGATCGTTACTTTCTGCGGCCACTCTGGCCAGTTCAGCGGCGGCTTTATCCCACTGCTGCGCCTGCTCATAGCTGTCGAGTAGTTGCGCCTTGGCGGTGCTTGTCCTCTCCGTATCCGGATAGCGCTGCAAAAAGGCGGTCAGTAAGCTGATTGCAGCCGCGTAGTCACCAGCACTACGTGCGATCTCAACTTGCTGGTAAGCGGCGGCTTCATGGTATGGCGAGTCCGGTAGCACACGCTGTAACCGCTGCAGATGCTGTTTTACCGCGTCAAGCGGCGCATCAGGCTGTTGCGCTTGCTGATAAATACTCGAGGCCAGTTGCTCAGTCAGCAATTTACGCCTGTCGGTGCTGAGTTCAGCTGCACTTTGACTCAGCAGTGCGCTGATACTGTGCTCAGCACTCGCATACTGTTTTAATGCCAGTTCACTTTGGCTATGCAAAAACCGGGCTTCCTGCACCAAGGCCGGTTGGCTTTGTGCATGCACCGGCCAGTCCGTGACAGCTGTGCTGTGCTGAAGCACGCCATAGTAATCCTGCTCACTGTAGCGCTGCTGCAATTGCTGCAATGCAACCTGCTGCGCTGCCGGATGTGTATTGTGCACTTTGACAAAGTCAGTTTGCAGCTGCCAGTGACGCTGTGCTGTGCTGTCATGCGGCGCTGCCAGTTTTTCACTGAGCAGCAAGGCTTTGTAGGCGGCATCTTGCGCCGTGAATAACGTGCCCTGCGCTGTCGCTACAAAGCCAAGCTGGGTGTAAAGCGCCAGCGCCTCGTCTTGCAAGGCAGCACCGGCGTAGGACTCCGCCAGCAGATAGCGGATGTCAGCGGCTGAATAGCCACTGGCGGCCTGCTGTTTTTGCCATGACGGCTCATCGAGCACTGTCAGCATCTTTTGCCACAAAGGCACTACGTCGGCAAACGCCTGCTGCCGTGCCTGCCCACCTAATGTTAACGCACTGGCATAGCGGTTACGGGCAAAATAGTCCAGGTATTGCAACAGCGGCGGCGTAGTTTCGGCCAGTTCGCTGAGTGTCGCCCGTTGCCAGAATTGCGAGCCCGGGCCAAACAATTCGATATAGCGCAGCTGGGCCGCCTGCGCTTGTGTGGCATCAGCATCGTCCAGATAATGGCGGATAAGCTTCAACTGAAACTGTGCAGCGAGCAGCGTATCAGGGTACTGATTAATAAACAGCTGATAGGTCTCCAGGCTGGCTGCAAGCAGCTTTTTCTCTGCCAGAAAATCGGCCAGTTGCTGATACAGTTCAGCCACCATCAGTAACGGCCGCTGCCCTGGTGGGTAAGGCACCCGTGCCAGCAGTGCCTGTAAACTGTGGCCCTGCTGCTGATAACTGAGCGAAATACTCAGGGTTTGCAGGACTTCATCGCGCAAACTTTGCTGCGGCTGTTGCTGCTCCGTCAGCAGCAGCTCAGTGTAACTGTGATCCAGCACCCGCAAAAACTGCTCATCTGCCTGCTCAAATTCTTGCAGCTTAAAATAGCTCCAGCCCGCCATATAGCGGGCATGCTGCTCCAGCGAGGCATCCTTTTTCCCCAGCACGGCAAGATACGCCGATAGTGCCTGCTGGTACTGGCTTAGCGCATAGTGAATGTCGGCTTTACGAAACCAGACTTCAGCCGCAAAATCTGACTGCGGGTACTGCTGTAACAAGGTATTCAGCTGCTCGAGGCTGGCTTGTTGCTGCCCGAGCAGATCATAGCTGCGCGCCAACTGATAACGGATAAGTTCGTTATTTGGATCGGCCGGATACTCTGTCAGCAATTGCCGATACCGTGCGATAAGCTGCTGCAGCGCCTCGCGCTCCTGTGCGTGAGGCAACTCCAGTTGCTCCAGCTGTCGGGTATGCATCTGCGACAACCGGTACAGAATTTTCTGCCGTGTCTGTGGTGCCGGTTGCAGTGTCAGGATCTGCTGATATAGCAGGTCGAGCTGCTGCTCATTCACCTCTGGCGGCGTCAGCAGCATACTGCGGTCAAATGCCGGTAAATCAGCCAGCCGCGGCCGCGTTGCAGTATCGGTTACCATACTGCAACCGGGTAACAGCGCCGCACAACACAGCCACAGCATCGTCAGCGGATAACGCTTAGCGATGTTGCGAACGGTTGAACTCATAAGCTGGCTCCGTTTTTATTGGTACCACTTTGGAGTAACACCCGCTCCATCACCCGCGCCATCGATTCTTTATTGTGCCGCTGTAAATCGTTCAGCCGAGCCAGTTGTTGCTGTAACCGTTGCTGCAATTGCTGGTTCAGCTCAGCCAGTAATTGCTGCTGTTTGCTCAGCAGCGCCAGATTCAGCTGTTGCTGATTGTTGCTCAGCTGGCCAAGGCGAAGCTGAACCTGCTGTAACCGTTCGGTTTTGTTTCCCTGCCGCGCCAGTGCAGCCATCTGCTGCTCAAGCTGTGCCAGAACATCCGCCGTTTGCCGCAGTTGTTTTTGCCGCTGCCAGTGGCGCTCGGCTTCGCTGTTGCTGTACTGCCATTGCAGCAAGCCGCGCAGGCGTTCAAGCCGCTGGGGGTAATTGTTAAGCGGTTGCTGCTGTTGTTTAAGCAGCGCCAGGCGCTGTTCAGCACGGCTCAGCCGCTGCAGTTGCTGATAAGGCTGGCCATGCCAAAGTGATACTGACATCGGCTGTTGCTCGGCAGCAGTTATCTGTTGCTGCAGCTGGCTGAATTGTTGCTGTAGCGCATCACGCTGCTGGTGCAGCTGTGGCAGGCGGGTGCTGAGTAATTGCTGCTGCTGTGCCAGTTTCAGGTTTGTCACGTCCTGAAGTTGTGTCAGACGCTGCTGGCGCTGGGCTGCCGCCGTTAAATGTTGCTGCACAGAGAGAATAGCCTGCTGTAAATGAAACAGCTGGCTGTCATTATTGATTTGTAATTCCTGCCAGCCTGATAACCCTTGCTGTAGCTGGCTCACCTCAACCGGGCGGGCCTGTTGCTGCATTTGCTGCGCTTGCTGCAGGTAATATTGATCGGCCCAGCGATAAGCTCCCAGCGCATCATCAACCTGCAGCACGCGCTCCAGTTGCTCACCAATGCGGGTGGCCGCCAGCCAGGCCGTGTGACTGAAAGGCTGCAGCCGGATCTGCTGCTGCAGTACTGCCAGCAATGATGGTACATGGCGCTGCTCGGTCAGAATATGGCTGTACAGCTGCAATGCATTACGGTTTAGCACGCTATCTGCAGCGAAGTTACTCAAAATGGCATCAGCGGCGGCAAACTCCTGACGCTGAATGTGCAGTTGGGCCTGAGTCAGAGAGACATAATCGGACAGCGCTTCGCGCTCTTCATCAGGATAAATAAAACCTTCAGGCTCTGTCAGCAAACGCCACTGACCACTGAACAGTAACTGCCAGAAACCTTGTCCTTCACTGGTTCTTACCTGCTGTTGGAGCTGCGCCAGCCAGTCAAGCGCCACGTCAGACTGGTCGGTTTGCGCCAGCACCAGCGCCTGATTGCTGATGATATAAGGCATTTCCGGCTGTTGGCTTAACCGCTCAAACTCCGGTGCCGACGGCAGTGTAATGTCAGGCCAGTTTATCAGTTGTTCCAGCAACAGCTGTTGGCCCAACCAGGCGTGATCTGCAGTGATTTGTACCTGCTGCAAATATGCTCTGGCCTGGGCTTTATCACCTTGCTCCAGCTGATAGCGGGCAAACTGCAACAGTGCCACATTTTTCAGCGCTTGTGGCAAGGCACCGGGGCTGGCCGCGGTGTCGCTTAACACCGTATCAATCAGCGCGATAGCATGTTGTGGCATACTCAGTTGTAAATATAAACCGGCTTCCAGTAAACGGGTTCTGGCGTCATGCTGCGATGCCAGTTGCAGCGTTTCCAGCGCCTGCGCTGGCTGCTGCAGATAAAACGACCAGGCTGCCTGACGATAATGCCGCTCGGCAATTGGTGCGGTTGCTAATGTTGTCTGCACTGATGCGGCAGCCAGCGGAAGTGGCGGCGTCAGCAGCAACAGCAAGACACAACTCAGTCGTTTGACCATGGCTGCACAACAAAATCGGGTTGGTAATCGCTGCTGCGATCGTTAATTTGCAGCTCCAGTAAGACTGCATCGTCAGCCTTGGCAAAACGATAATTCACTGCCCGGCGGTAATCGCGGTTATCCGGTCCTTTGCCAACAAATACGGCGGTAAGGTTGTGCTCGCCGGCTTTCACATTACCTTTGTACAAAGGCTGAATGGCACCGCGTTTTAGGGCCTCCCATTGCTGTGCTGTATATAAATGCGCACCAACCGGTTTATCGTTCAGAATAAGCTCTACGCTATCCAGCTGAAAAAACTGCCCGGTATCCGCTGATAAAAACACTGCCAGCTGGGTTTGTGGTGGAAACAGTAATTCTTCCTCTAACAGAAACAGCTCGCGGTTCAGCTGAATAACCTGCTGCTTTAGCTGCTCCAGCTGATCGCTGACCGGTGCTGTTTCGGCACTGGCCAACAGGCTCAGCCACATTAATCCGCTACACAATAGCACTCTCATGATGACGCCCCGCTAAAAGTAAAGGCTGAAAAACGCCCGTATCACATTGGCATCCAGCCGGTACAAAGGCTCCAATCCGGCCTCTGCATCTGTTACTGTGACATTACGAAAGTTTTTGTAATTAAAACGAATATGATCCCACTGCAGCGTCAGCTCCGGTGTTGCCTCAGGCCAGAAACCCCACACCGGCAAAGCATAACTGGCGCCGATACCTAGCGTCAGATTGTTAAACTCGCTTAACTCTTTATCGCGTGCCATAAAATTCTGCTGGCTGGCAAAATCAAATAAGTCGCGGTAAAAATCGGCCTGGCCCTGACTATACCAACGCAGCTTACCTTCCAGCGTCCACTGTTGTGTTAACGGGTGCACATACTCCACCTCGGCGTCCAGCGCGCGGATATCCCAGCTGTCCTGGTAATGCCGCAGGTTAACACTGAGCGCGGCCCGGTAAGGCAGGTACACTTTATTCACCAGCGACAGCGCGAAGGCATTACGGGTGTCAGGATAAACCTCGCGCTGATAGGCATACCCCCGCGGGTCGGCGACATCCCGGTAACGCACACTGCGGTAAGGGTTATTTAAGAAGCCTTCATCCAGGTCAACCTGCATATTCAGCGCCGCTATCCAGCTGCTGCTCAGCACCTGAGTCCAGCCGAGTTTATAGTTGTACCGCTTTACACTTTCACTGAAACTGTCATCGCCGTTGCGGCCGACTTCATCATCGCCAAGCCCGGCTTCCAGGCTCAGGGTAGTCATGCCGCCAAAGGTATCGTGTGAAATGGCAAAGCTTATCGATTTGGCGTTGTAGTCGTCTTCGTCACTTTGCGCATAGTTGGCGCTGAGAATACTGTTACCGGCCAGATAATCGACGCCTAAGCGTTTCTCCTGCCGGGTTTCACTGTAGGCAGAAGCAGTTGCCTGCACATCAACTGAGGCACCAGACACGGTATCGACATAATAGTAAGCCGATACTGATACCGACTGGCCGGCTTTTTTTCGCAGCATCACGGCCGGGCCGTCAATAGAGACGCCACCGCCCTGATAGGAGTGGTACATCAGATCCGCCCGGTCCTGTGGCAGTATTGCCGCTTGCGCCGCAGCACCACAGATAAGCAGTAGCGATATCAGCAGTCTAATTACAGCCACAACCACCGCCCCCGCTGCCATTTGCGCCTTTGGCGGCCTCACGCGAATCGCGTACATGCGCTATATGCTGCTGCGCAACCGGATGACGGCCAAACGCCATAATAGGATCAGCCAACTTGTCACGCTCGTACGGCTTAACCCAAGGCTCCAGCGTCGCACAACCCGGCAGTAACAACAGGGTTGCGCCTGCCATTAGCCAGTGCTTACTCACGCAGCAGGCCTTTAATATCTTCTTCATATTTTTTCTCAACCCCGGGTTTATAACCCCGGTGCACACTGCGCACCTGACCGTCTTTATCCAGGATCACTGTGGTTGGCATTGCCTCCACCTGATAGGCTTTGGACACCGCGTTGTCCTGATCCAGCAAAATAGGAAAACCGACACTGACCTTATTCAGATACGCTTTAGCTGCACTGCTATCGCTTTCTACATTGACACCCCACACCTGCACACCAAGCGGCTGGTACTTTTGTGCCAATTTATCCAGCTGCGGCATTTCCTGAATACAGGGGCCACACCAGCTGGCCCAGAAGTTAATCAGCATAATGTCGCCGCGTTGTTCAGCCAGGCGCAGGTTATTGCCATCGATAGCTTTCAGCGTAAAATCCGGCGCCTGCTCTGCTGCCGCAACGCCATTGATTGCCAGAGCTAGCGCCAGTGCGCTGTATTGAATAAATCGTTTCATGCTTACCTCTTTACTACCTGATGCTGACCAGCTGCAGCTAAAAATACACCGCTACGCCCAGCGCCAATGCCAGGTTATGCGTTGTTTTGCTGCGTGCCAGTATCGTCGTTTCAAACACGTAGTCGCTAAAAGTCAGCTCCACCGCCAGCCAGTCGGTGGCGTAAAGCCTGAACTGGCTGCCAAACTGCATAGCAAACACTTTATCACCGGCAAAATCGACATTACCGGCACCGGCAAACACTGACAAACCACTGTTCATTGCATAATCACGGCTTAAAAACACTTCGCCCGGTAACAGCATGTAACCGAGCTGACCACCGTAATAGCGCCACTCACGTTCGTTGTCAGTTAACAGTGGCGCTGCACCGCTTAATTCCTCAAACGAGGTCCGGCCGGCTTTTGCCATGGCGTAATCCGCGGCCAGATAAAAATCCTCGTTGATGTGATATGTCAGCTGCACCGACGCCAGCGCGCTGCTGCCGAAATCTTCGATACTCAGCACACCAACCCGGGCACTGAGTAACCAGTTTTCACTGTCGAGCACATCCTCCGTGATCACTTCAC